>CAZAQI010000016.1:0-28129 GCA_964487465.1 uncultured Candidatus Bathyarchaeia archaeon
TCAATAAACTTTAAACTATACTTCTTATCACAGGTACAGTAACATATTTCCTCCAATAGAAAATAGAGATCATCCATCAATTCTTGTTCAGAGTCAAGGAAACCACAGTTCTGATCACAACTAGTGCATGAAGCACAGGAAACTCCACAACCAGTACCGCAGATATCAGCGTTCAACCGAGGGAAAACTGTTACCTTAACTGCACTACTCATTTTATATTGGGGAGAAAGCGTTGCTATTAAACAATCCAGTTCTAATGTAAGGACAATTTTTAGTTCAGGGATAATGGATCGCCTCATCGATATGTATATTTATGCGAAACGTAATTCTGGTGCAGGTAAATGTGTACCCCGACATGTCCCGTCATGCATAACAGTTTTTTACCGCAATACACCAGAATAAGGAGGCGAAAACCCTGAATCAACCATTAATCGATAGATACGGAAGACCCGTAAAGAGCTTGAGAATAAGTCTCACTCAGAGATGTAATTTTGACTGCTTCTTCTGTCACCATGAAGGAGAACACGACTCGGGGCAAGAACTGACAGCCGATGAGATAGAAGAAATAATCAAGATAGCGTCGGATCAAGGAATAAGATACGTTAAACTCACTGGAGGCGAACCATTGATCAGAGATGACATAGTGGAGATTGTAAGACGAATCAAACCCTACGTGGAAGAGGTCTCCATGACTACTAACGCCAGCAAATTATCAGAAAAAGCATGTAAACTAAAAGAAGCGGGACTAGCCAGAGTAAATATAAGTTTACATAGCTTGGACCCAGTCAAGTTCAAAGAGATAACTGGACGAGACAAGCAAGAAGTGGTTGAAGCTGGAATAAGGGAAGCGATTAGATACGGTTTAACCCCGGTGAAGATCAACATGGTAGTTATGAAAGGTTTAAACCATGATGAGATCCAGAAATTCATTGAATTCAGCAGCGAGACAAGGGTAATTCTACAGTTAATAGAGTTCCAAGAACTGGAGGATGGTATAGAACATTATGATAAATACCATTTTGATCTTGGGTCCATGGAAAAGATGCTTAGTGATCGCTCCAAAGAGATTGTTGAACGTGAAATGCACCGGAGAAAAATATACCATCTTGAAAACGGGGCACAGGTTGAGGTAGTTAGACCTATGCATAACACCACCTTCTGCAGACACTGCACTAGGCTAAGGGTTTCCAGTGATGGTAAACTAAAACCATGCTTAATGAGGGAAGATAACCACGTACCATTTATATCTCTAATGCGGAACGGCTCCACCCAAGGAGAACTAATTGAAGCATTTATGGAGGCTGTTAGTCGTAGGGAACCTTTCTGGAGAGAGGAGAAATGAAGCTCAAGATACATTACTATGGACAGTTCAGGGAGTTTACGGGAAAAAGAGAAGAGGTCTTAAAGGTAGAGGAAAGTATCACTGTGGAGGAAATCCGTGAACATGTACGTGGAATTTACCCCAAGATAGCGGCCAAGGATCAGGTTCTAGTAGCTGTAAACGGCAGTTTCGTATCCTTAGATCAGGTGATATCTGAAAGAGATGAGGTGGCGTTTTTCCCGCCGGTGAGTGGTGGCTAAAATGATCAGTGTTCAGAAAGAAGACATAGATATCAAGAAGATGATAGAAAAGATTAGAGACCCTGAGAACGGATGCATTGTATCGTTTCTAGGAACAGTTAGAGACCACGCGAAGGGGCAAAGAGTGGTCAAGATGGAGATCGAGGTCTACGAAAATATGGCGTGCAAACAACTCAGTGAGATCAGGTCTGAGGCGGTTGAGAAATATGGGGTTAACGAAGTGTTCGTGATTCACAGGTATGGTGAATTAGATGTGGAGGATAACATTGTTTTTATCGCGGTGAGCTCCGGTCACAGAGATGAGGCTTTTCAGGCTTGTATGTACGTAATAGACGAATTGAAGAAAAGAGTTCCCATTTGGAAGAAGGAAACCACTACAGAGGGAGATTACTGGGTAGAGGGTGAGAAACATGAGTAAAGACCCGGTTAATATGGTCGATGTAACAGAGAAGAAAACAGTTTATAGATCCGCTACGGCAATGGGTCGAATCAGGCTTAAGAAAACCACGGTGATGATAATTAAGAAAGAGGGTATCAGAAAAGGAGACCCCCTGACTGTTGGAGAGATTGCGGCTATCCTAGCTGTGAAGAAAACGCCTGAGTTGATCCCATTATGTCATAATATTCCAATCGGTAAGGTGGGCGTTGAGTACGAGTTCGGTAAGCATAGTATTGAGGCAAGGTGTACGGTAGTTACCAGCGCCCAGACAGGAGTAGAAATGGAGGCATTAATGGGAGTAACCACGGCTTTACTCAATATTTGGGATATGACAAAGTATCTGGAGAAAGATGATGAGGGACAGTATCCTGATGCAGTAATCACGGATATTCAAGTAATTGAGAAGAGGAAGGAAGAATGAGTCACCCACGAGACCAAGAAATAGAGACCAGCTTCGCTTTACTTGTCACCAGTGACTCACGGTCACTGGAAGATGATAAAACCGGAGCAATGGCTGTAAAATTGATTGAGGAAGCTGGTCACAAAGTCACCAAGAGAGACATCACGCCCAATGACCCGGAGTTAATAAAGAAATGGCTTGAAGATGAGATAGACTGTGGTGCTCATGTGATCATAACCAGCGGGGGCACAGGCATAGGCTCAGTAGATCAGACTGTAGATACTGCTAAAAGTCTCTTCATGAAAGAGTTACCAGGATTTGGTGAGCATTTTAGAAGACTAAGCTACAAAGAAGTCGGGATCCCGGGTTTAATGAGCCGCGCCGCTGCAGGGATCGTTGATAAGAAGATAATATTCTGTTTACCGGGATCTAGTGGCGCCATGAGAACCGCCCTTGAGGATATCATCCTACCGGGCGTGGGTCACATGTTATGGGAGTTGAACCGTAGATGAGTATGAAACCATTCAAAGAACTAGTACCACGAAAAGAAGCATTACAGATTATTTTAGATAAGATTAAACCAGTGACCAAGACAGAGAAAGTGCCTATACAGGAATCAGTTGGACGGGTCCTAGCAGTGGATATCGTCGCAGGTTTTAACGTACCACCCTTTGACAGAGCTAGCATGGACGGTTACGCAGTAAAGGCAACAGACACCATGGGGGCATCAGAGGAAAACCCGATTAGGCTTAAATTAATAGGAGCACAGCACACGGGTAAAGCCTATAGGGGAACAGTAAATGAAGGAGAGTGCCTTGAGATCGCCACAGGGAGCCCTATGCCTGATGGGGCGGACGCCGTTATCATGGTGGAGCATACCAGATTAGAGGGTGATCAAGTAGTAATAAAACGGGAAGTGAGGCCTGGAAGGAACATGGCGCCATCGGGAGAGGACATTGTGAAGGGCACAAAGGTGATTGACTCGGGAAAAACAATCACACCTGGGATACTGGGAACCCTTGCAGCTCTGGGTTACACAGATGTGGAGATATATGTGAAGCCAAGAGTAGCCATCTATAGCAGTGGACCCGAGGTAGCACCACAGGGAGAAAGCCTGAAGCCAAGTCAGATCTATGATATTAACAGCTACACGTTGTCCAGTGTAATCGAGTTGAATGGCGGTATTCCAGTGAAGCAGGGTATAATGGAAGATACCCTAGACTCCATCCGAGAGAGTCTAAAAGATATTACAGGATTTGATCTCGGAGTTTTCAGCGGCGGGAGCAGCGTGGGGGCCAAAGATCTCTTTGCTGAGGTTATTGAGGAAATAGGCAAGATATATTTCCACGGCGTAAAGACCAAGCCAGGTAAACCCACATTATACGGCAAGGTGGAAGATACATTGATATTTGGTATGCCAGGTTACCCCACTAGTTGCCTAAGTAACAGCTATGTGTATCTCTTGCCTGCGCTACGTAAGATGGCTAGACTAGAACCCAAACACTGGGTTAAGGTTAAGGCCCCCATGGCAGAGGGCTTAAAGACTAAGAACAACCGTGAACAGTTTATCACCGTGCAAATAAGAGATGGAAAAGTCCACAGGGTGTACAAACAAAGTGGAAGCATCACGAGCATGACTCACGCTGATGGCTACATCCTGTTACCCATCGGTGAGACAAAAATCGAGGAAGGCGACTTAGTGGAAGTTACATTACTAAACGTCTAGTAGTGCTTAAAACCCTGTACGGGTTTCTTTTCACGATAACTATGGAATATAGGCTTGACGAGGATTTTGCCCTTAAAATGGATGCAGATGATCCATTAGCAGGTTACAGAGATCGTTTCTATCCACTGGGAAACGCTATCTACATGGATGGAAACAGCCTCGGTTTGATGAGTAAAGACGCTGAAAAGACCTTATCACGGGTAGTTGAGGAATGGAGAGAACTCGGGATAAAGGGATGGGGCGGTGGAGAGATACCTTGGATTAACTACGCTGAGCGGCTCGGTAATCTTCAGGCACCTCTAGTGGGAGCTGAGGAAAATGAGTGCGTGGTCACTGGGGGTACTACTATTAATCTTCACACACTGGTTTCTACTTTCTATAAGCCAGAGGGCGAGAAAAGGAAGATACTGGCTGATGAGCTGAACTTTCCCAGCGATCTATATGCATTAAGCGCCCAGATACGGCTCAAGGCCGGTGATCCGGATGAGGCATTGGAACTTGTAAAAACCCAAGACGGTATCCTCATCGAGGAGGAGGATATCATTGAGGCCATGACTGAGGAGGTGCAGTTGGCGTTACTCCCCAGTGTATATTATAAGAGTGGCCAGCTACTGGATATGAAGAGGTTGACTGAGGAGGCTCATAAACGGGATATTATTATCGGCTTTGACTGCAGTCACAGCACTGGGGTAGTTCCTCACCACTTCAGTGAATGGGGCACGGATTTCGCTTTCTGGTGTAACTATAAATATATGAATGGTGGACCGGGCAGCACTGGAAGCATCTACGTGAATAAGAAACACTGGGGAATGATACCGGGGATGGCAGGGTGGTTCGGTAATGACCGTAGTACCATGTTTGAGATGAGGACAGAGTTTGACCCGGCTAGGACTGCCTCGGCCTGGCAGATAGGTACAACTACTATGTTGAGCACTGCACCCATTGAAGGGAGTCTTAGGATGATGCGTGAAGCGGGTATTGAGCGGATTCGTGAGAAGAGTCTCAAGATTACTGGTTACTTGATGTACTTGATTGATGAGATGCTCAGCAAAAAACCGTATAATTATGGCATCGCTACGCCGCGTGACCCCGAAAGACGTGGTGGGCATGTGGGGGTTTATCATGAGGAGGGATGGAGGATTAATCAGGCTTTGGTTTCACGAGGTGTGATCCCGGATTTCCGTCCACCGAATATAATTAGGCTGGCTCCTGTGCCTTTGTACATTAGTTATCATGATGTATGGAAGGTGGCTCATCACCTGAAGGCGGTTATTGATAACAGGGAGTACGAGGAATACTCCGATGATAGAAGTACCGTCACCTAGCTCCTCTTTTTTCTCTAACAGTTTTTAGTAATCGAGAGGGTATATAAACTGGTTACGGGTTTTTTGTTAAAGAACTAGTTTTTCGGCTTTACCGTGCTATCACTCCCCTGGATTTGTGTGTTGATAAGATGTTTTGTGTAGATCTAGGTGATTCTGGGACTTCTTTAGAAAAGAAGGTCGATCTTAAGTACGAAACACTTCCCCAAGGTCGGGGAAAACTGGTTAAGGAGGAGTGTCTAGTATTATTTGATTTGAGGCTCAGATATTTTATCTTGTTTTTCTTATTCCTTTGGGGTATTCCGGTCTCAGCTTACAATTACGAGGTAACTTGGAGGTTCGAAAATCATGGTAACGAAGTGTACAATATGAGCTTGAAAGACCTAGGGATCCCTGTTTTCCCGGATACAGGTTTCCAGAGAGTTATCATGGAGACAAGTTATAACGAAACCAAGTTACTGAGGCTTGAACCTGGTTTTGTGAAAATAATACCAGTTGATCCAGTATTGGTTCCAATATACGAAGGATACACAATCCACGCTAGCTATAAAATAGAATCAACCACCAAACCAACCCCATCAATAGGAAAACAGATGGCTGAATCAGTTGAACAGATACCAGAGGAGTTGCTTGAGTATACCGTATCCAACTCGTTGTATCCCGGGGATAACCCCGAGATAACTGATCTTGCAGCAGGATTAACATTGAATGAGGAAACGGTCTACGGAAAAGTACAATGTCTACTGGACTGGTTCGAGGAAAATTCAACATATATCATAACCGAGACTCCGAAACGACCAGAGTATATGATTCGTGACCCCAGAGGAGACTGTGATGACCTATCACTACTATTCATTTCCATGTGCAGAAGCCAAGGTATACCGGCTTATTTACAAGCAGGTGTAGTGTTCAGCGATTCAATAAGGATAGATAAGACCGATTGGAATGGCCACTATCACTATGTTTTTGAGGGCGCAGGTTGGCACGCATGGGTTATGGTGTATATCCCACCATGGGGATGGTTACCAGTGGATCTCACGATGCTGGGCGGCATGAACCCAGTTGAGACCATAACCGAGGCGTATTATTGGAGAAAAAACACGATCACGGCTTGGAATATAACCAGTCACGACTATATACACGATGAGATTAATCAAAGAAAAAAGTTGAACGAGGCTAATGTAATATTTACACAGGTGGATAAACTGGTGATTGAAGAGGAAAAAAGACCACTCATCCATCTATATTGGGGAGCAGCTGCTCTTATTCTACTGGTATACTTGAAAATAAGGGACTAGCCCTGAAGCTTGGACCTCGCCTCATCTATGTAGGCGACAGTCTGCTGTCTCCAAGCCTCAAACCCTATAGGGGTCTCAGGGTAAGCCGTATAATGAGCCTTAATCTGCTTCATCAGGGAAACGGTCAATCGTAGATTGTTCAGCAACCCCATACGATGTATCCCCCTGAACACCCTGCTAACCGCGTCACTGATGTTGATATCAAACTCTTCCCCGAGTCCAGCTTTCATTAAATCATCCTCCTTCAGAACACCATACTTCATGCCATAATCGATATCGGTGTTATCAGTAGCTATAAGGAACCTACGGAAAATATCGAGGCTCGCCTGTTTTAATCCGTACGTGGTCATAAACTTGTGAGGATAACTCCAAAGACCTGCCTTGGATACATCATTCGCTTCTAGCGCTTTGAGGATAGCCTCACCAGCATATATACCACTCTTCATAGATGGGCCAATACCCCCTCCATGAATGGGGTTCACTAGGCTCGCGGCGTCACCGATGAGCACAACGCCATCACCAACTAACTGGTCCAAGGGCCTACGAGTAGGGTCGAATCCGCCACCCATCTTGAGGGGCTTAGAGCCCTTAAAAATAGGACGAGTAACAACGTGTTTATAGAACAATTCCTTAGGGTTCGGGTAGTCACCCTTCATATAGACACCTAGGCCTGCATTAACCCGGTTATCACTTGTGGGAAATATCCAAGTATATCCACCGGGGGTTTTCTTCTGGTTAAGGTATATCTCACACCAATCCATGTCCTCTGGTAGTTTCTCTACTCTGCGTATCTCACGGTAGCAGAGTTCGATATCCTCGTTTGCTATCTCCTGCTTGAAGCCCATGTGAGGTAATTTCTTTCGGACTACGCCATGGAACCCACTGGCGTCAATCACAACGTCGCTATGCAGCTCTATCTTTCTCCTGTCTTTCTTAGCGACTATACCATTTACGGCTCCGTTTTCCAGTATTGGTTCCAAAAACATAGTGGAGTCCATGAGCTCAGCTCCAGCATCCAGTGCCTTCCCCAAAAGCCATTGCCCAAATTTAAGACGATCCAGCATATATCCCTGGAACTCCTTGTTTGCTGCTGTGAATACTGTCTCCTCGTCTGGTGAATAGACCTTGATTCCTTTTACCCTGTACTCGAAAGCCCCGTTGTCGGGTGTACCCAATTCCAGTTCATGTATATGGTGTTCTCCGACTACGTCTCCGCATACCTTGTCTCCTATGCTCTTCTCTGGTTTGATGTCTACCATGAGTACTTTTGCGTCTCTTTTGGCAAGGGTCTTAGCTGCCATGGTGCCGCCTGTTCCCGCTCCAACGATTATTGTATCATATCTCTCCATCAATGACAACCTACAGTGTATTAGTTACACTCGGTGTAACGAGTAAACCCTTATAAACCCTGAAGTGAGCGAAAACACACCAAGTGCACTCATCATGACCACCTCAATAACCCTCAGTAACGAGCTACAGCGACTAGTGGACCATAGAATACAGCGAACACTGGAAGGAATACAGGACACTATCAACCAGATCGGTGAAAACTATGATATCAGCCCCGAAGAGATAAAGAGTAACCTCCAAGTCTTGGAGAAGAGTTTCATCCTCCTCTTCCAGAAATGGAATCTGGGTATTCTCTACACATTATTCCTCAAGAAAACCATGGGATTCAACGACCTGAAACGGGTTCTAGGAGTTAACTCTAGAACCTTATCTGATAAGCTCACTCTATTAACGGAGCATGGCTATGTGGACCGTAAAGTCTACCAAGAGTCTCCACTCAGGGTGGAGTACTCGGTGACGAAGAAGGGTGAGAACACTGTGTTATTAGCCCTACCATTACTGTACTCCACCATCAGTGATAACGTTTAGAGACAATCTGATTCATAAACAAGGATTCAGACAATGTATCTATAATGTCAAGAGTCGCTGTTGTAAAAGGTGCAAGGAGTTTAGAGCCAGTATATAAGGCAATGGAGTTAATTGATTATCATGAACCCTTAGAACCTTATGGTACTGTCTTGATCAAAGTCAATCTAATCACTAGCCACACATATGAGACAGGGATCACCACGGACCCAGTGGTCGTCGAGGCGGTGATCAAAAAAGTACAGGAACTCGATAAAAGCGCCTTAGTAGTAGAGACGGAAGGAGGTATAACTTCACCGGACACAGCCATTCACGAGACCGGTATGATGGAGATAATTGAGCGATTGGGGGCTGAGTATGTTAACATGAGAAAACTCCAAGACAAAGTAGAGCTCAAAGTCGAGAACCCCAAGAAGATAGCAAAGTTCAAAGTTGCGCGAATAGCTAAAGAGTACCCTATTATCACAGTGCCAACAATGAAGACACTGCATCACACAGGCATCACCATGGGACTCAAGAACATGTTCGGTATGCTAACCACTCGCAGGAAATACCCTATGCATCGCTACGGTATGAACAATGTAATATACGATATATGCAAGACACTACCGCCATCACTCAGCGTGATTGATGGATTCTACGGAAAATCAGGTAAAGGTCCATGGAAAGGTACACCAGTCAAAATGGATACTATCATTGCCAGTCAGGACTCTGTTGCTGCGGACGCTGTCGCTGCTCGCTGCATTGGGATGGATCCATGGGACATTGACCACATTAAATGGCTTCACGAAGCTAAGTTAGGCAAGATCGATGATATAGAGATCGTTGGTGATGGAGTAGAGGCGGTCTATCAGAAATGGGATCTTGGTCTCGACTAGAAGTTTATTAATGAAAAAGCCTCTAAAGTCGGGAACAATTTGAGAAGCATCCCTATCTCATGCAACTTTGACTGCGGAGGAGGTTGCGCCCTCCTAGCCCACATGGAAGAAGGTAAAATAAAAAGAATAACAGACAACCCATTGGGAGGAAACTATCTCAAGGGATGCATCAGAGGATATCAACTACATCACATGCAATATCACCCAGACAGACTCACAAAAC
Source organism: uncultured Candidatus Bathyarchaeia archaeon (assembly GCA_964487465.1). Classification (GTDB taxonomy): domain Archaea; phylum Thermoproteota; class Bathyarchaeia; order TCS64; family TCS64; genus RBG-16-57-9. The sequence goes on from CAZAQI010000016.1 coordinate 9,743, forward strand.
CCCTCATCAGAACAGGGGTAAGAGGAATAGGCAAATATAGGGAAGCCACTTGGAGAGAAGCACTGGATCTTGTGGCTGAGAAACTGTTGGAGATCCGGGAGAAGCATGGCCCCGAATCAGTGATATTTCTCGGAGGCTCAGGAGCAACAAGGGGAGCGCTTCATAACACATCTAGGCTACCCAAACGATTTCTTAGCAAGTATGGAGGTTATACTGAACGTAATCGAAGCTATAGTGTTGCAGCAGTAGAATATACCACACCATACGTTCTTGGAACCCTTGACGTAGGTTTAGACCCAGCGACCATCCAGCACAGCGAATTGATAGTTCTCTGGGGCGCTAATATTGTTGACACTCGGTTCGGGGGAAGTCTGGAATCCTATATACGGGAAGCACGTAAGCGAGGTGTACGTGTCGTGGGAATTGAACCTAGACGAACCAACACAATTAAAACACTATGCACTGACTGGGTACAGATTCTCCCAAGCACTGATACAGCGTTAATGCTAGGGGTACTCTATGAACTAAACAAAAATGATGGCGTGGATCGGGATTATGTCGCGAAATACACATACGGTTTCAATGACTTGAAGAACTATGTTCTCGGTGTAAATGATAATACACCCAAGACTCCGGAGTGGGTTGAAGAAGTATCAGGTACACCGATCCATCAAACCCAGCTGCTCGCTAAATTATTGGGAACACATCATCCGGTTTGTCTTATACCAGGGTTAAGCATACAGCGTACTATTGGTGGTGAAGACGCCGTAAGACTCAGCATAGCCATTCAAGCAGCCACAGGCAACCTTGGAGTTCTCGGTGGCTCAACAGGAAGCCACACAGGATATATAACTAGACCCCAAGTAGAATCCATCAGTGTCCCTGAGAACCCGACCGGGTTGATTACTCCGACTTATACTTGGCCTGACGCGATCCTGAAGGGAACAGCTGGGGGATATCCTTCAGATATTAAGGTAATCTATAATGTGGGTGGGAACTATATTGTTCAAGGAAGCGATGTCCAGAAAAATATCGAGGCGTTTAAGAAAGTTGATTTCTCCGTTAACCATGAACGCTTCCTCACAACAACCGCTAAGTACTGTGATGTGGTTCTGCCGACAACCACGTTCCTTGAAAGATATGATATCATCACGGGAGGTGGAAACTTTGTATTATTCTCCAACAAGGTTCATGATCCGTTACCCGGCACAATGCATGATTATGATATCTTCTGCGAACTAGCCAAAAGAATGGGATTTCTTGACGAATTCAGTGAGAACAGAACCAAAGAAGAATGGCTAAGATTCTTCGTAAAAAACTCCGAGATACCAGATTATGACGAGTTTAAGACAAACGGCATCTACTGGGGAAAAGAACAGAAAAGGGCAAGTCTAGGGGACTTTATCCATGATCCAGAGAAACATCCACTAAAGACCCCCTCGGACAGGATTCAGTTACGCTCAGAAGAGTTTGAAGCCGAGGGAGGTACACGGATCCCTGTTTATCGATCATTCAAGGTATCTGATGATTATCCACTGCGTCTCATTACGCCTAAGAGTCGTTATCGGATTCACAGCCAGAATTATAACATCAAATGGTTCAGGGAACGTGAGACCCACGCGGCGTGGATAAACCCAAGGGACGCGCAAACCAGAGATATAAAACAGGGAGACTTGGTACACGTCTTTAGCCCAAGAGGAGTAATCAGAATCGAGGCATATGTCACCGAGGACATTATTCAGGGGGTGATCTGTATACAGGAAGGGGTTTGGCCAAGATTCGAAGGGGATGTTGAAGTAAATGGATCAGTTAATGTTCTTACATCCACGGAGCCAACGTTACCTAGTTTTGGCTCAAGAACTCACAGCGTAATTGTGCAGGTAGAAAAAGTATAGTCAAATGATTAGACTGATTACGCAAAATATTATCTACTAGCACCGAGTCTTTTCACGTTAATATGAAGAAGATACTTGAAGACATTAAGATACTTGACTTCACACATGTCTGGTTTGGCCCATATACAACCATGATGCTAGCCGAACTGGGAGCAGAAGTAATCAAGGTAGAGCCACCGTGGGGAACAATCGGGAGACTAGGCCCGGGTGAGATCTTTGAAGGCGTATCAACCACCTTCTACGCGTTAAACCTCAACAAGAAAGACATCGCCATGGATCTCAAAAACCCGGAGGTCAAAGAGATGATCAAGGAACTGGTTAAACAGAGCGATGTGGTGATCCAAAATTTCGCCCCGGGAACCATGGAACGCCTCGGACTGGGCTACGACCAGCTCCGGGAATGGAACCCCAAGATCATCTACGCAGCCCTAAGCGGATTCGGACAAACCGGGCCCTACAGCAGATACGGCTCCTACGCAGTAGTCGCTGAAGCCATAAGCGGCCACACATACGCCACGGGCAAGAACTATGACTATGAGGGACCACCCATCAACATGGCGGGTGCCCTAGGAGACCTAGGGCCAGCCATGTACGCTGCCTTCAGCATAGTAGCAGCCATCAGGCACCGGGATAAGACAGGGAAAGGCCAAATGATCGATGTCTGCCAGGTGGACACCATGGTAGCATTCAACTGCTGCGCCAGCGTCGCCTATGACCTATTCAAGGAGAGCCCCATCGACAGACGCCAAGATAGACCAAAGGACCCCCAAAGGATATGGGGTATACTTCCTGTGAAGGATGGATGGATACAGATAGCAGGGGAAAGAAGTAAGGCTATCGAGAACCTTAAAGAGGAACTAGATGTGGATGAGGTTAACAAAGATATGGTGCTGGAACGCATCAAGAACATGACTAGAAAAGAGGCCTTCGACTGGCTAGCCAAACTAGGGTTCCCATGCGCACCCATCTATGAAGCCTATGAAGCCATAGAAGACCCCCACCTGAAGGCGAGGGATATGTGGGTCGAGGTAGACCACAAGGCGGCTGGAAAACACAAGGTACCCAACTTCCCGGTAAAGTTCAGCGAGACACCTGGTGAGGTTGTGAGCCCAGCGCCTATGCTTGGGCAGCATACCCGGGAGGTCTTGAAGGAGAAGCTGGGTAAGACAGATGAGGAGCTTGATACCTTAGAGAAACAGGGTGCAATCATCCAGTGGAAGGAGTAATCCTTCTACCTGGAAACAAATCTATTATTCTTCACATAATACCTGTAATTTTTCGGTAGGTCCCGTGTTACCCCTATCCTATGACTGGTCTCCACCTCGGGGTCTAGTTGATTATCCAAGAGATACACCGGGCTGCTCTTTTTCGTTACATCAACTCCGTTCAGACACTTATCCACATCCAGTGCCAATGTGAGTTTACCAGGTCCACTTGTTAGATCCTTTATGTTCTTCACGGGTCGATTCTGTTTCATATCTTCTATCCCCATAGTGGGCTCTATGGCACGTATGAGTATACCGCCAACCCCCCTTTCGTGGGCGATGACGTTAAGCATCCAGTACTGGTGAACATTATAGATGAATAAATGCCCCGGCTCCTCAAACATAACTCGGTTATAGGTCTTCAAACCATCATAAGCACGGCTTGCCGGATCATCTCCACCAAAATATGCCTCGGTCTCGACAATTACACCTTCTAGAAGCTTGTCACCAAGTCTACGCACCAGAATCTTGCCCAGAATATCCCGGGCAACCACATCTGTTTTACGGTTATAGAAGCTCCTTGAAATTACTGACACGCAAAAATCTACACCTTAATGATTTATAGCTCCTGCTGATACCTTTAAGGAGCTAGAATGGACTGGAAAAAATTACTCTATAAACTATCTCATAATATACAAGACAAGGTAATCAACGAGATACCAAAAAGAGGACGACTAACCAGTAAAAAATTTAAAGAGTTATTAGACAACAAGGCGCAACACGCTATTATCGATACCCTTATAGAGGAAAATATAAGCGCCCAGCTCATAAGCGAGGAGGGAGACAGATTATTCGGTGATGGAGAATTCGTGATCACAGCCGACCCCGTGGATGGCACCACTAACCTGAGCAGAGGACTCCAGCCATCAGTGTTAAGCCTAAGCGTAGCCACCTCACCCCATCAAAAAGATGTGATAGCCGGTATAGTAACCAATTTCTACACGGGGCAAACATATTACGCTGATAAAAAACGTGGAGCCACACGGGAAGACATGCCCATCGAGCCCAGCAGATACATCCAGTACAAGGATGGACTCATCGGCATGGACCTCAGTAAAAAACCGAGACTAGACAAAACCACCGGGATAATAACCAAGACCCGACATATGAGAGCAGAGGGATGTAGTGCAGCTAGTCTTTGCCATGTAGCAGAGGGAGTACTGGACGCTCACATCGACTTCAGGGGAACAGTAAGAGCCACAGACATCAGCGCAGGGTTATTCATTGTAAAAGAAGCAGGAGGGTGTTACAGTGTCAATGATAAATTATTCGGGGCCCTCCCGTTAACACGTGAGACAAGATGTACGGTGATAGCTGCTAACACAAAGAGACTACTCGATGAGATAGAGAGCCTGATAGACTGATGAAACATCCTTCAACACCCATACCGGCTAGACTGATCAGCAGACCCAACAGGTTTCTTGGAGTAGTGGAACTAGACGGTAAACCAGTGGAGTGCTTCATACCTAACCCGGGTAGGATGAATGAATTCATGGTATCTGGTACAACTGTTTACCTGATACATAAACCGGGGAAACAAAGGAAGACAGACTATGATCTCACCTTGGTCCAGTACAAGGACACATTGGTGAGCATAGACAGCAGACTACCTAATCATATGTTAAGAGAGGCGATAAAGATGAATAAGCTCCCAGAGTTTAAAGGATACAGCGTTACGCGTACTGAGCCCACCTTCCATGATAGCAGACTAGACCTGCTATTAAACAAGGGAAACAACCAGATACTCGTTGAGGCGAAAAGCTGTACATTGGTCGAGCAGGGCACTGCTTTGTTCCCAGACGCGCCCACGAAAAGAGGAGCACGACATATGGGTACACTAATCCATGCATTGAATCAGGGTAGAGCCGCCGTCTGTTTTATAGTTCAGAGAGATGACGCGGAGGAGTGGAGACCACATAAAGAGATGGATCCAGATTTTACATACGCCATCATAGAAGCCGCAAGACAAGGGGTAGAAGCCTACGCATACCGTTGCCACATCACCCTGCAGGAAGCGAGAATATCCCAACGCATTCCAGTAAACCTAGAAAAACACCCAAAACAAATAGAGAAAACCTAAACAAAGCCCACTAAGCCAAAGAAAGCCTAAAACAGTTTAAACAGGCAACAACCAGCGGATGAGTTTTTAAGCCCCCAAGCGTGTAAGATTCTGCAAAGAGGCCACTGAATGGGAAAAAAGAAGGTACTAAGTGAGAAAAACCTCAGAAAAATAGTGTATCCCAGTGAAAACGATGTGATCGGCATCGTCCAGAAACTATTGGGCTTTGACCGTGTACTCGTTAAATGCCAAGACGGCCACGTAAGAACATGCCGCATCAGAGGAAAGATGAAGCGGCGGACCTGGATAAGAGAAGGAGACGTGGTGTTAGTAAGCCCATGGGAATTCCAGAGTGATGAACGGGGCGAGATCTTCCACCGCTACACCCAGAACCAAGTCGATGACCTCCGTCGAAAAGGCATCCTTCAAATAGATTAAAAAATCTGAGAAAGATGTCAAGAAAAAGAGACTTTGAAGAAAAAGGAGACCAGATAGAGAGACTGTACGAAGAAGAAGCCCTCTTCAAGGAAAAAAACAAAGAAGAATTCCAAGTTATTGAAGAGGTCTTTGATAGGCTGACTCTACAGGGTATGCTCAAGCTCTTCAACAGAGGAGTCATCGATACGATACATGGCGTCGTTGATGCTGGGAAAGAAGCTAGGGTATACTATGCCACTGACGCAGACGATCAAGAACTCGCAGTAAAGATCTACTACACCCATACAGCGGAATTCAAAAAAGGCATGATGCAGTATATCCAAGGCGATCCCCGCTTCAAGAAAGTACGTAAGAACACACGTAGCATGATATACACTTGGAACCAGAAAGAATTCAAGAACCTCCAACTCTGCAAGGAGGCAGACGTTAACAGCCCAAGGCCCATAGATTTTATCAGAAACATACTAGTCATGACGTTCATAGGAGAAGACGGGGTGTCTGCGCCTCTCCTGAGAGACCTAGAGCCATTAGAGCCTGAGCCATTCTACAGAATGGTACTAGAGGAGATGAAGAAAATGTGGCAAAAAGCAGGATTAGCCCATGGTGACCTCAGTGAATATAATATTATGAATCATAATGAAAAACCAGTGATTTTCGATGTCAGCCAAGCCATGCTAACCAAGCACCCTATGGCACCTATCCTAGTTGAGAGGGATATAAGGAACATTAACAGTTTTTTTAGACGACTAGGGGTTGAGACCCAGAGTCCAGACGAACTTAAGGAGTGGATTACAGGTGGAACAGAAGACATTTATTAGAATTCCGAAGGACAGAGTAGGCGCTTTAATAGGGCCTCGCGGAAAGACCAAGAGACGCATCGAGACAACATACAAAGTAGACTTGGAGATCGACAGCGACGCCGGAAATGTCCAGATAACATTGAGCCCAGAACAAGAAGATGTATCTGTACTATTCAGTGCCCGCAACATGATAAAAGCAATAGGACGCGGATTCACCCCCAATAAGGCGTTCTCACTACTGAACGAAGACTATGATCTATTAATTATAGACTTAGAGGAATATGTGGGAAGAAGCAAGAACGCTCAAAGTCGAGTAAAAGGAAGAATCATCGGAAAAGATGGAAAAAGCAGGGCATTAATCGAGGAACTAACTGAGTGTTTGTTGAGTATTTACGGTTCAACTGTAGGTATAATAGGCCCATTCGATAGGATACCGGTAGCAAAAGAGGCAATAGAGATGCTTATCGATGGATCATTCCATAAGACAGTCTGGAACTATCTATATGCATACCGCCGTAAACTGAAGAAAGAACGAGGAAAAATATGGTACGAGCCGGTTGAAAAAAAAGGAGAATAATTGATGTCACAGACCCAATACCAATCGATCAGCCCATCAGACTTCTTCTACAGGAATAGAGAGATCGCGGGCTTCAGTAACCCTAGCCGGGCAACCTACACGGCCGTAAGGGAACTAGTAGAAAACAGTCTAGACGCCGCTGAGGCACGTATGGAGCCACCAGATATATTCATACGAATAAGTGAGGTTCCGAACCAGAAGAAAGCTGACACTAATATCTACAAGCTAAGGGTACAGGACAACGGTACCGGTGTCCCTGAGGAGCATATACCCAAGGCATTTGGACAGGTATTCTATGGAAGTAAATATGAGTTGAAACAGGCAAGGGGAACCTTCGGGCTTGGGGGAACCATGGCAGTGCTATATGGGCAGATCACTACACACAAACCAGTGGAGGTCATCAGTAGCACCGGGAACGAGATACACGAGTTCCACATGAACATCGATATCCAAAACAATCGAGCCAACATCCTCAAACATAAAGCGAAAGCCAATCCGACAAAATGGCAGGGTACAGTTATCGAGCTACAGATGGATGGAGACTATGCTCGCATTATGTACCGGCTTATCGAGTACCTGAAACAGACAGCCATGGTGGTACCATACGCGGATATCACTTACATAGACCCTCGAGGCAGGTTCTACAAGTTTGAGAGAGGAACCACAAAGATACCGCCTCTCCCAGAATCAGTCCTACCTCATCCCCACGGAGTAGACGTAGAGACCTTTAGACGCCTGATAGCTAACAAGAAAGCCAGCAACATGAAAGATTTTATGATGGAGAACTTTCAAGGCGTGGGCACAGTTACTGCTGAAAGATTCCTCGAAATGGCCGATATAAGTGAAAAAACCAACCCCAAGAAGCTATCACCAGAGGACATTGTTAAAATAATCAGAACAACCAAAGAGTATGATAAATTCGTTAGACCCATCGCCAGCTGCCTGAGCCCAATAGGGGAAGAGCTTCTAGAGACAGGCATTTCAAAAGAGTTAGGTCTTCAGGAAGAAGGAGACTATATTAAAGTAGTTACCCGCAAGCCAAGTACTTACTCAGGATACCCATTCATAGTCGAGGCGGCTGTCGCAACGGGAAAATCTATCCAGAAAACCTTGGGTCCAGGAATCACGCTTTATAGATTTGCTAACCGTATCCCGCTTCTCTTTGATGAGAGTAGTGGAGTGATCTGGAAAGCTGCGTATAAGAACATTAACTGGAAAACCTATAAAGTGGATAAAGACACACCGCTGGTGATCGCTGTACACGTGTGCAGCACTAAGATACCCTACAAGAGCGTAGGCAAAGAATTTATGGCAGACCAACCAGAGGTTGAAAGAGAGATAACTAACGCCATCAGGGAAGCAGCACGAGGCGTAAGAACCTTCATACGTAAAAAGAGCCGAATCAAAAGAGAGCGACGAAGACTCAACATATTCACAAAATACCTACCCAAGATAGCAGAGTTCAGCGCAAAACTGGCGGAAGAGGAGGCCCCACCGGATATTACACCTTTACTGGAAGCAGTGAGTGCAAAACTACCGGAAGTAGAAGAAAAGATAGAGGAGGTACCGAAGATTGCAGAATCAGCAGAGTGAAGCAGAGCGTAGACGACAAGCAATGGAAAAGAGCCTCACCCAGATGGGGTCATTAATCTATGAACAGATCGAGAACAGGGAGTTCCCATGGATACATATGCAGAGCCGAAGCACGGACAACATTCTCTATGACCCAGAGGAAAGACAATACGTCCTCGGACCACGAATGATTAGAAGACATAGCAGGAATATAAGGCACATACGACCATTCACTCAACTCATCTGGACAAGCTGGTTTGCCAAAGAACTAGTGAAACAGAGAAAAACCAGCACACTGAGGGAGGTCTACTACTCTGCTAGAGGCCAAAGAGACATAGAATACAGCGGCCAACAAGAGTCAGACAACATAATAACCGACCTAGAAGTTGCTCTCAACAGACCACGAGAGGAATTCAACATCTTCCCAGAGGAGCGCTCAGCTATATTCGGAGACGTAACCATAGAATATACAGTTCCAGGCTACGAGGGGCGGAGAACCAATCTAACTGACCACCCGGATGGCATAATGATTGGACCAGCAGTTACCAGCTCAGAGTTCATCGAGACAAGTGCAGACAAGGTGCTGGTTATAGAGAAGGGAGCCATGTTCACGAGACTGGTTGAGGAGCAGGCGCACGAGAAATTCAACGCCATATTGATACACACAGCAGGTCAGAGCCCCAGAGCAACTAGGGGCATCATCAACAAGCTAAACCATGAACACAAACTACCCGTCTATATATTCACAGACGGTGACCCGTGGGGAATACACATCGCCATGGTAATAATCAGCGGCTCAGCCAACGCGGCTCACCTACGTGGATTAACCACTCCGGACGCAGAGTGGATCGGTGTATGGGGCACGGATGTTGTGGACTATAAGCTTCCCACAGAGCCATGCTCAGACTATGATATGAAAAGACTCCACGAGTTGAAGGAAGACCCCAGATACGTAGATGACATATGGCAACGGGAGCTAGATATATTCATAGACTTGGAGCGTAAGGCGGAACTAGAGGCATTCAGCCGATACGGTCTCACATACATCGTAGATGAGTACCTTCCAGCCAAACTGGAAGAGTAATCATTTTAACCCCATTATACACAAAATGAGTGAAAGCCAATGGTCGATCTCCCTAAACTGGACCTAACAGGATTTACCACAGTACTCGCGGGATTCATTCTACTCGCAACCGGATTACTATTGTACTTGAACACAATGAACACTAGCCCGGGCATAATTAACCCCGGGATACTCAAGATACTGGGAGTTTGTACAGCACTTGTTGGTGTCTTTTTACTAATCTCAAAGGATGAATAAACATGGCTGTAAAGGGTATGGTTATGGCGGGTGGAATGGGAACAAGGTTCAGACCTCTGACAAATTATCTGCAGAAATGTATGATCCCAATAGGTGATCAGGAGAAACCCATACTCGAATACATAATCAGATTATACAAACATCATGAAATCAAAGATTTAATGCTACTGGTAGGCTACAGGCATCTACAGATAAAGAACTATTTTGACCATGGAGAGAGATTCGGAGTCAACATCACCTACGTGGAAGATAAACCTGGCTGGAAGGGGAGCGCAAACGCTATTCTTAACGCATATAACGAGGCCGCTTTCAGTAAAGAGGATACAATAGTAGTATACTACGGTGACATCGTAAGCAACGTCAACCTGAAGGAGCTGCTAAGCCAGCACGAAAAGACGGGGGCGCAAGCCACAATTGCGCTCACTACGGGGTTGAAGATCAATGAAGGGACAGCAAACGTAGAAGGGGACTGGATTTCAGACTTCAAAGAAAAGCCTAGACTTGATACAAAGGCAAGCATAGGTATACTAGTTCTAGAAGGCTCCGTTGTGGAGGATATGCAGGAGCTTCATGAAGCGGGACAATTCCCCAGCTTCGATCTCATGGGAGACGTTGTTCAGTACCTAGTGGATCAGAAACAGAGCGTCGCAGCTTACCTCACCAACGCTTTCTGGTACGATGTCGGGTCCATAGAACGCTACGAGAGACTAAGCAATGAAAGGATAAGCGAGGAACTGGGCTTCCTACTCTAGTATTCGATAGATTCTTATTCTATCTACGAACGTATCAAGCGAGCGAGATTGTTAAAGACCCTAGTCCTTGCAGGAGGATTTGGCACTCGGCTCAGACCCCTGAGCTGCAGTCGACCCAAAGCACTTTTCCCAATCGCCAACAAACCACTGATAGACTATACCCTAGAATCCCTGAGTGAGGCAGGCGTAGAAACCGTTGTAATGGCTGTCTATTATATGGCTGAGTCACTTGTCCGATATCTAGGCCCCACCAAGTATGATCTGGGGATACTATACTCACGTGAACAACGCCCACTAGGTACGGGTGGTCCCGTATTAAAAGCGAAGGAGATGCTTAACGACTCAAAATTCATGGTAATGAACGGAGATCTATTAACAGACTTTGATTTCAAGCGTTTACTCAACTACCACGAGGAGAAAGGAGGAATAGCCACTGTGGCTCTAACACAGGTAGAAGACCCCTACAAGTATGGCTCAGTTGAACTGGACTGGGAAGGAAGAATAATTAGATTCGTTGAGAAACCGGAATACGGAAAAGCCCCGAGCAACCTAATCAACGCAGGCATTTACATATTCGAGCCGGAGATATTCGATTACATACCGGAAGGGAAAAAGGTCAGAATTGAGACAGAAGTTTTCCCAAAACTAGTTGAAGAGCAACAACTATATGGATTTGAAACTCACGGATTCTGGCTGGATATTGGTGAACCAGAGGATTATCTTGAAGCAAACGCAGCAGTTCTCTCAAGACAGAAGAGTGTCACGAAGCCTGACTCAGTTCAGATACATGAAAGCGCTTCCATTGAAGGACCCTGTAACTTTGGGGAAGATGTCGTTATCGAAGAGGACTCAAGGATTGGTCCAAATGTATCTATAGCTGATAACGTTCACATAGGTAAAGGATGCCGCATAGAGAACAGTATCATATTCGCAGGTGCAGTCATAAATGACTATAGCAGCGTAAGGAGTGCTATACTAGGCGAGAACAGCGTACTTGACCGCTGGGTCAAGATAGAATCAGGAAGTTTAATCGGGGACTTCACCCAGATAGCGGACGGAGTCACCATAACTGAGGGGGTAAGTATCTGCCCAAGCAAGAGCATAGATGAAAGCATATTAGAACCAAAGCAGGTGATGTAATTGGGTAAACTATTCGGCTCCAATGGAGTCAGAGGAGTAGTAAACCAGGATTTCACCCTTGATTTAGCTTCAACTATAGCCTCCTCGGCTGGAAGCCTGCTTGGGAAGGAGATAGCGGTAGGTAGAGATGGTAGAATTACTAGCCCCATGTTTCGGGACGTTGTTGTCAGCGCCTTACTGAGCATAGGGTGTAATGTCCATGACTTCGGGCTAATCACAACCCCGGCACTGCAGTATATGATAAGCAGAAACGACTTTATGGGGGGAGTTATGGTTACTGCAAGTCATAATCCACCAGAGTTCAATGGAGTAAAGATACTTTATGGCGATGGCGTTGAGATACCAAAAACCTTGGAGAGCGAGATAGAGGAACTCGTGGATAAAGGTGGACCACCAAAATGCAATTGGGATCAAGTTGGTAAAATATTCTATCATGACTATGTTGATGAGTATACTGATGGCGTAATGAACCAGGTTGACCATGAAACCATACGAGAAAAAGGGCTTTCTGTAGCCCTCGACCTCGGGAACGGAGCAGCGGTACTCACAGCACCAGTACTTGCGAGCAAACTAGGATGCAAGGTTTACACCATTAACGCTGAGATAGATGGAGAATTCCCGGGGAGAGGCTCAGAGCCAACTCCAAGTAATCTAACTGACTTGAAAAACTTGATCAAAGCCACAGATGCAGATCTGGGAATCGGATTTGATGGAGACGGGGACAGATCAATAATCATAGATGAGAATGCAGAAGCCGTATGGGGAGATAAGACACTCAGTCTCGTAGCCCAAGAATACCTCAAAGAGCACCCAGGTGAAACAATAGTGACAGCGATTAGCAGTTCACCCAGTCTAGAAAAAGTTGTGTCTAGATATGACGGAAAGGTTCACTGGACCAAGGTGGGGAGTGTGCTGGTAAGCAGGGCTATGGTGAACAAAGGATATCAATTGGGGGGAGAAGAGAATGGTGGAATAATGTATGGCCCACTTCTACCAGTGAGAGATGGTTGTATGACCATGGCCCTAATGCTAAACTATATTGCCACAAGAGAAAAGAGGCTTAGTGAATTAATAGCTGAACAACCGCACCTCATCAAGGAAAAAGAGAAAACACCATGCCCCAATGAACTCAAGGAAGAAACACTGAAAAAACTGGTAAAAATGGTTGAAGCTCCTGAGATTAATACAATGGATGGGGTAAAGATCGTGTACAAGGATGAAAGCTGGGTCCTCTTCAGGCCAAGCGGTACAGAACCCATATTTAGGATATACGCTGAATCAAATACCCCTGAACGCACAAAAGAACTGATTGAAAAACATAAAAAACTGGTAAAAAAGGTAGTTCAAGAGCTCAGCGCTGCATAGAGCGAGCAAGCTCAAGTAGAGCCATATACGGGTTATCAGACTTTACTACTCCGCTGGCTACAAGGATACCTTTAGCTCCAAGTTCTAATGCAGCAGATGCATCCTCACCATTAGTTATCCCTGCCCCGCATAACACCTTAACATCTGGGTTAACATTCTTGACTGCTTTAACAGCTCCCGATACTATTTCAGGTTTAGCTGTGGATACGGATATCCCTGAGCCGATTAACTCGGGTGGCTCTATAGCAATAACGTCTGGGCCAATTAACGCGATTTTCTTAGCTGTCTCAACAGTGTCAGCGCATACAATAGTAACTAAGTCAACCTCCCTCGCCCGTTTTATGGAAGCCTCTATCCGCTCTAGGGAAATCTGTCTCTCACTGTGATTCAACAATGTTCCATAAGCTCCTGCATCAACCACAGCCTCAGGTAATGTGTGTCCAGTGTTCTTTCCATAAGTAATGGGATCGATATGCTGAGCAAAAACAGGTGTCTCCCAAGAAACTGTTAAAGAAGCTATATCAATAGTCTGGGGGGCTACAGCAATACTTATTCCAGTTTTCTCGTTAACCTGTTGAGCTATCCTCGCGAACTCAACTGCTTTCGTGCCTGTGGCTTGCTCATAAGTCTTGAGGTTAAGAAGAATTAATGGATAATCAACTATTATTACTGACATCCTGATCAAAGGAGAATGCGGTTTCAAGGTATTAATGGTTACGAGTTGAATAAACTTATAGCCCGAGGATAGCCAATTCAAGGTGTTAAATATTGAAAATCACTGGCCCAAAAATAGTAGTTGAACCACCTGGCCCCAGGGTTTCTGAGGTTTTAAGGAGTTCCGGATTGACCAAAGAAGATTACGGTTCACCTATAATGGAGAATGCAAAAGGTATCTATATTCAAGACCCTGATGGTAACGTATTCGTAGATCTAATTTCAGGCAGATGTGTGGCCAATACGGGTCATAGTCACCCTAGGATTGTAGAAGCTATTAAGAGACAGAACGCGAAAGGTTTCCATTGGCAGACTAGGGACATGTATAAGCTGGTTGAAAGACTGGGAGACATGACTGGTTTATCACCCTGCCAAGTATATTGGAGCCAGTCAGGGAGCATGGTAAATGACTTTGCCATAAAGGCTGCTAGAAGGATTACGGGCAGACCAAGAGTGTTGAGCTTCACAGGTAGCTATCATGGCTCTAGTATGGGGGGCATCAGTCTCAGCGGTTATGATCCATCGATGAAGAAAAAATATGGTCCATTGGTTCCAGGTATTCATCATATACCTTACGCATGTTGTTATAGGTGTCCATTCCAGCTTGAACCAGCCACATGTAACTATACTTGCTTGGACTACCTTGAGGATATCGTATTCAAAAGCTATGTTCCCCCAGAGGAGGTCTCATCCGTATTCGTTGAGCCCATACAGGGTGACGCGGGCTGGCATGTTCCACCTGATGGTTGGCATAGTAGACTTAGGGAGATCTGTAATAAGTACGATATTTTGTTGGTAGTGGATGAGATCCAGACGGCTTATGGACGAACAGGTAAATGGACAGCCATGGAACACTGGAGGATACAGGGAGATATAGTATTACTGGGGAAAGCAATGGCCAGCGGGGTTCCATTAAGCGCATGTGTTCTTGGAAGAGACTTACTGGAGTCAACGGACTCGGAGCCCATACCCATACATGCTCAGAGCTTCAGCGCAACACCCCTTGGGGTGGCTGCTGCCCACGCCACCATGGATGTAATCAAAGATGAGCAACTATGTGATAACGCGGAGAAAATGGGAAATTATCTGAAGAAGCAGCTAGAGGAAATGATGGAGAAATATAGTTGTATAGGAGATGTCAGGGGGAAAGGATTGCTTCTCGGGGTTGAGATAGTTAAAGACAGGGAGAAAAAGACTCCTGCACCTGAATTGGCTAACCGGATATGTCACAAAGCATTCCAACGTGGATTATTCATACTGAATATGGGTAGTTATGGTGGAAGGGCTTTAAGGATAGCCCCCCCGTTAATCATTAACAGGGAACAAATCGATACGGTTATTAATGTTCTCTCCGAGGCCATAGAAGTAGCCCAAGACTAGGGTTTATAATCCTTCATGAATCCCACGGTGGCTGAGAGATATTCTTCTATATCCTCCTCTGTGTGGGGGCTACTTACCCAACTGTGGCTTACTGTTGGGCTGAGGAAGACGATGTTTCTGTCGAGCATATATTTGAAATAGCTTCTAGTCATCTCCAAGTTATTTCTCGCTGTATCCCCGGAGTTTTTTGGCGGTTTATCTTGGAAGTGTATGGCGAATGTGCTTCCTACACCTGTAACTGACGCAGAGTATTTGGATTCATCGAAAATTTCCTGTAACCCGTCTCGCATCCTTTCACCTAGCTCATTTATGTGTTTGTGTATTTGTCCATCTTTGAGAGTATCAACTGTAACGCTTCCAGCCACCATGCTGATCGGGTTTCCTGTAAAGGTTCCACCATGAGCGCTACGTTCCTCGGGATCAGGGTATTTGTTGTGGTCTATTAGCTCCATTATCTCCTCGGGACCACAGAAGGCTCCAACGGGGAACCCGCCCCCAATAACCTTACCCATGATAGTTAGATCAGGTGTAACCCCGTAGTATTCCTGGGCTCCACCCATACTAAGTCTGAAGCCCGTGATAACCTCATCAAAGATAAGTAAGGTATCTGTCTCATCACAGAGTTCTCTTAACCCCTTCAGATAATCGGGTTCTGGTGTTATGAATCCAGCCGCTCCCATAACGGGCTCCAATACTATACAGGCTACCTCATTATTTTTTAGTATCTTAGAAGCGGCTTCAAGATCATTGAATGGTACAGCAAGAGTGTCTTCAATCACCTTTGGGTTTAACCCGGCTGACTCTGATCGACCATAAGGTCTGCTTACATAGGCGTGAAGGCTATCATATCCTCCGTGCCATCCGCCTTCTATCTTTAGCATCTTGTCTCTGCCAGTATACGCTCTTGCGAGTCTGGTGCCATACATGTTTGCCTCGGTTCCACTACTAGTATAACGTACCATCTCGGCCGATGGAACATACCTGACTATTTTCTCAGCTAACTCTATCTCTTTATTGTGACTAAATCCAAAATGGGTGCCCTTTGGTAACTGTTTCTTGACTGCTTTGAGTATCGGATCCGGTGCATGGCCAAGGATTAAGGCACCGTGACCAACCCAGTAATCAGTATAAATATTACCATCTACGTCAACTAGTCTTACACCTTTCGCGTGATCAACATAGAAAGGGTAAGGAGGTAAAGCTCTAATTCCATAACTCACACCAGCGGGTAGGACTTTGTTAGCCCGCTGGAATAATTTCTTGGATTTACTTGTTTTATCGCTATAACTGGACACGTATATCGCCTATTATCAAAAATAAGAGGGAAGTTATTGCTTAAAACAAGGTCGGTTTAAGGGTGGGTTTAAAGGGTGGGGGATATTTTACGCCTCTGTGAACCCGGAGAAGATCAATGAGAGTATTGCCCAGTTAAAGGTTCCCATGTCACGGAATCCACTGGGAAAAACATTCAGCTACCTATTACTCGAATCAAATACATTAATAGACACAGGGGTACCCACCGACGAAGCTTACGCTGGACTAAGAGAACAGCTTAAGGAATACGATCTAAAACCTCAGGATATTGAACAGGTCATTATCACACATCTCCACAATGATCACATTGGCCTAGCTGAGGATCTTAGGTCCTATGGTGCTGAGATCTGGGCCGGTATAGCTGCAAAAGATAGACAAGAGCAGATGATGCGGGAATGGAAGAATCTGTATGAAAACACGTTGAGGGAACTGGATCTCTTCGGGGGACAGGAGTATAAGCGTCATATTACACGTAACAGGTATGTCTTCAAATCAGATGTCAAACCCATGCCCATAGACAGATACCTCGAAGACGGGGAGAAACTTAGGATAGGCGATCTTACCCTAGAAGTGATATGGACACCAGGGCATAGCTATGATCATATATGTTTACTCAATCAGGATCAGAGAATTCTTTTCAGCGGAGATCATGTGTTACCCAAAATAACAAGCCATGTAGCGCTCTACAGTTACCGTGACCATGACCCATTGGGAGAGTATCTTGATAGCTTGAAGAAAGTTGAAAATATCGATGTGGACACAATCCTACCTGGGCATGAATGGATCTTCCATGATATAAAAACACGAATAAAGCAACTTTACAGGCACCACAGAAACAGATTGGATGAGATGAAGGAGACTCTAGAAGACGGCCCTCAGACAGTTTATGATATAGGCAGTAAGGTTCACTGGGATAGTAGACCATGGCCTCAGATGAGCTTTTGGACCAAGCGTATGGCTGCAACAGAGACATATGCCCACCTAGTTTACCTATTGAACAATAATGAAATCAAGAGGGAGTTAAAGGATAACACCTACTACTTTAGCCTATAAGCTCTGAAAATTTTCCACTCTAAACAATAAAGTAATCAAGTACAATAATAAAAATAATCACGAAACGTGGATTAAGTTTCCTTTACATAGATTGAGTATCCCCCCTCCCGAAGGAGGAGGGCTCTTGGGGGAGAGAGTGATTAACGCCAGACCTTTATTCCACGTTCGTGGAGGTACTGGGCCGCCAAGTCCGCAATATCCGGACTCTTGAATGGGATCTTTAGCTCCTTTGCTTTTCCCATTATCTCGCGGTATTTGATCTCTAATGGTTTTCCCGAGTCTTGGTACTCATCTAATATAGTTTGTGCAACCTCTTCTGCGACCCTGAACTTGGGGCTTAACATCCTGTAATGGTGTTTCAGCGACTTTGCTATCTCATCCGGACTCGCTGATTCTAAGGCCCATACAGTGGGTCTTGGTCCACCCTTACTGCGCTTAATTTTACTCACTTTTAACGCCGGTACGAGAACATTCATTGCTCTTAGCCGTTTAAGAGCTCTGTATACTGTTGCCTCGGGCATGTTTAACTCGCATTGGATTACCCATGCAGTTGCTGCACCGTGCAAACAGAAATATAGGAAGGTCTCGCTCACCGCGCTACTGCTAAAGATCTTTTCACTAAAGCTCATTAGTTCTTGAATATTCTTCAGAGTGGTGGAGAGGTCATTTTTCTCGTTTAATAATAATAGTTTTCGGAAAACTTCCACGTATTTCGCGAAGTTAGTAGCGTTTTCACTGTCAT
>CAZAQI010000017.1:0-24221 GCA_964487465.1 uncultured Candidatus Bathyarchaeia archaeon
ATATGATCTCAACAGCTACCTTGTCCTCACCGTATTCAGCTACTGCTTCCTCCGCAATATCTTCCGCGGTCTGTAGATAGTTGCTGAACTCGGTTGTCTGACCCGCATAACGGATCTTCTCAACTACTACGCCTCCGTTATCCACGAACTCTGGTTCAAGTATGTTAACGATTCCGTCAGCCCAAGCGTCTCCCCTATAGATCAATATAATTGCTTCTATGCCCTTGCTCATCAGCATCTCTGAGATGGCTGGAGCCTGAACTAGGTCCGTTGGACACATCCTGTAAAGGTTGTCGTCCTCAATGGCTAGTAGTGGGCTTGTAGAGGATGCGCTCCACATGAGCATGTCGTTGTCGTTACAGTAGCTTAGCGCTGACTGTGCCTGACTAGACCATAATCCACCTATGAATAGGTTAACGCCCATGGACTTGAATCCCTGGACCTTTTCCAGGTGGATTGCTGCCTGGCTTGTAGCGTCATCGATAAGATACTCAAATTCTACGTCGTAACCCAATAGATCTGCGTACTCATTATAATCGGGGTTCAATATCTCCTCAATTAGTGGTGTCGCTGTCTCCAGTCCGACAGTGGTAGAGCTGATGTAACCGAGCTGTATTGTTCTTCCCTCTAAGGGGTTTTGAACTTCTACAGGTCCGGTTCCGTCTCCGCCTTCTCCACCGTCTCCGCTTGGTGCGAGGAAGTATCCTGCACCCGCGCCAACGACTAGTCCAACGACTAGAAGTACGATTGCTAGTGTATTACCTTTCATTTCCAAATTGTTTTCACCTTTTTAAGGTACTATCAATACCATATGTATTGTATATAAAACTTGAGAAATTACGCTTTTTAAGGAATTCAGTTATTTTTATCCAAAGTTCATACTGAAATTTAGCCGTTATATTTATAATAATTAACATTAAATTAATGAATTACATCAATAGATTTGACCTATTTTAGAACTTAAAAAGGATAAAACGGGGAAATATTAATAAAACATGTCTATTTAATAAAAGCGAAATGGGTTAGAACCCTGCCGAGAAAGGGTTGGCTTTATCCAAATTGTTCACCTCTTTCTCGGATACGCTCATCCGAAAGATATCCAAAAAATAGATAAATTAGAGGTCAGGTACTAACCTCAAACAGAACCGGTTATCTTGGTAATCAGTTCTATTTGTTCCCCGAACACCCAGATAATATTTAATATTTATCCAAAATTTAACTATGTGGTGCTACATCGTGAAATCCTTGAAACCTAGATAAGCCTTGATTTACCAGTTAATGAAGCATACGGTGAGATCTAGATATGGTTACAGTTTAACGATGTCTCAATCAAGCAAGAGAATCCACCCAATAACTTAGTCGCCTACTGGAAAGGCAACATAGTTGGAAGCGATGAAGAGTCCCTAGGCTTTCGACCGGATACGTACATTAACCCGTGTGAGCCAAAAAGTTCCCTTCTATTATGACTTGGTTAATGACCCATTTGATAAAGAGATCAAAGTCAAATTTATGGGCGATAATGGAGGCTCAAGGGCAATAATTACGGTGGAGCAGGTTGATCCAAGACACGGAGAAAAGACTGGTATATTTGGGTATGAGGTTGGTGAAGATGAGCGAGGAACTGGGAGCCGAGATCAAGCCTAGAAACCTGACAGCTCAAGAGTGGATAGAGATAAGTAAATTGGCTAGAAATTATCTTCTTTTATCGTTCTCGTCTCTGGCAATCGTACTGTATGTTTTCGGGTGCAGCTGGATAAACTCCTTACATATGGCTTCATAGGAGTCATCCCGTTGTCATACTTCTACGGAACAAGGTATCATGTCTATAGGAAGATCAAGAATCGTACCAGAAACCTATAGCTATGGTCTCAAAGAAAAATTTATATTTTATTTCTCACAAAAGAAAAATAGTATACAACCTTTTGTTGTATACCTAAGGTGGTAGACATGTCAGATGAAAAAGAGAGGAAAGAATTAGCAGAAGCCCCATCAAGAAGCATGAGAAGCGGTTTCGATGACCTATTCGACTCCTTCAGGAGCGAGTTCGATGACATGATGAACTTCTGGATGCCACTATCCCGAAGAAGATCCGGGTTAAGACCTGCCTTAGCCGTTGGCTACCCCATGACAGATTTAGAGGACAAAGGAGACCATTACCAACTGAAAGCAGATCTACCCGGGATATCCAAGAAAGACGTCGACATAAAAATAACCGGAGACACTATCGAGATAAGTGGAAAACAGGCGGAATCCAAAGAGGAATCCGATGAAAACTATCTGCTAAGAGAACGCCGATGGAGAAACTTCAGTCGTTCCTTCAGTTTCCCAGATGAGGTTCTGCCAAAGAAAGCGGAAGCCGAGATGAAGAACGGTATCCTATCTGTAAAGATTCCTAAGAAAGAGCCCACGGTTGTCGAGACCCATAAGGTAGAGATAAAGTAAACGAGATAACCGGCTTTTTTATTTCAAATTCTTTTTTCTGAGGAGGAACTGGTTTGAGTAGAAACACGGAACAGAGTATAAACCGGAGGAAGATGTGGGGCTCATTCAAGAAACTAGTGAATAAATTCAAGCTAGATTTGGATGAATTAATAGACCAGTGGACTCCAGTGACCTTCCCTAAGACCCGGGGAAAACACGTGGAGTACCCCTTAACCGATCTCATTGATGAAGGTGATCATTATATAATTGAAGCCTCTCTATCCGGCGTCAAGAAACAGAACATATCCGTGGAGATTGCCGCTGACGCCGTTAGAATAAAAGGACGGATCAACCTAGAATCACGGAGAAATGAAGACGCAAAATATCTGCTCAGAGAATACAGGAGACAGGACTTTAACAAAGAGATTCTTCTCCCAGAGCCAGTAAATCAAAAGGAAACAGAAGCAGAACTATGGGACGGAGTATTAACCATAAGGATACCCAAGAAGCCGCCTGAGAGCCTTGAATGGACAAAGATAGCTGTAACAGGGTAAATGAGAGGTGAATAGCGTTGCTGGAAGGATTCCTGATACTGGGCGTCGTTGTATTAATCAGCGTAATCCGGTAACCGGGTATACGAGAAGACGGGTGTGCCCGAGTCCCTCTTCATGATTATACTAGGCATGGTAGCTGGTCCATTAACAATGCTTGTACCACCCAGCAGCCTATCCGGGATAGTGAACTATATTTTCACACTGAGCCTGATTGTCATCGTGCTGGAGAGCGGTATCAGTACAGAGATAAGTGAAGCCCTTGATAGCATGAAACACGCCAGCTTGTTCACCTTCATAATCCTCTTAATGAGTATCAGTATCTGTAGCACTATTCTCTACTTTGTATTCAACTGGAACCTAATCAGTAGTATGGTGATGGGAATCATCTGTAGCGGAACAAGTACTTTACCCGTAGTCTATATGACTCAGAGACTGGAGCTAGTGGATAAGGTTGAAAACCTGCTGGTTTTTGAGTCAATATTCAATGATATAACCTTATTAACATCCCTCACTCTGGCGATGAAAGCTTTCTCCATGAACAATTACATATTTGATACTATAATTAGTCTGGTAAAACATGTAACAGAGCCTATAATATATGGGTCATTCTCAGCTATCTTATGGATCTATCTATTACTAGGCTATTTAAAAAGAACTCACGTGAAATATCTCCACGTTAGCAGTCGTCTCCATACTTTACGCTGTAACTGAGGCGGAGAAGGGAAGAGGCATCCTAGCCATCCTGGTATTCAGTATACTGCTTGGAAATCTACCCCAAATAGCTAACGCAACAGGGATATTCAGCCAGAAAATAATGACTCATCTAAATCAGTTAGAGATTGAGTTGGAGAAAATAAGGGGCATCCAGACAGAGATGAGTTTCCTTGCAAAAAACATCTTCTTCTTCATCATGGGAATATTGTTTGATATCCGAAAAGTGGATGTAAACCTGTTAAAGATCACAGCAACCTTGATTGTGACCATATTCATCAGCCGTTATCTTACTGCCCGGTTCTTATCCCGTTTCGAGTCCAGTTACATGGAGAATATACTGGTCATCGCGCTTATGCTCCCCGAGGCTTAACCGCCAGTATTGCTAGCTATCTGCCGGGAGTCAAATGGTCTTCCCCCAGGTGGTGGAGATCACCCTTTTGATGGTGATCATCACAAACATAGCCGCCATAGGGGGGTTCACGTTAATCAACCATTACGATAGACCAGATTCGGATCCATTAATTGATAGGCTCTCTGTTGAAGATGATGTGATCATCTGACTCAGTTAACCTGTCAAGTAAATCAAGCATATCTCGGTAACTGGATGCACACACCATGCTTTTACGTAGATCCACAGCATGCACTGCGCCCTTGAAGTACTTTGGCAGTGTCTTTTTCATCTCAAATACGCCATCCTCCTCTCCATAGAACTCCACTAGGTACTCCATGTGTCTCTTGCACACTTCTTTCCTCTTCACCATAGATGGATCACTAAACGTCCCTCCTCTGAGCGCTGACCTTATCTCCTCGATGATCCAGGGATTACAGACTAGACCTCGCCCGGGCATAACCGCGTCAACACCCGTTGACTCTAGCATATGTAATGCGTTCTTGCCAGAGGAGACGTTACCGTTGCCCACCACGGGGATATCCACGGCTTCAACTACTTCCTTGATAGCCATGTAATTAACCGGTTCAGCGAATCTCTTATCCCCGCTTCGCCCATGCACAGTGATAGCGGATGCCCCAACCTCCTCTAGCTGCATAGATAACTCCACGGCGTTGATGTTACTGCTGTCTTCCCCTAGCCTTATCTTACATGTTACTGGGATGGATACTGCCTCAACAAGCCTCGAGACCACGGCGCCTGCTTCCTCCGGGTTATTCATCAATGAGACACCAGCACCGTTACGTGTAATAGCCCAGACGGTGCACCCCATGTTAATATCAACGTAACTAAAACCCAGACTCTCAACCAGCTCCCCGGCACCAACCATGGTCTCTGGATTACTACCAAATAACTGAACACCATCAAGATGGTCACCCTCGGGTCTCTTCAGCATCCTAATTGTATTCGGGTTCCGGCGCTCCACAGCGTCACAGCTAACCATCTCTGTGCAGATAAAGGGAGCGTCAAACTCGGATAATAAACGCCTATAGGGATAATCTGTGTACCCTGCTAATGGCGCAGGTAAGATCTTCTCACACAGTAAACGCGTGATGAACCCCCTGTCAGGCATAAACCCATCTGTTTAACTGCTTCTTGATAAACTTTAAGAAAAAACGAGGGTGCCCAGTTTCACATTCTAGTATCCCCGATAGGCAATTACTGCATCTTCTATTTTTATCAACGCTGTATTTCGACGTGACGATGGTTAAGATGGGTTGTAGCGTCTATCTATTGTTATTTCAGCTATATCAGCTGTAATATTTTTAATATACCCAACTTCATCCATTATTGAATGGCATAAGATCACTATTCTGCTCTCTGCATCACTGAGGTGCGGTAGGTCTCCAAGTCCTTCATCGATTAACTTGCCTGAAGATGCATAATCAATTATGCGTCCCACATCATCAATAGAATCTTCGAAAAATCCTTCGACAGATTTGTCATAATATTCAAACGATTTTGATAAAGCATTAATTAATACCTTCATTCCTGGTTCATACACTTGATCTCTATATTCATACAACTCTATGAATGATTCAGTAATGTTAGTAATATGATCGGCTGTATATTCTATTCGGTTAATTAACAGATGATAGTCGAGGCAATCACTTATGGATATCTCTAAACTGGATGCCAGCGATGGATTGTGAGAAGCGGTTCTTAGAAGACGGGTAAGGAAAAACAAAAACTGATCAACATCTTCCTCAAGTGAGATGACTGATTTTGCTAGTTCTAGGTCCCATTCTTCTAATGCTTTGACCAAATCCTTAGCCATGGAGCTAGTAATAATATGCATTCTTCGGACCCCGGACAATATTGATGCTAACGATTCATCCATAAAGGCTTGAAGAGTCGCTGATTCTGCACTTGATTCATAAATTCTCATATAAAGCGATTTTACTATGGCGCGAATTCCTTCTTGTTGACTACGTGAAAAGTTTCTCTCTGAATTAATAATTATTTTATCAAATCCATTTAGATAACATGCAATAATTTTTCGCTGTATCATTTTCACATCTTCTTGGACTCCTGCCCTTAGAGTGATCTCGTTTTGTCTTCCATCAAACTTTAGGCTTGGATGAATTGCCAAGGATCCGTCTTCTTGAATCTTCATAGTAACTTCATCACCGCTTTCAACCTTGTTCATTCTAGTCCATTTTTTTGGTAATGTAACTACTAACGAATATTTTCCGAGTGTAGAGACCTTACGACGTTCCATACATTTTATATTACGTTGCGATGGTTAATGTTTTCTCTTTAAAACATATTATTTTATATTGGTACATAAGAGTAATATCGATTATTGCTTAAGGCATATACTATTGTGTTTTGTAATTTGTATGGATAAGAATGTATAACACATTCCTTGCACTAACCGATGGCTCCGAACTAAGTAGTCACGCAGTAGAGCACGCAGCTATTTCAGCAGAAAAATGGGGTGCTAAACTAAAAATAATGACTGTAGTACCTCCTACTCCTGTCCTATATACAAATGCTGGAGGCTTTTCGAGTGATTACAGCATTGATTATGAGAAAGCAATAATGTCCTATCACTTAAGCGTACTTGAAAATTCGAAAGAATTAGTTAAAGAAAAATATCCCAGTGTAAAAGTAAGCACTTATGTAAAGAAAGGTAATGTTGTTCAAAAAATCTTGGAGGCTTCTGAGGAAAAAGAGGTTAATATGATTTTTATTGGTGGTGGGGGTTTAAGCGGGTTGGATGGATGCTTTTTGGGCGGTGTTTCTAATCAGATTGTTAATCGTTGTACCAAGCCAGTATTGGTTTTTAAATAATTGTTGGGTTTGATGTTTTTACCACCCTTTTTTTATGTGAATAAATTATCGATTATCTAGTTATTATTATCTTTATTTTTGTTTTAAGTTATGTTTTTTGTAGTTTTTATCTATTATTTTTAATTTAGTTTTAGATGAAAAGGACTATAATGTTCTCTATATTATATAAGAATATTAAAGGATATATATCAACACTAACGATAATAACTGAAGGCATATACTCTGGTTTTGGATAGGTGTTGTAGATGGTAAGGAAAAATGGCTAGGAATAGACCGGAATCAGAAGAGAACTTGGTGTTTCTTGGACCTGGATTTAGCAATCATGATATGGACATGGAATTTAAAAAACTATATGACAGTCTAATTGCCTACAAGAATAATATATTCCATCTTGTTGATACTCTATGTACTGATTGCGAAGAACGAGATCGATTAGCTCTAAACATAGCAGAAAGAGACAGCGCACTCGTTCAAAGGCTTGTGGCGAAGGAAGTCGAAAGACGAAATACAAGGCGCACTCTTAAACAAAAATCAGCTTATACAGGAGATCAAGATGAATCTAGATTGACTGTCAAATCCTTACTTCAAACTAGATCAGTTGTCATGAATGATTCTGCGAAAGCAGATGGTGGAGATTAAAATGCAGAAACTAACATTAGAACAAATTCAAGAGAAAATCTTGGAAACTCAGAAAGATAAAACCCTCAAAGAAATGTATATACATAAATCACCTTGTGCGGAGAACAAAGTTGGGGCAGTATTTTTTGCCCTAAATGGAACTCCCCCAAGGGGGTATGCAATGTACTTACCAGATAAATCCGGGAAGAAAGGGGCATTACATGTTTTTGATAATCTAGGGTTAAAGCGGAAGATTATACACTGCAGTCTACTGGATCTTGATAAATATGAAGCAAATGATGTCTGGCACCCCCATGAGATAATGCCAGAAGCACATACAACAAACCAATACCCTTCTCTTAGGGAAAAGTGATGCATTGAATGTATCCTTTGGATAGTCAGCCGACTAAACAAGAGATAGAAGGTATTTCAGTAATTCATTTTGATTGCGGTGGCTGTAATGGTTGCGACATAGAAATTATCGCAACCCTCACCAGAACTGAGGATTTGAAGAAACTCGGAATTACCAGAGTTGGAGATCCCTCAGAAGCAAATGCCCTCGTGGCTACAGGACCCGTAAATTACAGGAATAAAAAGGTTCTAAAAAGCATATATGATAGAATGCAGGAACCTAGACTTGTTTTTGCTGTAGGTACCTGTGCTTGTACTGGTGGTTTATTCCACAACTGTGAAAACACTCTTGGCGGAATTGATCAAGTAATCCCGGTTGATGTCTATATCCCCGGTTGTGCAGCTAGACCCGAACAGATTATCCACGCTGTGAAACTAGCCGTTAAAAAATTAACTCAAGGAGGCAAACATGAATGATATATGAAATAACCAAAACAAATTCAATGGAGACCTCAGTGGATGAGATTAAACTATTATCTTCAGTAAAAAAACTGAAAGAACAAGATGCAAGATTCATTACAATTACAGCTAACGATCTAAATGAAAATGAAGTTGAACTTATTTATCATTTTGAGGTTAATAAACAGGTAAACAATTTACGCTTATCCGCAAAGAAAGACGAACCAATCCAGAGCATCACCAGCCAGTATTTATCTGCTTTTATAGCCGAAAACGAGTTAAAAGACCTATTTGGCTTAATGTTTGAGGACCTCGCAGTTGATTTTGGGGGCGAGATGTTAAAAGAAAAAGAAAGCCCAATAACTCTGCTTAAACCCGCTGAAGGTCCACAACCCCCCATATTCAGAAAACCTGGTCCATGCAGAGAAGAGTGTCCAGGAAACGTCAATATACCGAAATATATCACAGAAATTGATAGCGGTAACCCCACCGCAGCATATAACACCATAATTAACAACGCGCCAATACCCGCGATATTGGGTCGAGTATGTTTCGCACCATGCGAGGAAGGTTGTAGACAGCAATTAGAAACAAAAAACATCCAGATTCGCGCACTAAAGAGATATGCCTCCGATAAGTTCGCTGAGGCGAATGGGGGATTTAAACGTGATATCAAGGCCAAACCTAGTTCAGGTAAGAAGATAGTGGTCATTGGAGGTGGGCCATCAGGAGTTACTGCCGCATACTATCTAGGGCTGTTAGGGCATGGAGTAACCCTGTTTGAAAGAAACAGTTACCTTGGAGGTGCTATGGCCTGGGGTATCCCCAAGTACCGATTGCCCAAGGATCTGATGAATGCTGAGCTTATGGCGAGGCTTGAAGAAGTCGGTGCAGAAGTAAAACTCAACACAGACATAAACAGTCTAGACAAGTTATTAGCAGAGTACGATGCTGTGTATTTAGGTCTCGGCGCAGACAAGTCTAATCAACTTAGATGTGAAGGTGAGGAAAGCGAGGGAGTAATGAACTTTATTGAATTCCTTACTGCAGTAAATGTAAGAAACGAGACACCAGACCTAGGAAAACACGTTGTAGTAATCGGTGGAGGCAACAGCGCCATAGACACAGCGAGAACCGCCATACGGTTAGGTAGCGAGGAAGTAACCCTCTACTACCGGAGAACAGAAAACGAGATGCCTGCAAGTATCCACGAGATAAAAGGCGCAATGGAGGAAGGCGTAAACTTCGACTTCCTGAGTAGCCAGATCAAGATTTACCCCGGCGAGCCATTGAAGATCTATTTCCAGTCAATGGTGCCAGGTCCACCTGACGAATCTGGAAGACGCCGCCCAGTCTCACTAGAAGGCAGTGGCGCCACAATTGAAGCCGATACAATCATCACTTCAATCGGCTACTACGGACAAGTACCTGCAGAGATGAACCTTGCAGTTAACCGACGTGGGCTTATCGTAATCGATGAAAACGGACAAACAAACCGTGAAAGAGTTTGGGCAGGAGGAGACGCGGCAAACGGTACATCCAGTGTAATCGAAGCTATCAGAGATGCCCGTATAGCTGCTTCTAATATAGACAAATATCTAGGAGGAAAAGGATTGCCAGACGATGAACCTGATCTGATGGAGAATGTTTCAAGACCAATAAACAGAGACGAGTTACTGGAGTTTCCTCAGGTAGACTTACCTGAAATTGATCCAGAAACAAGAGTCCAAAGCTTTATCGAGATAGAGAAATGCTTTGAGACTTGTACAGCCCTTAAAGAGACTGAAAGATGCTGGAGGTGTGATTGGAATGAGTAGTACAAGTAATGTATCCACTTTCCCTTTCGGTCCACAGGATGTACTGCTTCCTGAACCCATAAAGCTTCAATTCTATGTACAAGAAGATAAGATAATTAAAGTAGAGCCAACGATAGGTTACATCCACAGAGGAATAGAAAGAGCAGCAGAACTTAACGACTACAGAAGAAACCTGTACCTATGTGAGCGGATCTGTGGCATATGCAACGTCATCCACGGACAAACATACGCTGGGTTAATCGAAAAGATGACCGACACTGAGATACCGGAGAGAGCACAATACCTCAGAACAATATGGGGTGAACTAGCTCGACTCCAAAGCCATTTACTATGGCTAGGGTTATTCGCTGAAGCAGTCGAAAACACAAATCTATTTCTAGACATCTGGAAAGACAGAGAGATCGTCTTACAGCTAAATGAAGCAACAAACGGACATAGAATACACCTAGGTACTACCATGATCGGTGGAGCCACAAAGGACATTAACGAAACCCTAGCGCAAAGATATATTGCTGAACTGGATAAGCTGAGAGTACGAATGAATACCTGGGCTGTAACTATGCGGAAAGACCCAGAGTTCCTAGCTAAAACTGTTGATATCGGACTACTACCGAAGAAGGATGCAGTTCACAGCGGAGCAGTTGGCCCAGTAATCCGAGCATCAGGGATCCCCGATGATATAAGGACAAACGGATATCAAGCCTATGGTGAACTTGACTTTGAACCTATTACATATGATGGATGCGATGTACAGTCAAGGGTCCTCGTAAGACTAGACGAGACATACCAAAGCATCGAACTCATCAAACGTGCCTTAAACCAGATACCCGATGGACCGATAACCGTCAAATCCGAAGGCTTTCCAGAAGGCGAGGTAATCTACAGGACAGAGCAGCCGAGGGGAGAGGTATTCTATTATGGTAAGGGGAATGGCACCATTCATCTTGAAAGATTGAAGATACGGACTCCCACCATGCCAAACATACCCCCACTCTTGACAATGTTAACAGGAGATAAAAAACAAAACATTCCCGCTATCGTACATAGCATAGACCCTTGTATAAGCTGCACTGAACGAGTAACCGAGATAAAGGAGGACGACTAGATGACTGATCCAATCCTAAGAATGAAACTGGATACAAGAGGAGAACTCTTCTTTGATATCAACAAATGCGACCAGTGTCAAGATTGTGAGAGGATATGTCCTTCTGCGGCGATTACTGTCTACCCTGAAGAAAAGAAGATAGAGTGGAATCCTTTCAAATGCATATACTGTCACACATGCATCAGAACCTGTATGCATAAGGCCATATCTGCACTTGACAATGTTCAAGCCTCTGACTATGAGAAGTGTGTAAAAACCTTCGATTAACCTAATTTATTACCCTTTTTCTATAGTTCTTCAAGCATATCCAATAGTAGAGGTTATTCTTAACGCGTTTATTTGAACCAATGAAAAAAGTATATAACAGTATTAACGATATCAACTTAAAGCATATACTATTGTTTCTAGCTATAAGTCATCAAGGACGATCAACATGATGGACTTATCAAACATCCAACAACAGTACGTAGAAAAATTAGATGAAGAAGAATTTCTGGACTGTTTTGAATGTTATATGGATGATGTAAGGGGAATCTTGGTTCCTACTGAATCTAAATTGACGTTCATCCAAAACGTGGTGGATGACAAGAACCAGAAAACTTCAGAAATAAAATACCATATGATTAAGGAGATTAAGTGGAATGCAGCCAATCAGCTTTTTCTTACCTTGATAAAATCTTCAAAAAATAAAAAAATAGAAACTATTGACGACTCAGTTCACCTATTGTTGAAAATAATTCAAACAGAACTAAGAAATAAGCCACCAGCAGATGATTACTGTTATTGTAAAAACCATATAATAGACTATGAGTAGGGGTCTATTTTTATTCCTTACCTTGAATACACGCGTGTAAACTTCTTTTTTATTATACAAACTTAATTTATAGATACCTCTCTATTTTTGAGACTTATATGGAAGGAAAATATGCTTTTACCTATGTTATTTGCATCCTTTTTATTTAACTTCGAATGCTGTATTTTCCTAACAGATGAGACTTTTAGTACTCCTGCATAGAACTTTTTTATCCCACCTACATACTCACTCCTTAAAAATGAAAACACCTTATGACTCAAACCACCTCAGAGACAAACGATACCCCAACGACTGGACCCGAGAAGACCTAGAGAAATTCAGTGAGACCACAAAGACCAGACATGGAGTAACCATACCGTTAAACGTAGAGATCAAAGCAGACCAAAAGATACTGGACTATAGCTCAATAGAGGAGATCTTGAAGAAAGCACAACGTTACGCCTTATTTGACTGCATATGCAGAACTCGAAGAGGAAACTGTGACGCCCCACTCAACGTTTGCATAGCACTGGACGAGGTCGCTGATAGGACAGTGGAAGCGGGAGAGCTAAACCCAAGATACGCCACATACGAAGAAGTACTTGAAGCTGTGAAGAAAGGTCATAGAGAGGGGCTAGTCTTAATGGCTTACTCAAGGGAGGAGATACCTTATCCAACCTCCATATGTAACTGCTGTACATGTTGCTGCACCATACTGGGCGGCATCCTACGCTTCGGAGTAAACATGCCCATCTCCCTTATAACCTCAGACAAGGTAGCGGATCATGACGCGGAGAAATGTATATCCTGCGGAGCCTGTATCGATAGATGCCACTTTGATGCATGGGAGAATGTGCATGAGGAAATAGTGTTTCATCAGGATAGATGCTTCGGATGCGGTAACTGCGTCACCACCTGCCCAAGCAGAGCAATCACCATGAAACAGAGACCCATGAACACCATAAAAAAAGAATAAACATTAAACTCGGTGACACAACCCCTGTTCTCAACTCTGGGAACTCATATAATCTCTCAACAAATAATATGAGCATGACATCTCTCCATCACAAAGAAACAATATTCAATTATGTAGATAATCATAGCAAGGAAGCAGTCGACTACCTCAGAAAACTAGTGAAAATAGATACACATGTACCACTAGGACTCAATTATGATAAAATCTGCAGAGTCATGGCGGACCGATTCACCCAGTATGGATGCGGTTGCGAGATCCATGAAGCCACGTCTCCATACCTGGAGGCATCTGGAGCCGGTGAAATGGGGCTCCAGGGTCCAAGGAGCAACCTAGTCGCCACCTACGAGGGAGGCGGAGAAGGTCCTAAACTACATCTAAGCGCCCACATCGATACAGCCCCCTATGATAGAGAAGGCTGGACTCACGACCCATTAATAGGCAAAGTTACAGACGATAACCCCTACGGTAAGAGTCCTCTAGATGTGGGAGGCGGATACGTGTGGGGCAGAGGAGCATGTGATGATAAGAGTATGCTAGTAGCCATGACCATGGCGTTGGAGACCATACATGAATTAGGTTTCAAACTACAGGGAGACCTCATACTAACAGGTAACTGTGACGAGGAGATAGGAGGAGTAGCTGGTCTCGGGTACCTAATCAAAGAAGGCTTGGTTAAGGCAGATTACGGTATCCAGCTCGATGGAGACGTCTACAAGATGGGACTCGCAGCCCAGGGAAGAGTACGTTACAAGATAAAGACCCATGGAAAATCATACCACGGCCAGATGCCCATCCTCGGGGTAAACGCCATCGAGAAGATGAGCAACATCAATGTAGCGTTGACAAGGTACTGGAAGGAGGAACTATTAAACAGGCAAAAAATGGTTCCCGGCATCACACTACCCGAATCTATCGTAGAGGCTGGATACGATAAATTAACAGCCATGCTGAACATTGGAACCATTAAAGGCGGAATACAGGGAGCCACCGTACCGGATTACTGCGAGGAAGAAGTACTACGATGCACTCTCCCCGGGGAATCCGAGGAAGAAGTAACACAGGAGATAAAATCCGTCGTTGACTCAGTGAAAAAAAGTGACCCCAACCTAGAATATAGTCTAGATATCATCAACAGCCGCGAAGGATATGTACAGGACCCAGGTCATCCATTTATACAGAGAAGCCGAGAAATCATCTCGGAGTGCCTAGGAGTAGTACCCGAGTTTTCAGGTAACCTTGCCAGCACTGATATGAATTACCAAGTGAATGACGGGGGGCAGGTCTGCTTCACTATGGGCACTGGGTACCCATATACGAGGTATCATCAGAAAGATGAGTCTGTCTCCGTGGATGATTTCTTGATGAACGCAAAAATGCTTGCTTTAATAATCCTTGATACCTTGGGTTAACCTTTTTTTATTTGATAAATTGTAAGTCTTGTCCTAGTATAATGTAAGGTGATCTCTCCTCAAATATAACCGGGTTATAGAAGGGGTAGATTTCCAGTTACTTTGTCCATGAATTGTTCCTGATGGGGTCCGATGCCGATACAGGTTGTGGTTCCTGGAGCTACCTCGGTATGTCCAGCGTCCCTGATCAGTACATAGGGGAGGTTCAACTGCTCTGCTTCCACAGCCAGCTCCTCCAGTTCTTCCATGCTATCTGCTTCAAGTACAACTTTTTTCCCCCCTTCGTCTCTCCATCTACGCCAGTGCTTTGTCTGGGTTCTCTTAGCTTCCTCGCTGCATCCTACCGCCGCGTGGCACGCCTGAGCGATCATCTTACCCACACTCATATTCAGATCGGTGCGGATGACTATAGCCATCTTGTAGTTAAACTGGCTTCTACCCAAATCTATGGCACCAGCCTATCTCTGTCACGGGGGAACATACAGCATTCACGGATGTTATCCTGATCAGTGACTGTCATGGTGATGCGCTCCATTCCTATACTCCAACCCGCATGGGGTGGCGCACCATACCTGAAGGCACCTATATAATACTCAAAGTTATCTGGGTTCAACCCCTTGTACTTAATTCGCTCAGCCAGCAGCTCCGGTAGATGAATCCTCATGGTTCCGCTGCTGATCTCTATACCCGAGTAGAGGCAGTCAAATGCCCTGACTATCCTGTCACCTATCTCCACGTTACCATAGGTCTCCTCAAGGTACGCTGCATCCGATTCATCCTCCTTGTCGTAGGGCATGGCGTAGAAGGCTTTCTGGGCACCCGGCCAGTCCTTCATGAAGAACGCCTCATCCCCCACTAGCTCCGTTAGCAGCTTCTCCTGAGTCTTTGTAAAGTCGTCCCCCCATAGTATCTCTTCACCCTCATCCTGGAGCATCTCGATGGCCTCAGTGTAGTTTACCCGTCGTAGAGGTAGCTCTGGGACGGTTAGTTCTCTACCCAGTATCTCCAACTCCCCTCCCGCCTTCTCCTTGGTCTCCTTGAGCATGTGGGCTAAGACCTTCTCCAGTACACCCATCACCGTCTCATCGTCGCTGAATGCTTGCTCGATATCCATCTGCCGGACCTCGTTCAGGTGTGTGGGGGTGTTGAACTTCTCAGCCCTCCAGATAGGCGTAATAGTGAATACTTTCTCAAAGCTGATAGCGCACATCTGTTTATAGAGCTGGGGGCTCTGGGCTAGGAACGCCTGCTTCTCAAAGTATGGTATAGCGAATAAGTCGGCTCCTCCCTCTGAGGCTGATCCTATGATGCAAGGTGGCTGGAACTCCATGTACCCGTGGTGACTCAAGTACTCTCTAAAAGCGGTCACCAATCGGTTCTGTATAGTGAAAATAGCGTTACTGGTGGGGCTTCTAAAATCCAAGAACCTGTAGTTAAGCCTAGTGTCAAGGTCGCTCTTCTTATTCTCCAGTATATCCACTGGGAGCGGCTGCTCACTCTTATTAATAACCTCTATGCTCTCGGGGATGAACTCGACGCCTGCGTTAGCCACATTACTCTTAACGACTTCACCACACACAGCGATCACATCCTCACGGCCAAGGGGTAGTTCAAACATCTCCTTTGTATCTGGTTTGACAACTACTTGGATCTCGTCTGTCTTATCCCTGAGGACAATGAATCTGATATTCTTTAAGTCTCTTGTACGGCTAACCCAACCCGCTAGGGTCACGGTCTCGCCAAGGTGCTTCTCTGCTTCTTTAATATATAATCTATCGTCAAACATACCTTGACACCAATAACTGGCTACGCACTTTGATTAGAAAAGGGTATAAAAAGTTTGGCGGTCAGTAGGTGTACTCGACACGAAGATCCATGTTTCTAACGGTCTTCGCTACGTTGACGAGTGCCTGCAAACGCTTCTTACTGAGACGTCTTGTTCCACGTCCCTGTAATACCACTCTGGTTTCTGTACTTCCATCTGGGAGCCAGATGATGTTAATTGTCACAATGTGCTGATTGGCGAAGAGGTCCTCTAGGAATTGCCGGTCTTTCACTCCACTCTCAATTACAAGTACTCTTTTGTTGAACTTGTCCCCAAGATCTCTAAGAAGCTTAGATTCAGCATTTATCTTAGCAGCGTCTCCCCGTCCAACAACTAGGACAAGGAACCCGCCTGCATCCAAAACGTTATTCAAGTTAACATTCTGTAGCAACTGATACTGGTTCTCTAACTCTAGCATCTCTTTCGCTACGTCGATATATTTCTCACTGACTTCTCCGGACTCTACTTTCGTCTGGCACTTGTTACATAGCATCCCGCTCTTAAGACAGAACTCACATAGCTGTATCTGCACGTCAATAGGTCCTCCGGCGCGTCGAAGGAATCAGGATGCTCCCCCGTCTTATTTAAGCCTTGACAATTATGTCAATGGTGCTTACATTAGTAGGTCCATTATCTCCATGTAGCTCCTCTGTGCCGATTTTAATATCGGACACCTCTGCTTTGCTGAGGAACCTGTTCTTAAGAACCTCGACTACATCAACAGCCCTGCTGATGCTTCGGCCCCTGGCCTTGATTACTACCTCTTCGTGGCCTGATTTGAACAGGGTCATACATGCGAGTACATAGTTGAGAACTGGTTTCTTACCAATGAAAACGGTATTAGTTCGCTCCATATAGATTCCTTATCTAGATTTTACGCTGGTGTTTAAGGTAAGCATGTTGAGTAGTTAAAAGTATTTTCCTTTTAAATAAACCAAATAAAGTTGTACATTTTTTACAGAAAAATGAATTAAAATATAGAGAAGATTATTCTCTTCTCAATACTCTTCCGGGGCGAGCTCCTGTGTGTCTGCCTTCTTTGACCACTGGTTCTCCGTTAACGAAAACATACTCTATACCCTCCGGGTATCTCCGGGGCTCAATCTCGTCAGCTGTCACATTCAAGTTAGGAAGATCCATTAAGACGATATCCGCGAAACCATCAACCATAAGCGCTCCTCTACCCTCCAGGTTATGGACCTTCGCAGCCATGGCACTGGTCTTCTGAACCGCTTCATCCAACGTGAAGGTCTTCTTCTCTTTTACGAACTTGTTGAAGAAGATAGGATAGGCGGCGAAACTGTTTATACCCGGTATGCTGTATGGCGGGCTCTCACGCTGGTACTCGTCATCGTTCACCATGGTGTCAAGTCCAACCATTCCCTTTGGATGAGTATAGTACTGATCATACGCCGTGCTATACATAAGTGAACCAGTGACACCACGGGTATGAGGATCCTTGACGATGATTTCACAATAAGCGTCCCATGGCTCCATATCCCACATCTCAGCTACCTCCTGTACACTCTTCCCGTCTATATCCTCGACCTCGCTCTTAGTGACGTAAAGGTTCTTAGCCCAGTGGGGGTTGGTGTTGGGGTTGTAAGCCACTCTGATGAACCATTTCCCATCTCTGATAGCCTCAAATACTTCATCCCTGAACTCAGGTACATCTAACCATTTACCCAGTTCCTCTCTGCCACCTAGTTCACGCAACCATGGCTCTAGTAAGCCACATAGGTAAGGCATGACGCTAAAGCCGCCTCTAACCAGGAAGGGTATAGCATCCCAGGTAATATCCAAGTCTCCTTTGCTCTTCTCAAGTATCTTATCTATGGTTACTCTGAGGTTTGCTTCTTCAAGCTCAGGTGGAGCATCAGGATAGATCTGCCAACCCGTGCTAAGGTGGGCGAAGTGAAGCCTGACTCCTGTCTTCTCGTATACATCAACACACTCCAGTAGTGCTTTGATCTTTTCATTGGGGACGTGTCCAGCGGAGATGCCTCTTCTCCTTCCTGTGCGTCTCCAGTGGGGACAGTATACGCCTCCATACTCCTTCATCTGGGAGACAGCTAGGACTATCTCATCGTGGCTGGCGAAGACATCTGGGTCATAGTCAAGCCCAGTACTCATGCCGATGCATCCATCTTTCATGGCTTGGTGTACTAATTCATGCATCTCGTCTCGTTCCTCTTTCGTACTGTGTCTCTTGTAGTCTAGTCCCATCACCTTTGTTCGTATGGAACCGTGTCCTACTAGAGGTGCATAGTTTATGCTGATGCCCTTGTTCTCCACGTGTTTGAAGTAGTCTCCCATTGTATCCCAGTCAAGTGTCCAGCCGTAGATCTCATCCATCCACTCATTCACAGTCTCCAAGGGATAGTAAGGCTGCCTTGGATAGTACTTGTAGGGTTCAAACTTCAATAAGTGATCCTGCAATAGCCATGGAACCCTAATATGCTCTCCCAGTGGAGCCGGGCTTCCACCGCACTGTCCCCCTACGAAGGTGGTTATCCCCTGCATTACGTGGCTCTGGGTCTCGGGGTACCAGAGTAGCGCCCAGTCCGCATGACTATGGGCATCAATAAACCCGGGGAAAGCCGTCAAGTCTTTGGCGTTGATGATGTTTACCGCATCACCTTCTACTTTGCCTAGTGCGGCTATTTGGTCATCTTTTACTCCTATGGATCCAGTGTATGCTTTTTTGCCTGTTCCCTCTACTATCTTAGTGTTCTCTATGAGGTAATCATACTCCATAATTATCAGGTAATAGGTGGCTCAGCTAGATTTAACACTTGCATCAACCTTACTCAGATAAGAATAAAATCAGAGAAACCACGGTACCCACAAGCAGTACACCGAACATGAACACCATGCCCACCTCACCCCGGTCAATATAGTAACCACTACTGTTCAGAATAGCGTAAAGAAGCATACCATGTGAGACAATATGGAGTTCAGTATGCCTCCA
This sequence comes from uncultured Candidatus Bathyarchaeia archaeon, assembly GCA_964487465.1. Classification (GTDB taxonomy): domain Archaea; phylum Thermoproteota; class Bathyarchaeia; order TCS64; family TCS64; genus RBG-16-57-9. The sequence goes on from CAZAQI010000017.1 coordinate 19,258, forward strand.
CTTCATAAGCACAGATAATCCACCTACTATGAGCATCAAGGCTGTCAGCATCTCAGTAAATATATGCAGCTTGATCTCAATCTGGGCTGAATCAAACCCGGGCACCTGGTCACTCAATATTAGCATACTCCACATGCCAATCATCAACACTCCTACAGTTATAGCGAAAAAAGCTGAACCACGACGTTTAAGCATATCACCAAAGAGCAGAAATCAGAGTTATATGGTTACTTGTACCGTTGCCTGCGCCATGGGTCAGCGTTGTTATGGTACCCGTTGCGCTCCCAGTAACCCAGCTTATCCCTTTCACTGAACTGGATCCTGTTGAGCCACATGATGGACTTGTAAGCATACTTATTAGGAACAATCAGCCTAACCGGGCCACCCAAGCTACGCGGCAAGTTCCTGTCATTCAACCTATGCGCCAATAATACATCATCCCCCACCAACTCAGAGACTGGGAGACTTGTAGTGTACCCATCATACGCCTCAAAAAGACCGTACTTAGCGTTACTAGTTGGAGTCACATCATCCATGAGTGTTGTGAATCTTACACCCATCCATTTCTGATCCTTGACGCTCCATGTTTCCACGCAATGGAAATCACTCACCGAGACAACCTGAGGAAGATCCATAAACATTTCCCATGAATACTCCATTGGCTGAACCACCGATCCCTCCACTTGGAGAACCCAGTCACCTGTATCAACCTCAGGGATCTCTGTCACTATAGCTCTGTGCTCAGTTCCCCATCCCAGTATATGGTCAACCCAGTGTTGGCCAGGTGGGAGCCGAGTTTTCTCCTCCTCCTTTTTTCCACGTAATAAGAACAAATCACTCATCTAGTTCATTTGGATGACCCTTCATAATGGTTTCTAAACAATTTAAGCCACCAAATACACTAACTGTGTTATGGATAAGCAGGGACATGCAGAGGAGATATTCCAACGATTAATAGAAACCTATCCCGACATAGATGGCACCGAGCTACGCCATGATAACCCATTAGAGTTACTGGTAGCCACAATACTCTCAGCCCAAGCTACAGATAAACAGATCAACAAGGTAACTCGAAAGCTATTCGAAAAATACAATACACTGGAAGACTACGTATCTGCCTCCAGAGAAGAACTGGAAAACGACATAAGATCCTCCGGCTTCTACAGGAGAAAAGCCGACGCATTACAATCAACGGCCCAGACCTTACTGGATAAACACGAGGGGAAAGTCCCCGAAACCATGGAGGAACTCGTTGAACTAAAAGGGGTTGGCCGAAAGACAGCGAACATAGTCCTCAGCGGAGCCTATGGGAAGAATGTTGGGATCGCCGTGGATACTCATGTGGATAGACTCAGCCACCGTCTAGGTTTAACCGAAGAGAAGTACCGTGACAAAGTTGAACAGGATCTCATGAAGCTGTTTCCCAAGGAACGCTGGTGGGCAGTAAACTACCTATTGATAACTCATGGAAGACAGGTATGCGACGCTAAGAAACCGGATTGCCTGAGCTGTAACCTGAATGATATATGTCCCTCAGCATATACTTTTGAACATAACCGGAAAGAATAGTCAAGACTCTGAGCTTAACTCGATTTTTCCCTCTGAGACTAGCCGATATAGTAGCCCCAGTATTATGATGGTAACCAAGATGAGGAGACCGAGCAGTATATTGTTAATCAGCATTTGCCTGAATAATAGTTAAATATAGTATAAAAGTTAAAAGAAGGAAACTAGTCCTCAGCATAGATCTTCTTATAGACCCTAGCTTTACTGAGGGTTCTCTCATGCTCTTTCGCCATGTACTCGTGTTCAGCCTCCTTGCATTCTCTAACAGGTTTGGCTGGTACACCTAGCACAAGTTGGTTCTCCTCTATCATTGTTCTCGGGGATACCAAGGCACCTGATCCCACGATGGACCTTGAACCTATCCTAGCGTTATCTAGTACAATCGCTCCTATCCCCACAATGGACCCATCCTCCACCACTGCACCATGCACAGTGGCTCCATGACTAATAATGACATCCTCACCGATCTCAACCGGGGTATCCGTTGGAGCCTCAATTAGACAGTTCTCCAAAACCGTGGTGCGGGCGCCGATTTTCACCGTATCATCGTCTCCCCGTATCACAGCATTCGTCCATACGTTAACATCTTCCCCTAGTGTGACGTCACCTATAATCCATGAACCCGGAGCCAAGAATACTGATGGATGTATCTCGGGCTTCTTCCCCATAAACTCTACAACGCTCATATTATCACATCTAATATCTAGGAACCAGTACAGGTAAGAAAAAAGGGTATCGTGTCTAGCTCAGTTCAAGCATCCGCTCAATAGCTTTGCTTGCTTTCTCCGCTATCTCCTCAGGCACCTCAACCACAGGTTTCTCGTTAACCAGAGACTCATACAAGTTCTCCAAGGTTATCCTCTTCATGGCGGCGCATATAGCGTACTCTTTGGCTGGTAGGAACCTTTTCTCAGGGTTCTCTCTCTGGAGTCTCGCAATCAACCCCTCCTCCGTACCCACGATAATGGTTTCAGCCTCTGTTTCCCCCGCGCGCCTGACCATCCCTCCCGTGCTTAAAACATAGTCTGCTTTATCTTGGAACTCTGGTTCGCACTCCGGGTGAGCCCAGACTTCGGCGCCGGGATATTTTTCTTTTAATTTCATGGCTTCCTCACCTTCGCCGAAGAATCTGTGAACCCTGCAGTGTCCATCCACAGGAACCACAATCAACTCGACTTCGGGTAATCTCTGCTGCACATAGTAGGCGAGGTTCCTGTCGGGACCGAATATTACCTTATCTCCTCCAAGCTTTTTTACTATTTTATCAGCGTTGGCGGATGTGCATGTCGCTGTGGCCTCTGCCTTTGCCTCAGCCAGTGTATTAACGTATAACACCACGGGTGCCTCGGGGTGTCTCTTCTTCGCCTCAAGCAGTACCTCCATAGATAGCATACCCGCCATGGGGCACTTTGCCTCCCCGTTGGGGATAATCACCTTTTTCTCCGGGTTCAATACCTTGGCTGTCTCGGCCATAAAATCCACTCCGCAGAAGACGATCATATCCGCTTCTTCGGCCTCCTGTGCCCTCCTACATAGCTCAAGGCTGTCCCCCAGGAAATCAGCTATCTCCTGTATCTCAGGGATCTGATAGTTATGCACAAGGAGTAGAGCGTTTTTCTCTTCTTTTAACTCGATTATCTTCTCTTGTAATTGATTCATTTTATCATCTCGATCTCAAATTTAACATCAAGGCTGCGGATACTATGGGTCAAGGCGCCGAGACTGATAATATCCACCCCAGCTTCAGCATAATCACCTGCGTTATCCGCTGTGATGCCGCCAGAAGCTTCAAAGATAATACCTTCACGTAAATCAAGCTCATCTAGTGTGCCCAGATTTTCCCTGATCTCATCAGGTGTCATGTTGTCAAACATGATTATATCCGCTCCAGCCTCCGCTGCCTTAACAGCGTCCTCCAGTCTCCTTACCTCTATCTCCACCATCTTGGTGAAGCTAACCCCTATTCGAGCCAGATTCACTGCATCAGCTACACTGGGTACCAACTCAAGGTGGTTATCCTTTATCAATACACAGTCATCCAGCCTGAATCTATGAGGATCACCACCTCCATGTATCACGGCTCTTTTATCGAACTCACGTAACCCGGGTACTGTTTTTCTGGTCGCAGCTATTCGTGTGGAAGGGTTTCTCTTGTTCACCTCTTTTACTATATCTGCGGTTCTTGTGGCTATTCCAGCCATTCGACCAATGATGTTCAAAGCCAGTCTCTCTCCTCTGAGAAGAGACCTAGCGGGCCCCCGTACTGTTAACAGTGTTTCCCCTGCTTCCGTCCATTCACTATCTTTCTTATGAAACTCTACCCTGCAATCTAGTAACTTGAATACAGTGGCTGCTTCCACTAGCCCGGATACAATACCAGGTTCTTTGAAGTAGAGCCTTCCTTTCGCCATTTGTTCAGCGGGGATAAGGGTCTCGCTGGTGATATCCCCGTATCCAATATCCTCGTCTAGAAACTCCTTGATCTTCTCTATTATATGATACTCTAGAGGCTCCAATTCAACACATCCATACATTAACTTGATTCATGGACAAAGCAGTGTACCATTTAACATTAACGCCAAAAACCCTTTAAAAACATACAAACCCTCGTAATCCAGACAAGATATGCCCGATTATAGACGATATTTGCTTGAACAGGGAACAGGTGTAGACCTCCACGGCAAGGATGAGACCAAAGCCGCGCAGAGAGCCGTAAAAGACGCCATCAGTCACAGCAGTATGATAGGATTAGGCTCCCTCTTCAAGATAGGAAGTTTTGAGGAGCTTGAAGAAGCCCTCATGGTGGATGTAACTATCGCCACACCCAACCCCGACACTGTTGACGGCGAAGCTGTGCTCAGTATTCTCCCCGAGGGACATAGGAGGATCAAGATCGTTAAGGGTGGATTACTCTGGCCTCCTGAGGACATTGAACCAGAGGCCAAAAGCCATGATGTGGTAATGGCGAATGCAGTCATAGTTGTTTTACTGGATCTAGAGAAGGTAGAACGAAAATAGTCCCCTCATTATTGTTTATTATCTTCCGATATTATTTTACTCCCGATTATATCCCTTTTTGCGTTAACATTATTTTTAGGCTCTGCAAACTAGGTATCCGATGATTTTTATCGTTGTATACGCGTTCGATAAAGAACTGATAATTACTACAATTTCTGCTTTTAAAGATCCGGCTACACAGACACCTCTAGGGGATACCTAAGGGTGAAGTACACAAAACAGCCAGAGTACCCCCGCCACAAAAAATCAGGGGGGGTACTCCGAGGAAAACCCGGGAACAGCCCTGTTAGCCAAAATGAGGCGGAAAACAGCCCTGTTCAGAAAACATTCTACCCAAAACGGGCACCTATTCAACCCAACAGAGGCCCCTATTCTAGGTA
>CAZAQI010000018.1:0-24186 GCA_964487465.1 uncultured Candidatus Bathyarchaeia archaeon
ATTACGATCTACGGCTTGGAGTAATGAAGATACACGTCACATTTTGATATTCGAGTTAGAGTCCCAAGATATACCTGGTGTTCTGAAACACATTGGTCCTCCAGCATATATGCTAGATAACGTGGAGGAATTCATTGAAATTTACCGGGATAACCCGGATACAATCGCCGGCCCCGAGATAAGGGGTGACAGATGGTATGTTATTATAAGACGTGATTATGCAAACATCAAGGATTTGATGGGGGAGCTGCTCTCTGATGGAGGGAGATCCATAGGGGTATCCAAGAAGCTGGCTGTTCGTATACTCCAGCATCACAGGGTTTTAGTGAACCAGGAGATTGAAAGCTATCTTATTGAAGGTTTTGAGGATTTTCTGTTTAAATGGTTAAGAGGAAGACCGATCTGGATTGAATAAATACATTCCACTGGGTGAAACAATGGATAACAAGGTAGGCGAGTTCCTGTGCTGGCCTCAATACGAAGAGGATAGAGCCAAGAATAGAATGTATCAATTAGAAAAGCTTGGCGTTGAAGCAGTAGCTATTGGGGGACCTCATGTCGTACTTGGAACTCCTATTATAGGAAAGGGCCACACTGGTGTAGTGTTAAGAGCATTATATCGTGGACAAGAGGTAGCGCTTAAGGTTCTTCGAACAGATACTAATAGACCGAGTATGAGGCGTGAGGCGGTTTTTCTATCCCATGCTAACGAGTATGGTTTGGGGCCTGAGATGTTTTGTTTTAGTCATGATTTCATTGTAATGGAGTTATTACAGGGTGAGTATTTTGGTGAGTGGGTTAGAGATAACCTAGATAATCCTTCTACGGTACGAGCGCACATCAGGGAGATCCTAGATATTTCCTGGCGTCTTGACAGGTCTGGTCTGGACCATGGTGAATTAAACCGTATAAGGCGTCATTATATCGTTACGGATGAGGGGACTAGGATTATTGACTTTGAGTCATCCAGTTTTGAGAGAACCCCCAGTAATCTTACCAGCACGGTACAGAGCCTATTCCTGAATCATCGCTTTGCCACTCTTCTAAAAAAGGTTCACCCAATACCTGATAAGAAGGAATTAATTGATGCTGTTAGAGAATATAAGGGGGATTTCTCTCAGGAAAAATATGATAGGGTCTTGCGTGTTTGTAACCTATAATTATAAGGAATATAGGCTGATTTTTTATCAGATATACGATTTCGTATACATTAAGCAGAATTAATACACTTTTTGATTAAATCTTTATTATAAATAAGCTGTTATGAAAGTTCGTTTAGTGAAAGAGCGTGTAATCTAGGTGGGACAATATTACCTCTGTTTGGTAAACATTTGTTAACAGGCCGATATTGGATTTAAAAAATTGTTTCATATAAATCCGTTTCCCAATCATGTAGGAAGATTTAAAGTTTGGATGCTGATTCTATGGTTCTGGACTGGGGCCGTGGTCTAGCTTGGTATGATCCGCGCTTGGGGTGTGCGAGATCGTGAGTTCAAATCTCACCGGTCCCACCATTTTCCCCTTTCACTCATAGTCACCACTGTAACAGTGTTCAATTGAGGGAAAAACCTCGTTTCTTACATCATAACAGTATTCACCTATGGAGTCAATGATTATTGAGGATAAGTCAGCGTATTGTTTCACAAAAGACGGTTTCTTCAATAGAGCTGGATCCTGTAATCCCAGTATATCATGCAGAATTAATAATTGGCCATCAAGATGCGGACCAGCGCCGATCCCATAAACGGGTATATTAACAGATTCTTTCAGATATTTACCGGCTTCAGGTGGCATAGCTTCAAGGAGAACTAAGTGACACCCTGCCTCCTCCAATGACAATATATCATTTTTCAGAATCTCTATTTGATCATTGTTCTTGCCCTGAATCCTGTATCCGCCTAACTGAGCTAGGTTTTGGGGTGTTAATCCAAGATGCCCCATAACCACGATGCCTGCATCTACCATCGCTTTAACCCTTGGCGCGATGCGTCTCCCGCCTTCGCATTTTACTGCGTCACATCCAGCCTCTGAGATGAAACACCCTGCGTTTCTTATAGCTGATTCATCAGATGGCTGATAGGACATGAAGGGCATATCGCCTATTACGAAAGCCCTACTTGTAGCCTTAGTTACTGCTTTACAGTGATGTATCATCTCATCCATGCCAACAGAAACAGTTGACTCAAAACCCAACGTGGTGTTTGCAACACTGTCACCAACTAGAAGCATATCCACTCCAGCGAGATCAGCAAACTTAGCCATAGGGTAATCATAGGCTGTTAAGAAGACCACTTTTTTCTTTTTTTGTTTATATTTTTCTAAAGTATATAGAGATACTTTTTTGGTTAGTCTTTTCTTCTTAGAAGAATCTTTCTTGTGTTTTATATTCACCAGGCATTTTTATCTCCTGCTAGCCCCTTCAAACTAATTATGTGGTTATAAAGATGGTTCACCGAAACTAGGTAAAGCCCCTTAAAAACAAACGCATAAAAAGATTAAGAAACCAAGGTTTTCGCCCAACTAACAGCTTTCTCCACCTCCCCCTCTCTTAGAGGACCTTCCCTACCTGTAACGAAAAAACCCGTGGTTTCGCCAACCAAATCGCCTCCCTTCTTGACAAGCTTGGCTCCAATGGGTTTGGCTGCATAACCGAAGATTTTGACCATGAACTTTAGAAAGGGGTTACCAACATCCTCTGGATCCATTCTCGTATCAAAACCCGCTACCTTAACACCTTCTAAGCTTTTTGATGGTATCTCATTAAGGAAGCTCTTTATGGCGTCCGATGGTCTAAACCCACGTGTGGGGGAGCCAACTATTAAGAGATCCAATGCACTAAGAGAATCTAACTCAACACCTTCTGGGCGCTTAACCACGCTGCCTTCAATTGATTCTCCTATCGCTTGGGCAACCTTCTCCGTATTACCAAAATATGAATCATAAACGACTAAGGTTTTCATCTTAAAAACATCTTTACATAGCTAAGATTAAATTTCTTTCTAAAATAACCCACCCCTCCATTAGTTTAGCTTATATCAAACCGTATTGGTTAACAAGTGAGTACCTTGAAACCAGACAAAGAAATAGACTGCCTGGGTCTCTTCTGCCCCGAACCAATATTCAGAACAAGAAGGGCCCTTGATGAACTGGAAAAAGGACAGATTCTAAAAATAACCGCAGACGACCCAGCAGCTGAAGAAGACCTAAAGAGGTTAGCCAAGAGACTAGATTATACAATACTTGAGATAAGCCATGATGGACCTGAAGTGATCATCTATATAAAAAAGTAGAAAAACCCACCAATGTTTTAATCTACTAAATGACATGAAGTCTTGAATAATATGCAGGTCTATTTAGATTATGGGGCCGGTAAACCAGTTGATCCAAGAATAATTGATGTGATGAACAAGGGGCACACTGAGATTTATGGGAATCCAGCTAGTTTTCACAGCAAGGGATTTGAAGCATTAAATATTCTCAAAGAATCAAGAGCAACTGTCGCTAGACTCATTAATGCAGAGCCTGAGGAATTAATCTTTACTTCAGGAGCTACGGAAGCCAATAATCTGGCGTTAAAAGGAGCGGCAAACCGATACAGGAAGAAGGGAAACAAGATAGTAATATCCGCTGTTGAACATATCAGTGTAATTAACATAACGAAGACACTTACAAGAGAAGGTTTCAACGTAGAGACATGCCCAGTAAATGAATACGGTGTTATTAAGCTAAAAGAGCTGGAGAAACTTGTTGATGAAGATACAGTACTCGTATCAGTAATGACGGCTAATGGCGAGATAGGCACTATACAACCCATTAAAGAGATAGCAGAAATAACTCACAGCCATGACGCAATATTTCACACCGATGCAACAGCTGCGATAGGGCAAATAAAACTGGATGCTAAAGACCTGAAAGTCGATCTAATGACGCTGAGCAGTAACGATATATATGGACCCAAGGGTGTTGGGGCACTTTACATTAGAAAAGGGATTAGATTAACCCCGCATATGATCGGAGGAGGACAAGAAAACGGCCTCAGATCAGGGACTGAGAACATCCCTGGAATAATGGGATTAGCAAAAGCAGCTGAAATAGCATTACAGGAGATGGATGAAAATTCCAAGCGCCTAACAAAGCTAAGGGACTTCCTTATAACCAAACTATTAGACACGATACCCAAGAGCTATCTTAACGGCCACCCAACCAAAAGACTCCCCAACAATGTAAACATTAGGTACAACTACATTGAGGGAGAAGCCTTAATCATGAGTCTTGACTCTGAAGGAATCCAACTGAGCACAGGATCCGCTTGTGCAGCAAAAACACTAGAACCCAGCCACACATTACTAGCCTGTGGGTTAAAACATGAGGAAGCTCATGGTAGTCTTGTCTTTACGTTGGGAAAGAATAATAACCACCGACAGATGGAATACGTGGTTGATAAACTTCCGGCCATAGTGCAACGACTTAGAAATATGTCACCACTGACCCCGGAGGAGTTAAAAAAAGATGTATAGCGATAAAGTCTTGGATCATTTCAAGAATCCTCGTAACGTTGGTGAAATAGAAGACGCAGACGCTGAAGGAACAGTAGGCAACCCGGTCTGTGGAGATATGATGACCATGTATATCAAGGTCAAGGATGATAAGATTGAGGATATCAAATTCAAGACCTTTGGCTGTGGTGCTGCGATAGCAACAAGCAGCATGACCACAGAATTAGCGAAAGGTAAAACACTGGATGAGGCGCTGGAGATCAGCAGACAGGATGTAGCAGATGCACTAGATGGACTACCACCAGTAAAGATGCATTGTAGCAACCTAGCCGCAGATGCATTACATGAAGCCGTAAAGAAATACAAAGAGGAAAAACAACATGAAAAAGATGATTAAATGCAAGATATGTGATCAGGTTGCAGAAGATGAAGAGTGTCAATTAATGACCGTAATCATTGATGGTGAAGGCGAAGAAATCAAGGTATGTTGCACTACATTGGAAAAGAAAGAAAAATTAACTTAATTTTTAATAAAAAGTCTCTATATGGATAATTAAGGTAAACATAAATAAGCAACCTAGTCTCTAATTGCTGCAAGGAGTATAAATAAAGTGGATAAAGGAAAACTGGCTTCATCTATATCTGCGTTAATGAATGCTCCATTGATTACTTTAGCCACATTCATTCCATTGATCATAAAATTTGGTAATGGAGACACTTGGAAGCTATTCTATATTACAAGTTTTTTTGGTTGCGCATTACCAATGATTGGAGTAGTATTATTACTCAAGATGAATATCATAAGCGATTTTTATGCCACAGAAAGAAACGAGCGTTTCACCCCTTTTCTGACAACTATCTTCAGCTATCTGCTGGGCACCATCACATTAATTATTGTACAAGCACCTGCCCCAATAACAGCTTTAATGGCTTGCTATATCATCAATGGCATCGTGTTAGCCACTATCACTTTGAAATGGAAGATCAGTATACACGCATCAGGAGTTACAAGCCCAGTCACAGCACTGGTTTATCTACTTGGAACAAGATTGCTTCCATTATTCTTACTGGTACTACCCGTTATCTGGGCTAGGCTTGAATTAAAAGCACACAGCAAATTACAGTTAACCATGGGAGCTCTTCTAAGCACTGTACTAACTTGGCTTCAGATGTCTTTCTACATAAAATACGTATTTATATAAAATAAAAAAGGGATATTTTAATCCCGAATCTTCTTAGCCACCATTACACCGAGGTCGTAAGCTGCCTGCCATTCATCATCACTTGGCTTGTAAGTACAGTCAATGTTACTATCAATTATTTCAATACCAGCTAACTTCATCTGCTCATCTATGAATCGTTTAGCTCCACCGCCCCATCCATAGCTTCCGAACCCCAACCCAATCTTATTCATTGGTTTGAGACCACGCATATAGGCTAAAAACTCGGCGACACTCGGATATACATGGTTATTCAAGGTGGGACTTCCGACCAGAACTGCACTGGCTTCAAGTATATCAGTCATCACATCGCTCCGGTGATTCTCTGTAAGGTTGTAAACCCTGCATTCAACACCTTCCGACGCTACGCCTTCCGCTATTGCGTATGCCAACTCCTTTGTGCTCTTCCACATTGTATCATAAGGGATGACTACTTTGGGCTCGGTATACCCATCAACCCATTGAGTATACTTGTTCAATACACCTTCAAGATCATTACGCCAAATAACGCCATGACTTGGAGCAATAATCTCAATGGATACCCCCTCTAAAGCCTTCAGAGCTCTACCCACAGCACCTCTAAGAGGCATCAAAATATTTGCATAATATGACTCAGCCTCATGCCATAGCAAATCAGGATCAATCTCATCATCAAACCGTGCAACACTAGCAATATGCTGACCAAAGGCGTCATTACTCAACAAGAGTTTATCTTCAGGAATGTAACTCACCATGCTATCAGGCCAGTGAGCCATAGGAACCGGTACAAAACTTATGGTTTTGTTACCGAGGTTAATCTCTTTCTTCTCCTTGGTCGTGGTTATAGGTATCTCTCCATAATACTTGATCAAAGTTTTCTTTCCTCTATCAGAGGCGATTATCTCCGCCTGTGGTGCTTCTTCTTTATGAAACTTGTATAGAGCTCCGCTATGATCGGGTTCAGCATGATTACTAACAAGATAATTAATCTCTTCTGGGTTCACGTATTCCTTGATGTGTCTTACCCAAGTCTCATAGAATGGCGCTTTTACTGTGTCAACCAGTGCGATCTTATCTGATACAACCAAGTATGAATTATAGGAGGTTCCACGATGTGTGAGGTACCCGTGGAAATTCTTAATATCCCAGTCTACTGTGCCTACCCAGTATACTCCGTCTAATACTTTTACCATATTAATCACTTACTAGTTCGATCTTTTGAACGACCAGTTAAAAGGCTAACTAAACAGTCAAATCATAAAAGTCAGGTAAGAACCAGGTACTGTGAAACAAGTTGAAAGTGTCACGAAAAAGCGCATTAATTGTAATTATTGCTGTAGCCTTGTTAGCCGTTGTAGCGGGGATTTATACAGCCAATTATCTAAAGAAGGGAGAGTACGAGGATGTTACGGTCCAAGAAACCGCCGATTTAATCGATAAAACTCCTGATTTAGTTATTCTTGATGTAAGAACCATATCAGAATACAATGATGGGCACATTGAGGGCGCCAGTAATATCCCTGTCGATGATCTTGAGAACCGCTTAGATGAACTGGATAAAGAGGATAAAATCCTAGTGTATTGTAAGACTGGAAATAGAAGCACTACAGCCGTTGAATTATTGGAAGAAGCCGGGTTCTTAAATCTATATCACATGTATGAGGGCATTAGTGAGTGGAGAGAACAAGACTACTCGGTTGTCCAGTAACCAATCCTAGGATACATAAAAGGCTTATTTAGTCATACACATGAATAGAAGAAACATATGAAGATAGCCGCCTCCACGCTACACCTTCTCAATGAGCCACTAGAGAATATTCTGAACAAACTCGTTGAATTACCGGTTAAACGCATCGAGTTGGCTGACAGTGGAAAACATGCTCTTAACCCTAGAATAGTAGAACGTCTACAGGAACTAGCATCTAATTATAATCTAGAATATAGTATTCACGCTCCTTATGCGGATACAAACCTAGCGGCAGATGATGATCTTATCCGTGAATGGATTCTAAAAAGGATAAGAGCATCCATCAGGTTCTCATCAGAGCTAGATGCGGAGTGTCTAGTGTTACACCCCGGATGGACCACGGCGACTGAACCATTCTCAAGAGGAAGATCATGGGAGCTTAACATTAGAAGTCTCCACTGGTTGATGCGTTACGCTGGTGAGTATGGTGTTGATTGCCTTATGGAGAATGTTCCAAATCCAACACCATATCTACTTGTCACAGTTGATGATTTTGATCTATTCGACGAGGAGATGGAACCTTCAATGAGTTATGTACTCGATGTGGCTCATGCACATCTCCAAAGTGAGGAGTACCGGTTTATCGAGAAATTCGGTCATAAGATTAAACATGTGCATGTTAGCGATAACTGGGGGGATAAGGATACTCATCTCCCATTGGGGGAGGGAAATATTAACTGGAGGAAGGTATTAGATGCACTAGATGATGCCGATTTTGAGGGGTGGCTTGTAATAGAGTCATACACAGAAATGTATCATAATATCAAATATCTAAGGGACCTACTTTAACGAAACATCAATCTCCATTAAATCCTCAGCAATGATAACATTATCAAAGTACTCCTGTGCCTCATTTCTAACCATCTCCGGGTCTGGATACCTTGAACTAATATGCGTTAAAACCAGTTTATCCACATCTGCTTCACGGGCTAACTTCGCGGCTTGAGCGGCAGTAGTATGCCCATCTTCCTCTGCTCGATCTTCTAGTTCCTCCATAAACGTGGCCTCATGGATCAATAGATCAGCGTTCCGAGATACCTTCACTAATTCTGGATTTGGTGCAGTATCACCGCTATATACAATCTTCCTGCCAGGTCTAATTGGTCCAGTCACCTGATCTGAGTGAATAGTCTCACCATTGTAGGTCACTGATTCTCCTCTCTGTAGCCTCCCCCATAGTTCACCCTCGGGGACACCTAGGGCCCTAGCTTTATCGGGATAAAAACGTCCAGGTCTAGGCTTCTCGATGAATACATAACTCCAAGCAGTGGATCTATGTATCGCTTTAATAGCAAGGATATGATAAAAAACAGAATCATATATAATCCCCTGTTTTTGAATCTCATATAGTATTACAGGAAAGCCGGGGCCACCTAAAGACTCACTAAACGCTTTAACATAATCAACCAATCCAACTGGCCCATAAATGTGCAGTGGCTTCTCACGCCCAAGCAAGGACATACTCTGGAGCATGCCTGGTAAACCAAGCACATGATCACCATGCATGTGAGATATTAGTATCTTCATGGGACGCTGAAAACCAATATGTGCCCTAGTCATCTGTCGCTGGGTTCCCTCCCCGCAGTCAAACATGATTAATTTTCGCCCCCTTCGCATAACCACACTGGATGATCCTCTCTGTGGAGTGGGCATGCTACCACTAGTGCCTAGAAAAGTGATCTTCAATTGACTCATCGTGGGTTTTCCTGTACATATTTATCTGATTCTAAAGCAGCCTTACATCCACTACTACATGCAGTTACTAATTGCCTGTATTTTGTATCATTTAAGTCTCCAGCAACAAATATCCCTAGTTTACTTGTGAATACACCATCAGCTACGATGTATCCCTTCTCAGTTAACTTCAGTTCACCTTGGAATAACGCTGTATTAGGAACCCACCCAATAGCAATCAAAACCCCATCGGTTTTAATAAGACGCTCTTCCCCAGAAAAGTTATCTTTAATCTTCACACCCTCAACGAAATCAGCGCCCAAGATTTCCTCAACCGTGTGATGCATCATGATATCTATATTATTGCTAGCTTCAACAGCATCTATGAGGTACCTTGAGGCTGTAAACCTTGGTCCACGATGAACTATTATAACCTTTTTAGCGTACCTTGTTAAATCTAATGCTTCCTGGAGGGCTGACTCACCTCCACCGACCACTACAACCCTTAGACCCTCATATAAAGCCGCATCACAAGTGGCGCATACGAATACTCCCCTACCCATTAATCGTTTCTCAGATTCTAATCTCAGTAAGCTATTACTGGAACCTGTTGCAATTATCACGGATCTAGTTAGAATCTCATCTTTCCCAACATATATCCTGTACGGAGTAGATGAGAAATCAACTCTACTTGCCTTTTCCCTACGTATCTCAGCGCCAAATCGCTTAACCTGAGCCATCATCTTGTCAACAAGATCTGGGCCACTTATTGAATCAGGGAATCCGGGGTAATTTTCCACACTATACGTTAAGAAAATCTGACCACCGGGAACCTGACCGGTTAATATGAGGGTTTGTAGTTTTGCTCTCCCTGAGTATATGCCCGCTGTTAACCCGGCTGGGCCTCCCCCAATTATGACAAGGTCATACAATTTTTATACCTCATTCTTTGATTGGGGTGGATTTTAAACAGTTGTCAATATGGGTTAGTATTGTATTCAGTTCTTTGTCGAATTTATCTGGATCCCTGTACCCTATTATGTGTCCAACGGGTGTATCTTCACAGAAGACCACAAAGGTTGGGGTGCTTCTTACACCATTCGCTATAGCGAATTTACGGTTCTCCCTGCTATCCAAGAGGTTCATCCGAGTGAATTTTACTTCGTTCCCGTATTTCTCTGACTGTGATTTGTATATTGGTTTCATCTCTATGCATACAGGGCATTTATGGTGCCAGAACTCAACCACCACAGGTTTTTCTTCGTTGGCTACTTCCTCATTCCAGTTACCTACCTGGATATCGAAAATACTCGGCATATTAATCACGTTTATAGTTTAGAGATTTATAGTTGTTTGAAGTCTAGTGATTTATCACTTATAATAAGCTCATACAACTGGTTGGGATAAGGTTTCAAGTTAAGACTCTCCAATTCCTCCCCAGTTAGAATCATTGTTAGCTTTCTCTGCTCATATGTGTTCTCCTGTGTTCCCGGCATCATACCCTGGAAACTTTTTGTGACCTGTACTACCATCTGGTTAATCTCCTCAGGAACCTCAGGGTTACTCATCATAACCATGGGTGGCTTACTCCTAACTTCAACGAAATCTATTTGAAATGCCTCTCGTTTTTCAGGGTCTTTAACCGCTTTAACAGTTTGCACTTTTAATTTGATCTTGCTACTTATCATTGTTTCAGATTAGAGACACACAGGGTAGGGGAAATAAGTATCGGTTATATCTTCCGTAGATAGTCGGCTATTAGCCCAGCAACTGATACAGTCTCGTAAACAGAGTCAACTGTGTCTGTTGCTACTATCTTATCAGCTCCAGCGTTTTTCAGTTTCTCATTGGCGCCAGGCACCCGTAGAGCATGTGTACATACGGCTGCTACTTTTCCTGCTCCCTGTTCCTTGAGACCGCGAATTGCCCTTGACATGGTGCCTCCACTGCTTATGATATCATCAAAGATGACTACCTTCTCGCCTTTGAGGTCCAGATCCTTTACAACCATAGAGGTTTTACCGGTGTATTTGTCCCGTACCTTCTCGAAGAAAGCAAAGCCCCCTCCCATAACAGTGCTTACTTGTTCAACTATCTCTTTACGACCTAAATCTGGCGATAGACTATAGGCTCCATCGTAGCCATGTTTCTTCATATATTCTGCTAATACAAAAATAGCTGTTACATTATGTATACGCATATCATGCTTTGGTTTGAGCTTCTCTAAAGATTCCTCTGAATGTATATCTACAACTATAGAATCATCTACGCCAACTGCTTCAAGTAAATCAAGAACTATATCAAAACTCAAAGCCTCTCCTTCTAAGAACCGTTTATCCTGACGAGCATACGCCATGTAAGGCATTATTGCGATGATTCTTTTAGCACCAAGGTCTTTAGCAGTTCTAGCCATAAATAACAACTGCATTAATTTACGGTCAGGCTCGGGTGCTGTAGTCTGAACAAGTGCAACGGTTTTACCCCCTAAATCGGGGGGCATCTGGATATAGCTCTCACCATCTGGGAAGATTCTATTACGGATGAAAACAGGTTTCTGTCCAAGCTCTTTTGCTAGAGATTCCCCCAGAGAGTTTGAGGCTGGTCCCGGGATAATAATCATACTGCAGAGTATTACCTCTGTTCATGTAATTAAGGGAAACGAATTACAGTAGATAAAGAATCCCAGCGGCTAAAGCTGCGGCGCCCCATACATATCGGTTCCATTTTATAATTTTCGCCCCATCAAAGATCCCTAAGGGTATAAGGTTAAACAGGGCAAGACTAGCGTTAATATTCATACCCACGTTTGCTAGGCTAGCAATTATCCCGTTTCCAGTGAGAACTCTAATTAATAAGAATAATAATCCCAGACCTATATTTGTAGCTGGTCCAGCGATGCTAATCTTTCCGTAATGATCCCAGCTTGCAATATTACCAATCATAACAGCTCCAGGAGCTATTATCTTGAATGGAGATATCAAGGATATTAACGTGATTAAGATACCCTGTTGATTTATCTTAAACTCGGCCCAGTACCCGAGTCTCTGAGCCATAAACTTGTGGGCGAGTTCATGTAAAATAAAGGCAGATCCAAAGATTAGTAGTGCACCGACTAGGAAAGTTGGACTACTAATCAGGGCTCTCCAGTAACCCGATAATAATACCAGCATTATTAAACCTAGACCAATGGCTAAATCTCTGATCTCGTTCTCACCAAAAATACCAAGGGTTCTTGCTTGTCGTGGTGCCTTATAACTAAATCCTTGAGTGTTGTATCTTCTCTCCCCCGTGGTACTTCTACTATATTGATAATTACCCGTACACTCATGTAGCTCTGGGAGCCGATGTTCGGCGCAGAAGTACCCACCACAGTATTTGCATCTAAAGGGCATATACTCGTCTTTGCCACAATAATCGCATTTTACCATCTAATATATCGTTGACTGTTAGTCAGGGTGAGTTATATATCATATGGGAAATTCACCAACCCAAAGCATATGGTTCACCGGTTCTAGGTGAAGCCCCTCCTTGTATTAATTTGGATACGGGATTGTATCTAATTGCCTGACACCTCCCATGGCTCCAAGGTTTACTAATAACCACCTTATGCCCCTTAGCTATTAACCTCTCAGCAACCTTCTTAGATATCCGAGGCTCAAGGCTAACTTCACCGGGTCGAACAGGATGCGGCCAGAAACTTGCCGGGAAATGACTCGTGTGAATCGTTGGTGCATCCAGTGCTTCCTGGATATTCATGTTAAAATCAACATAGTTTAAGAAGAATTGAAGCGTCCACTGGTCTTGTTTATCTCCGCCTGGGGTACCAAAGACCATGTACTGTGCATTATCTTTGGTAACTAGACTGGGTGTAAGGGTTGTACTGGGTTTTTTCCCAGGTTTAAGGGCTTTAACATGGCTGGGATCAAGGTGGAAGAACTGGGCTCGTGTACTAGTTGGGAAACCTAACCCCGGTACGAGAGGACTCGTTCTTAGCCATCCACCGCTAGGCGTAGCTGATACCATGTTACCATATTTATCCACGACCTCCATATGCACCGTATCTCCCTCAAACCATGGTTTCTTACCCCGTTCCTCGAGCCTTACGGATTCAACCCCTCCGGGTCTATGTAACATGGAAGCCCTTTCAGGGTTAATGAGGTGTCTTCTGTCATCTGCATACTCTTTACTAAGCAACCATTCTATAGGAACATCCTCAAACCTAGGATCAGCGTAATACTGTTCTCTATCAGCGAAAGCGAGTTTCGCTGTCTCAACAAGGGTATGTATATAGTCCACACTGTTGTGACCCATTGATCCCAGATCGTAGCCCTCTAGTATATTCAGTTGTTGTAATAGTACTGGTCCCTGGGTCCATGGACCACACTTGTGAACAGTTAACCCCCGATAATCTACTGAAACAGATTCCTCGAAGGAAGCTTCATAACCCTGCATATCTTCCATAGTTAATAGTCCGTGGTTTTCTTTCCCGTAGACATCTTTACACGTGGTATTCTGTATGAAATCTACAATACTCTTAGCGATGGGTCCATCATAGAAAAATTTCCTGACAGCATCAAAACCAGTTGATCTTGTGCTACAAGACTCGTAGACATCACATATTTTTCTAAATGTTCTAGCCCATTCAGGGTTAAGCTGTAACTCGCCTACACTAGGTGCTCTTCCATTCCTGAGATATATAGAGGAAGAACTTGGCCACTCCTCATTATATCGATCCTTAACACGGTTAAGAAATTCAGCTAAAGTTGGGTAGACGGGAAATCCTTCAGAAGCTATACGTATCGCAGGCGCAATTATTCTCGAAAAATCCATGGATCCGTATTCTTCTAGTGTTATTAACCACGCATCAAAAGCCCCTGGGACACACGCTGGTGTGAATCCGTCCTCGGGAATCATTGGATAGTCGTGTTCCTCAAACCATTCTATGGTAGCTCCCATAGGGGCTGGACCTTGGCCATTAACGGCTATCACCTTCCCTTCTTCACCGAGATACAATAGAATGGGTACTTCACCAGCTACACCCATAAGATGCGGTTTCAACAAGGAAAGACAAAACCACATGGTAGCGCTTGAGTCGAATGCGTTTCCGCCCTCCTGAAGAATCCTTAAACCCTCGACACTGGCTAGGTAGTGGGAACTGGTTACCACCCCATTTGTTCCCATTATCACTGGACGAGTAGTGAAAACCATATCATAGAATAAGGTGAGGAAGTATTTAGCAACTATTTACAGTCAATGAACTGTGATCAGATCTTGTTTGAGAAAATCTATGATCTCGTTGAGGACAGGTTTCTCTCGACCATTCTGTATACCTAACCAGTGAACCACATCACTCAATTGTTTGATGTCAACGCGTTCATTTAGTTCACGGGTCCATAGTCTCATCCCAGAAAATCATGACGTTCTCAGCTTGAAGCACAAGGGTTGGACACTTTATAGAAGCCAAGATTTTCTTAAAATCAAATCCATATCAGTAATAGAGTCTCTCAAAGTATGTCGACAGGATGTATGCGATGATTTACCTCTTCCTCTAGCATCCAGAGCATAGAAATGGGTTACTGAGGCGAGATGAGGTATTATACTATTATAACTCTACCACCGATTGTCAAATGCTGGCAGTATTAAGAGAGGAGAACCATTTTTCTAACCCCCACATAATTAAGATTAACATCACCCTTTGTGAAAAGAGCCTCTTCAAGCACGATTATTTACTCATATCTAACGATATATATTCTTTGATTAAATTATTATTCAAATGGATAGATCCTATTAATATGAAGATTAAGGCAGTGCTTCTGGATTTCGGTGGAACCCTTGCTGATGGAAGCCTTGAATGGGATCCGTATCATGAGACAATCAGAGATTACCTCAAGAGCCTTGGGTTCAGCATCGAACTGAATGAGATGAAAAAAGCATTACGTGACGCGTTGGCTGAGTTAAACGTAATCAGAACTAGGGGAGAGGAGATGAGGTTTGAAGACGTATACGCGATATTCCTCCAAAAACTCGGTATAAACCATGACGATGAAACACTTGAATGGCTTCATGACAACTTCAAGAAGTATTACAAGACTAATTTTTTCCCCTGTCTTGAAGAGGTGTTAATTGAGTTATCCTCAAAATACAAGCTAGCAATGGTAAGTAACACCATGAGCGACCAACCCAAGATACTTCTTAGAGAAGCAAACCTAGACAATCACTTCGACTTGTTGGTCTGTAGTAGGGACTTAGGGGTAAGAAAACCTAACCCAGAGATATTCAAGATAGTGCTTGACATGATCGATGTTAAGCCATCAGAGGCAGTACATGTAGGTAACAGCGTCGAGGCGGATATGATCGGTGCAAGAAACACAGGTTTAACTGGTATCTGGATCAATACCCCTAAACAGCCACCGTGGAAAGGACACACCATTAATAGCATCTGTGAACTACCCAGACTCCTAGAAACCCTATCCACTAGGGAAACCTCTTAGATATAAACAACCAACAATATGCCCATGTCCCCCATAGACTACATCCTTAGTCTAAGCCTCAAATATAAACTAGGAATAACCGTATTCTCATTCACAGTCATAGCTTATGGAACCCTATTCTATTTGGGGAGAAAATGGCGCAATGAGTTTGAGGAAAAGGGAATCAGATACTGGAGTATAGCCAAAGAGGATAGAATCAAACAACTCATGGATGGCGTATGGGAGCCCAAAAAAATCACGTTCCTCTATGGTTTAAGCTACTTTGCAAATGGATTCGTAAGATCTACATTCAGTCTATGGGTACCCATATTCCTACTAGATGAAGTAGGTGTAGGCACCAGTGAGGCAAGTCTATTCGTCGGATTAATGTATGTAAGCTGGAGCTGGAAGATGTTCGTAGGCCTGATAGCAGATATATTCCCCATCAAATGGGGTGACAGGTACTATAAAAGAAAACCATGGTTCGCGATAACCGGTTTCCTCTATCTAAGTGGAATCATAATAATGATAATAAGTGATATTGAGAATGCACCGGTTTGGAGTGTATTATTCCCCGCAGTTGTCAGTATAATATCTGCTGGAGCATTTTATGATATGGCTGCAGACAGCTTCACCATAGACGTAACACCACCAGAGTACCATGCAAGAGTGATCGGTGGAGCAAGCACAGCCGGGCAGAGCATCGGGTCCGCCTTAGCCACCATATTACCCCTCTGGCTTTTGAACATCGGAGGATATAAACTCGTATTCGTTCTTGCAGGAGTTACAGGATTAACATCTTTCCTATTTCTCTCAGTGAAAGAACCAGAGGTAGTTAAAGAAAGATCACTCAGCAAGGAAGCCATCGCATACACGTTCACAGAGTTAACAGTCGTCCTAGCTGTCTTGATCATGTTCAGTCGGGCTTTCACCGTAATGAAGATAACTGCACCCCTCGGGGGTATGTTCAGTTTTACCATAAGAGAGATCGTAGGGGCTGACATATCCCTTGTAAGCATTCTTGGTCTAGTCGCGACGCTTGCGGGTCTACCCGGATCATGGGTAGGTGGAAACATCAGTGATAAATACGGGCACAAGAAAGCATTCGCGTTTGCATCCATCCTATTCATGCTCGCGGGGTTCCTCTGGACAACCATTGCCCAAGGCGCTGTTACCTGGTTCCTAATAGTAGCCATGATCAGCGCATTTTTCGAGCGTTTCTGGACTGGCACGATTTTCGCTATTATGGCGGATAGTACTCCATTGGCGATGTCTAGTACAGTCTATCAGATGTACATGAGCTGGAGCTGGATAGGTAATATCCCCTCAAGCGTATTAATCGGGTATCTACTTGGTATAGGGTTGAAACCCACTGCAATGGTGACATCTGCATTGATGATCGTTCCATTGATTCTGGGGTTGTTGATCAAACCCTTTGAGGCAGGTAAAGCCTCAGACATATAGTACACAGTTTATGGTACTATTGTACACAGACTAAGATACTATTATAAAGACTTAAGATTGACTCGATAATGAAATCACTTGATAGATCAATTAGAATATTACTCCAAGCACTCACCAATGACATATCTACCAAACACACCAGAACTAAAGACACTCACAGAGAAACTACCAGACACTGTACCAGAGATAGTTGAGACAGTTCAAAACGCATTGCTGCATGTTTATTGGATTGATCGCTATGGTATTAAAAATACAGAAGGCCATAGCAGTGTTTTAAACACCAGATCCGCATCAGATATACTAAGACAGATATACCAACATCACCCCGTAAATCTCCAAGAGAAAAGAAAACTAATCGAGAAGACAATAGGCAACTGTAGAGATTTCACCGTACTAGGAGTAGCATTTATGCGGGAAAAAGGGACCCCTGCAAGAGCACGATGTGGTTTCGCCACATATTTTAGTTCACCAGAAATGAAACTCAAGTATATAGATCACTGGGTAATTGAGTACTGGAACAGGGATAATGATCGATGGGTTATGTTAGACAGTCAGATCGATACGTTCCAGAGAGAGACATTAAAACTAGATTTCAACACATTTGATGTACCTCATGATAAATTCATCACAGGAGGCGCTGCTTGGAATATGTGCCGAGAAGGAAAAGCGGATCCAGATAGCTTTGGTATACATGAAATGCATGGGATGGGGTTCATTAGAGGCGACATGATAAGAGACCTAGCAGCGCTTGCCAAAGTCCCGCTTTTACCATGGGACTGCTGGGGAAACATATTGGATAAAGATATAACAGGTTTAGATTTACTTGATAAAGTGGCAGAAGTCACCCAGCCAGCCACAACGGCATACAAAGAGATCATGGAGTTAAACCAGCATCCACGCCTCAAGGTACCAGAGATCATAACGAGCTGGGAAGGCATGAATAAACCCATACAGGTCAAGCTATCGGAAATAACGGAGAAGATGTCTGATGAATAAGGACTACGCAGACAAGCTCAAGAAGAACACAGTTGAGATAGCCAGTGTCTTGAACGCCTTATCCAATGAGACAAGACTATCAGTACTCTCTCTATTACTGGATGGAGAGAAGCAGCTCAAGTATCTGATTGAAGAGACCGGACAATCAAAGAACGGTCTGGTGAACCACCTGTCAACCTTGATTGATGCTGGAATAGTGGAGCGAGTTTCATGGGGAAAATATAAGATCACAAAGGATGGAGCCGGCTACATCAGAGACATCGTTGGCCAGTATCTCAGCTCAGAAAAGTTCAGATCCAAGTGCAGGAAGATAGATACTAGCATGTATAGGTGGAGGACCAAAAATTTGAAAGAAAGAATAGTCAAAAACCCAGCGGAGTTCAAGCCAAGCTGGTTCAGTTATCAGGGTGTAGTACAAGGAGTGCTGGAAGCCCGTGGAAAAAAAGTCAGCCTAGATGAGGTAATTGCAGTATCAGGTTATGGCTGGATAACCAACGCCATGAAGAAGCATCTGTGCCCGTCTGTTCCATCTGCTTTTCATAACGAGGTATGGTCTTCCATCCATAAATCCACCGAGAACCTTGGATACAAGGTAAACTTGATCTCATCGGGTTTGTTTGAGTGGGATGAGAAACAGACCCACACAGAGGAATCAGTCAAGAACGCCGAAAAACAGTATCATGCAGCAAAACAGGTCATCGATAATGATCGACCCCTGATAATGTGGGGCCTACCCATCCCTGAATACGGGATAGTAAACGGGTACAGGGGTGAAGAATACATTGTCAGCACATACAGACGGTTAATAGATCAACCGGATACACCCATACATTACACAGGTTTAATGGCCCCCGGCGGCCTCCACTGCATAGACCTAACCACTCCCAACATGTTAGATCCAAAGACAGTGGCCATTGAGACCCTAAAGCTAGGGTACAGACTAGGGGTAGGTGATACACCTCAGATCGATGCCTATACCCTAGGCCCCGAAGCCTATGATGTACTAGCAGGTAACCTCACAGGGGAAGAGTTTGATGAGAACAGCCACCACGGCACAGGATACACCCTCGCATGCCTCATGGAGGCAAAATGGGGCGTATCAGAGTACCTAAAGAAAGCAGATACATTACTGGATGTAGATCTATCCGATATCACTTCAAGATATAATGAGCTCTATCTCTTACTAAAAAAATGCCACGAGGAATTCCCCCTCGGCCCAGGGGAGATGCCTCCTTACAAATGTGAAAAAGTAGCAGGACTGCTAAAGAAAGGAAAAAAGATAGAATCAGAGGCATTAGAGAGGATAAAAGAAGTCCTCACGATGCTCTAATCTATTTTACGATGTTTCGTATGGATCTGATTATCTTGTCTACGTCTGGTAGCACATGCTGCTCCAGTTTCTTGTTAAAGGGAAGTGGAACATTCGGGTTAGCTACCCTAGCTACGGGCGCCTTGAGGTTATGGAAGCCTTTCTCGGCGGCAATGGCTGCTACCTCGGCTGAGAAACCGCATCTCTCATAATCCTCATCTACAACTACCAGTCTACCGGTCTTGGCGACGCTCCTGAGAATACTCTCCTCATCTAGGGGAACAAGGGTTCTTGGGTCTATGACCTCGATGCTTATCTCGTTTTTGAGCCTGTCAGCTGCCTTAGCGGCATCGTTAACCATCTTGCCCACTGCTATGACAGTGACATCGCTGCCCTCTCTGACAAGATTGGCTACACCGAAGGGGATCCTGTAATCGTCTTCTGGTACATCGCCCTCCATACCAGATAGCTTGATGTGTTCAAAGAACACCACAGGGTTAGGGTCATTAATGGCTGTGGATAGCAGACCCTTGGCGTCATACGGGTTGCTCGGGGCGGCGATCTTCATGCCCGGCATATGGGCGTAGAGCCCATAGAGGCATTCGCTGTGGGTGGCTGCGCCTCCGCCCTGTGCCCCGTAGATGACCCTGAGCGTCATGGGTACGTTGACGTTTCCTCCTGTCATGTAGGTAGTCTTGGCCATCTGGTTTAGTATCTGGTCCATGGCTACTAGGCTGAAGTCAACGAGCATGAGCTCTACAATGGGCTTGGCTCCGGCTATTGCTGCTCCGACCCCTGCGCCTATGAAGGCTGTCTCGGTGATTGGTGCGTCTCTTACCCGCTCCTTGCCGAAGGTTTCTTTGAGACCTTTGGTGGATGGTCTCCATGGTGCGGCTACGTTTTCTCCGAAGAGTATTACGTCTGGGTCGTTCTCCAGCGCTATCCGCTGTGCCTCACAGATTGCCTCTGCGTATGTGATTGTTCTTGTCATCTATGACCCCTCCACAAAGATGTCTTTGTATGCATCCAATAGCTCGGGCTCGGGGCTACCCACTGCGAAGTCTATGGCTTCTTGGACTCTTTCTGCTTCTTTGTCCCTGATCTCTGCGTCGAGTTCAGCTGTTAGCACGCCCTCCTCTAGTAGTTTTTCTCTGTAGCATTTTATTGGGCAGTAGATACTGGTCTCATCGGCGTCCAGTCGATGGATCTTGAACTCCAGCAAGGTGGGGCCACCTCCATTTCTAGCCCGTTCCACGGCTTCTCCGACTATCGGGTAGACTTTTTCTATCTCCCATCCGTTATGGCTGCTCCCGGGGATGCCGTATGCGGGAGCCCTCTGGCTGATGTCTGTGATGCTAAGCTGGGGGTAATCTATCTTATGACCAAGCATTGTCTGATCCTCAGGGCTACTGTTCTCGCATACGAAGATCATTGGTAGGCTCCAGCATGCCGCGAGGTTGAGGGTCTCCTGTACTCCTCCTTGATTGCTCGCGCCTTCCCCAAAGTAGCTTACTGAGATGTTGTCTGTGTTTTTGAGTTGGTTGGCGAGGGCATAGCCTGCTGCCATGGGTACGCTTCCCCCTACAATGCCGTTAGCGCCTAGGGCGCTTACTTCTGGGTCGAATATGTGGTATGCTCCGCCTTTGCCTTTGTTGCTCCCTGTGGCTTTTCCGGCTATCTCGGCCATCATTTTCTTGATGTCTGCTCCTTTTGTGATGAGGTGACCTAGGGGGCGGTGGGTGCTTCCTATCTGGTCGGTTTTTCTGAGGTGGGCGCCTACTGCGGCTGCAACTGCTTCCCCGCCTGTGTAGAAGCTCACATGGCCTATCTTACCCTCGTTTATGAGGGCGCGTACACCGTTCTCAAAGGTTCTTATGGAGATCATTGAACGATATAGATCTAATTTCGTTGAATCTGAGATGTTTTTCATAAGCTATTGGATGAGTTACATGGTTTTAGGTTTAACTACTATAGGAGGTCTAGTCTTGTTAATACATGGTGGAATATTGTAATTATTAATCCAACTACCAATGCGGAGTGTATGGAGCGAGCATGATATCTAAGCCCACCTGATTCAGGTAAGTATAACAAGATTACTCCTGATGCGATTATGATGAGATACAATCCTAGTCCGCTCCATATTACCCAGTTATCATTATATCCCGTTATTGGCTGAGTTAACAGATGTCCAACCAGGGTTACTATGGTTAGTTTTCCGATTATACAGTGGGTGTTTACTCTTCTCGGAGTTTGCGTAGGGATGAAGAGGTTCATAAAGTATAGCATGGTGGTATAGATTATTCCAAGCAATGTGAGCCAGCCGAATAATCGTGTATACATTTTAATCCTTCTCGTTAGGTGCAAACTGCTTGTATCCCCAGTTAATCTCATCCATGGTTGCGGTCTTGATCATTTTACCTAGGGCAGATAGGGTGAAAGGAAATATTATTCCCAAGCTTACCATGGTTGGTAGGGTATTCCAAGCAAAGTGGATTGTAGCTGATACAAGGGTTCCCGGGATTAGGTCCTTTCTTGTTATGCTGCCTTTCATGGCTTTGGCTAATCCCAATGATCGTGCTGCTATGCTACTCCATGCTATGTGCATGATACCTGTAAGGCTTCTGATGAATATAGCGAATAGTGGGGGATAAGCTCCATTGAATACCATCTCGGTGATATACCAGAAGTTTTCGAGACCAGCAAAACCCGCTCCCGCAGCGGCTCCATATACCATGCCGTCTAGGTGGTTGTTAAACTCGTTTTTGAGGCGTGTGTTTTTAGCTATCCAGTATACACCCGCTATTTTGAGGGGTTCTTCTATTATTCCTGCTCCACCTATGCCTATGTAGGGTGTCGTGATTATGGTGTTGAGTATGCCGGCTATTATTCCGCTGAAGGCGCCCCAGCCGAAGCAATAGGCTATTAGGGCTATGGGCTCTCTTTCGTATCTGTCGCTTCTTGCTATGTATATGAGAAGTATAACTGGTACTGTGTAGCCGGCTAAGGTGAAGCCTATGTAGGTTAGCCATTCTCCTCCGTAGCTTAGGGCGAACCCGGTTATGAGTAGCATTGTAGCTGAAAGGAGATACCCGGTTATGTTTTTCTGGGTTCGGTTGAGATAAACACTGCTACTTGGCGGCGTGGACATAGGTTTAGGGTTGTATAGGGCTTTGAGTGCTTCTGTTAATAGTTCTATAGTGGTAGGTTGATGGGTGGGGGTTTCTTGTATATTTTTGGTTTGCATCCATTCTTCTAGATTGTAGCCGCAGGTGGGGCAAGTCTGGTCCTGTTGGTTTATGGGAGTTCCGCATTTAGGACAGTATTGTTGTTTCGACAAGATGCTGTATTATGGGGGTTGGTGAGGTTTAAATGGTGACGGCTAGTGAGAACTTTTTAGATTTTTTCTGGTGTGAATTAGTATTATTTGTTGTAAGTTTAAACTACTTCTTATTATGGTTAAGGTTTTATGCTGTGTTTTGGGGAGATAGTGCATGGTTGATATTGTTTCGAGCGAGTTGCTGCGTGATGGTAGATATTTTAGTTTCTATCATGACGTGGTACGGCTGCCGAATGGCAGAGAGACGGATAGGGATATCGTGCGTCATCCGGGTGCTGTGGCTATTGTCGCAGTTCATAGGGATGAGGTTGTCTTGATTAAACAGTATAGGTATGTGACTGGAGGCTATCTCTTTGAGATCCCAGCTGGTACCCTTGAGGAGGGTGAGGATCCTTACCGGTGTGCTGTCCGTGAGCTCCGGGAGGAGACTGGCTACGCGGCTAGTAGCTGGACCCGACTCTTCCAGTGTTACATGGCTCCAGGGTATAGTGATGAAGTGATTCACTTCTATCTCGCTGAAGGGTTGACGGAGGTGGGTTCATCTCCCGAGAATGATGAAGTTATCACTGTTTCTAGGTACGGGTTTAACGAGGTATTGGATATGATTGAGAGTAATCAGATAGTAGATGCAAAGACCATGCTAGGGATATTGAGTTTCTTGACTCGGGCTAATCTTTAACCCGGAGATAGATTACTGAGCTGATTAATAAGAGCAATATCGAGACCATTGTGTTTACCCAGAAGGCGGCGGTTAGGCTGTGTTGTTCACCTATCCACCCAGTTATGGAAGTGCTGATGCTGCCTACCCCGAAGGCGCTGAAGAACATTACACCGTATGCTAAACCCATCATGTTTCTCGGAGTGAGCCGGCTTACGAGGCTGGTTACAGTGGGTTGATGCCCGAACATTGAGATACCGTATAGGAAGACGAATACAGGCACCGCTATGCTGGATGGTAGCACCATTAACAGGATTAAGCTCACCACTATGCCGCCGGTGGCAAAGAGTAATACTTTCCCCGAGCCAAACCTATCGCTACCTCTTCCACCCGCAAGTTGTCCCAGTGTTCCGAAGAAGAGGATCATACTATTGGCGATGGCTGCTAAACTCCCTGTATATAGTTTCTCCGCGCTTAAAAAGCTGGGGAAAAACAAGTCCACTGACCGGAACAGGGAACCAACGATCACGTTGTAAAGTAATACGATCCATAACCCCGGTGTCTTAATGAACTCAAAATAGCCTGTGGTGCTATGCTCCCTTTCCCCCTCGTTTACCTCGATCCTACGTAATAATACAGCAGTTAAGACGGATAGTACCCCGAAAAATACGAAACTTATCCTCCAGTTGAAGGTGACGCCCAAGTAGAAGGCGATTGTGGGGGTTAGCACCTGTCCAAGGTTACCCGCCGCGTTATGGATACCCATGCTGCCCCCTGTGTTCTCCGGGAAGGCTTTCGCTATTAAGCCATTAGCCGTGGGGTGATAGAAACTAGCC
>CAZAQI010000019.1:0-275 GCA_964487465.1 uncultured Candidatus Bathyarchaeia archaeon
TTGGAACCAAGAATGAAACCATTAAATGTTTTAATAAAATCAAGCGGCTCAAATGTTGAAGTTGTTCTAAAGGCAAGAGGAAGCAGCTATAGAGGTAAACTTGAGCGAGCAGACGGATACATGAATATGATGCTAAAAGGAGCAAAGGAGTACGATGAAAACGGCTTGATAGCGAGCTATGGAGATGTATTCATTCGGGGAAACAACGTGATGTACGTTACCATCAACCCAAAAACACTCGCACCAGGCGAATAACTACTCCTTATTTAGAATAA
>CAZAQI010000019.1:285-23497 GCA_964487465.1 uncultured Candidatus Bathyarchaeia archaeon
GGATTTAAGGAAATAATATTAATAACCACATTCCTTCTGAACATACTGATATCATAGATGAAACTAATAGTAGCGGTTACAGGCGCAAGCGGATTGATCTATGCTTTGAGTTTCCTTAAAGCAGCTAGAAAACATGACATTGAAACACTCCTCATAATAACAGAGTCAGCTAGAAAAGTAGCAAAACACGAGATAAAGGATATAGAGCTTTTAACCAAGCTAGCGTCTAGAACCTTTGAGCCAAATGAATTAACAGCGAGTATAGCAAGTGGAAGCTTCAAAGTAGATGGTATGGTAATTGTTCCATCATCTATGAAGACTATATCCGCCTTAGCACATGGGTATGCAGATAATCTTGTGACAAGAGCCGCCGATGTCCAGCTAAAAGAGAGACGCCCCCTCATAATTGTTCCAAGAGAAACCCCTCTCCACGCATCTCATCTAGAGAATATGGCAAAGCTAAGCAGCTTAGGGGCGATAATACTACCAGCTATGCCCGGATTTTATCATAAACCTAATTCGATTAAAGAACTCGTGGATTTTATCTCGGGTAAAATACTGGATCAGCTTGGTGTAGAGAATAAGTTGTATAAGAGATGGGGTTCAGCTTAACCCTTTTAGTTCTTTTTTCAGTTGCTTCAAGTATTCTAACATAAAACAGTGTCTCTTTTCAGCTAGTTTTTTCGCCTCATCTGTGTAAAGTTGGTCACGTAGCGTCAGTAATTTATCATAGAAATGTTTGATGAAATGATCCTGTGATTGATTATGTTCTACACCATATTGAGAAACTCTATAAACACCTATAGCACCCATAGCGTCAAGTTTATCAGCATCACTAAGTATTTGGGATTCCAAAGTTTTTGCCTCTAATCTCTCGGAAAAACTATGGACTTTTATCGCGTATACAATATCGTCTACATATTTATAGCCAAGTTTGTCAAGTATCTTTTGAGCCATAGTGGCTCCTTTTAACGCATGGCTATCGTTACCTCGTCCAATATCATGAAGAATAGCAGCAGGCAATAAGATTTCCATATTAGCTTTGAGTTTATCTCCAAGCAGTTTACATAATTTAATAACTCGATCAGTATGCTCGTAGCCGTGACAACCCACAGGTTTCTGATATTTTTTAGATATTTCAACTAGTTTTTCGTACAATAGGGTTCACTCTGGCTCAATCTTGGATTCTCTTCCTATGTTAACGGATAGGACTCCTTTAAAACTGGTTATGAAGCAGTTAATCAGCTTTACATGGTCGCCTGTTTTTACTTTTTCCAGTTCATCAATGGTCTCGTTCCATACGGTTAACTCCATGGCCTCTGTATCATCTCTTACCTTACAATCAACTATTGTGTGCTTTAATCCTGAATGGGTCTCAACCTCCCTTGGCTCCCCTATCTCCAATATGGTTACTTCTAAGTCAATTTCCTCCATACCTGGACGTAGCTCATTTAACTTCATAAGACTCACTCAACGAGAAGAGATTTAACCTTATGATTGTTTTCATGTTTCCCTTTGTTTACCAATAACTCTTAGATATTGTAGTTTTAACAGTGTATTCTCGTTGTTTACCCCTATCTATTTGGTTTAAAACCCTTCTATGGAATAAGAATAAAACACTGTAACTCTATTTGATACCTGATGAGGAGCACTAGTCACGTCCTAAAATGTACCAACTGTGAAGAAGTCATCCAACTAGAAGCCCCTCGCACAGAGTGCAGTAAATGCGGAGGACTCTTAGAATATCGACTATTAGCTAACAAGATCAACTTCACAGGGCCATTAACTTTCTGGAGATACAGACCTGTATTACCCAAGGTATCTCAAATAGTAACACTAGGAGAAGGGGGTACCCCTCTACAGAAAGCAGATAGACTTTCTGAAAACCTCCACTATACTAACATATATCTAAAAGATGAGACGCGTAACCCAACGAATAGCTTTAAGGACAGATCAGCCGCTTTAATCGTCACAGACGCAAAGAACAGAGGGTATGACAGCATCATATGTGCTTCAAATGGAAATCACGGAGCATCCATCTCAGCATATGCTGCAAAAGAGGATATTCAATGTAACCTTGTTATTCCAAGCGGGGTTGATATGGGTAAACTAGCTCAGATGCTTACATATGACGCCAAGATTGTACAAACTGGGGATAGTATTGAAGAGGCCATAGTTAGAGCCATAGAACTGGAAAAGGAGATGGACTGGTATCAAGCTACCACCGAGCTAAATCCTTTGAGCATAGAGGGTTTGAAGACCATAAGTTATGAGTTGGTAGAACAGAGTGGTGTACCTGATTACGTTATACTTGCTATGGGAAGTGGCGCCACATTACACGCTCTATGGAAGGGTTTCAAAGAAATGAAACAACTAGGCATGATAGAAACGACGCCAAAAATGGTAGGAGTACAGGCTGAAGGATGCGCCCCCATATCAAAAGCCTATCTTGAAAACTCCGAGACACCAATCAAGATAAAAGACGGGGAAACCGAGGCATCAGCCATCAGAGTTGCTGAACCATTATACGGAAAATTAGCCTTGAATGCATTGAAGGAATCAAAAGGATTCGCGGTATCAGTCTCTGATGATGATATGATTGAAGCAGGTATGGTTATCGCTAGAACCGAGGGAATATTCTCTGAACCAGCCTCATCAGCCCCCGTAGCATCTTTACAAAGCGATATTGTCCATAAAAGAGTTGATAAGGACTCGGAAATAGTGTGCCTTGTTACCAGCAGTGGATTAAAGACAGATGATATCCTGAAAAATCTAACGAAGAGAAAGAAGAGTCCAAGACTCGGTAGCCACTTGACAACCAAGGAGCGTATATTGAAGATCATAAATCAGGAATCAACGTATGGTTACGCTATATGGAAGACCCTCGGAGAAGAAATGACCCTTGGTGCTGTATACCAACATCTAACGGACTTGGAGACTAAAGGTTTGATTAAGTCAACTCAGAAGGGAAAACGAAAAGAACTGGAGATCACTGAGAGAGGAAAACGAGCTTTAGATGCGCTAGACGACTTGCAGGCATTAATATAAAACTTCTTAAAGGGAGCAGTAGAGCATCACACGGGGATGGAGCTTATCTCAGTTAAAGAATCCCCATAATTACATCGTTTGATATTATTCGACGTAGCACAAACGAATATCATTCAACATATTAACCAAGAGAGGTATTAACCCTAAAAAAAGACAAAATTGTTACCTATGAACACGTAATTCATGAAAATAAAAAAAAGCCGCAGTATTATAGTTATGGCTAGAATATTTTATATTATAGTTGTAACTATAATAAAATATGACATCATTAAACACCCGACAAATAGCTGCTATAGGTGTAATGGGAGCACTCGCAACCATAGCCACGATGATATTCACATTCCCCATACCCGCTACAAGTGGTTATTTCAATCTAGGCGACGCAATAGTAATGACCACAGCGTTAACCTTTGGACCAATAGTAGGAGCACTAGCAGGCGGACTAGGATCAGGCTTAGCAGACCTTCTCGGAGGATGGTACAACTGGGTAATATTCACCACAATTATAAAAGGCGCAGAAGGCTACGTAGCCGGAAAACTAGCGGGTCCAAAAGAAGATAGAACAGTAAAAAAAACACTCATCGCGTGGATAGTAGGAGGCATAGTTATGGTAGCTGGTTACTTCATCGTACAAGTTTTCATGTACGGTTTCTCAGCTGCCACAGTCGAAGCTCCGTTCAACATAGTACAGATGTTAGTGGCAGGAGTTGTAGGGGTTCCAATATCAATAGCCCTCAAAGATAGACTGGATATGATATAAATCACCGATCCTCTTTCTTTACTTGTGTCATCCGCGGATAAAGCAGCTCAAATATTACCTTCGCTAGAAAACTACGACATAAGAGTACTCCACGCAATAGAACAAGGAATGATTCAACACAAAGTAGTACCTCATAAAGAAGTACTACGAATCAGTGGGTTAAACGAGAGTGAGATATATCACAGACTAAGTAAACTATACAAACACGAGTTAATCTACAGAGAACAAGAACCATACCTCGGCTACTTGATGAACTATAACGCATATGACATACTAGCCCTGAACGCCTTAGTAAAAGCAGAGATGCTGGAGTACCTAGGCCCTTCAATAGGTATAGGCAAAGAAGCTGATGTATACGAGGGTGTAACACCTGATGATACAAAAGTAGCGGTAAAGTTCCATAGAATAGGACGAACCAGTTTCAGAGACACAAAAAGGAAACGCGAATACTTAGCTGATCATGATCATACATCATGGTTATATCAATCAAGACTAGCTGCTGAAACAGAGTATGAAGCACTCTCGTTAATGCATGAAGCAGGGGTACAAACGCCTAACCCAATCTATCAGAACCGCCACACAATAATAATGCAATACATAAAAGGAATAGAGCTCTCAGAAATATTAGTAATCGAAAACGCTGAGATATTTTTAATGGAAATACTAGACAACCTAAAGAAAGCCTATGAGGCTGGAGTAATTCATAGTGACATAAGTGAATACAATATACTGATAGATGATAACACAGAGGTCTGGATAATCGATTGGCCCCAGTATATAACATCCGATCACCCCAACGCTGATGAAACACTAGAAAGAGACGTAAAAAACATAACCTACTTCTTCGAGAGAAAACACAACGTAGACATGACACTCGAAGAAGCAGTAGAATACGTGAAAAATTAGGAGAGGGTTATCTTGACATCTAAAGCACTAACGCCTTCACCCGCATCATAGACAAAGATCGGGTTAATATCAAGATCCTCTAACTCCGGGAAATCCCATACGAGATGACCCACTCTAAGTATAGCATCCCTTAACGCATCTATATCCGCAGGAGCCTCACCACGAACACCCTTCAATAAGGTATAGCTTTTTGTTTCTTCCATCATGTTCTGAGCCTCTCGCTCATTCATAGGTGCAAGCCGGAAAGCTACATCTTTTAAAAAGTTCACGTAAATACCACCAAGACCGAACATCACCATTGGACCAAACTGGGGATCACGACTCATCCCAATGATCATCTCTTTACCTTTGGGAACCATTTTATCAACAGTAATCCCATATATCTTGGCTAATGGCTGGGCTTTCCTGCTTTTACGCATAATTTCCTCAAAGGCAATACTTACCATATTCGAGTTAGTAAGGTTTAGTTCAACGCCTCCGATATCGGTTTTATGCATAATATCCGGACTTACTATTTTCATGACCACCGGATAACCCATTTCTTCAGCATATTCCACGGCTTCATCAGCAGTTGTAGCTAATTGACTGGCTGGAGCCGATATGCCATACGCCTTAGCTACCTGCATTGCCTCATGAGGAAACAATACATTACGATTATCCTTCTTTACAGAATCAAAGATCTCCTTCACCTTGGCTCTATCAATATCGTCAAACGCTGGTGGATCTATCTCTGGTAAACGAAGATGACGAGCATATTGATATAACGCATTGAGGGTCTTGATTCCTTTTTCAGGGAAGTTGTAGCATGGTACACCATTATCCTTAAGATATTCTGATGCCTCAGCAACCCATTCACCGCCCATAAAAACGCTGATGACAGGTTTTTCTGGATGATTTTCTGATATCTCAACTATATTCTTGGCAGTAGTCAGACTATCAGTCATGGCTTGGGGTGTAAGTAACACAACTACAGAGAAAACTTTTTGATCATTCAAAGCAGCTTCTAATGCAATAGCATACCTATCGGGCAGTGCATCACCTAGAATATCAATAGGGTTACCAGTAGCCGCAGCAGATGGAAGGTTTTCATCTAAATAATCAATAGTCTCATCGGTTAAATCCGCCATCTTCATATTCAATTTCTCAATCAAATCCGTTGAAAGAATACCTGGACCACCCGCGTTAGTAACAATAGCTATACCTTCATCCTTCGGAAGGCTTTGCTGAGTAAAGGCAACGGCATAGTTGAACAAGTCCTCCATGCTCTCAGTGAGAATAACCCCCGCTTTATCAAACGCTTTTTTATACGCTAAAAAGCTCCCAACTAGGGCACCTGTATGGCTTCCAGCCGCCTTTGCCCCCGCACTACTCGTACCTCCTTTCACCACCATGATAGGCTTATTCTTAACAACTTTGGATGCAACTTTAAGGAACTCTCTTCCACGTTCAATTGACTCAAGATAGAGAAGTATAACCTTAAGATTTGGGTTCTCAGCCATAGCCTCAATAAAATTTACTTCATCTAGATCGGCTTTATTTCCTAGACTGACAATACTCCCGAACCCTATCTCCTCTGCTATAATCCAGTCAAGAATCGCTGTACCCAGAGCACCACTTTGAGAAATAAAACCAATACTTCCCTTCTTCGGTAAAGTGGATGCAAAACTCAGATCATATGGAACATGTGTATTTATCGCACCGAGACAGTTAGGTCCCTGAATTCGCATGTCATATTTCTGGGCAACCTCTACAAGTTTTTTCTCAAGTTCCGCTCCTTCACTACCCGTTTCCTTAAACCCAGCTGATATAATAATAAGTGCCTTAACTCCTTTCTCTCCGCATTCCTCAACTGTTTGAAGAACATATTTAGATGGAATCGCAATAACAGCTAACTCGACATCACCGGAAATTTCAGAAACAGATTTGTATGCTTTTTGACCGAGTATCTCGCCTCCCTTAATATTGACAAGGTACACAGGTTCATCATATCCACTCTTTAAGAGATTATTTGATAAAACATACCCAACCTTTCCAGGAGTGGAAGATGCACCTATTATGGCTACTGAACTCGGCCTAAATATCGCGTCTAGCTTCAAATATCTAGCACCTTCAAGACTCATCCAAAGAGGAGTTTAATGAATAAAAACTTTGAGCATTTGAGGTAACAAAACTCTACATCATTAATTATCTAGGCTAAAAATGAGGGAAAAGTGGAAAAATAGTTAAACCAATGTGCCTCATATCAGGTGATACAACTTGAGTCAAGTAAAGAAAACATTTAATGATCTAAAAAAAGATGTAATAGACGCTACTATTTGCGTTAGTTGTGGGACCTGTGAGGCGGTGTGTCCCGTTAATGTAATAGAATTGGGAGATACGATTCCAAAGCTGGTAGGTAATTGTATTGAGTGTGGGATATGTTATGCCAACTGTCCAGCTGCTGAATTCAATGAAAAAGAAATGGAAGAGAAAATATTTGGCAGAACGCGTAAACCTAAAGAAGAATTAACCGGAGTATACGAAGCGGCGTATTCTGCTAGGGTAACTAAAGAAGAAATTCATGATAAAGCTCAGGATGGAGGGGTAGTTACAGCATTATTAATCCAGTTCCTTGAAGATGGAGGAGATGGTGTTATTGCTTCAAAGCTTTCAGAAGACCAAATCTGGGTACCGGAACCAGTTGTGATAAAAAATAAAGAAGAGGTTGTCAAGGCAGCGGGTACAAAATATACTCCTAGCCCTACAATGGTTGGGGTAAAGAAGGCTGTTAAAGAAGAGAAACTAAGGAAAATAGCGGTAGTTGGAACAACCTGTCAGATGCGTGGCCTTAGCTTAGCCACAAGTGGGAAAATGAGTAACAAAAAGATGTCTGATGCCGTTGCTTTAAAGATTGGTTTATTCTGTATGGAGACTTTCACCTATGAGAGCTTCATGAAATATCTTCGAGATAATGACGTTGATCCAGGAAGAGTTACCAAGTTTGAGATAAAGAAAGGGAGATTCTATGCATGGGATGGAGAGGAGAGACTTCATCGCGCCAAGCTCTCCAAGGTAAAGCCTTTGATAAGATCTACATGTACGCATTGCACTGATTTTGCTTCAGAGTTCGCTGATATTTCAGTGGGGAACGTTGGTTCATCTCAGGGATATTCCACGGTTATAGTTAGGACAGATAGAGGAAAAAAGATACTAGAATCAGCTATCAATTCGGGTCTAGTAGAAGCTAGACCCTTAGAGGGTTTCGAAGAAGGGAAAACATTGGTACATAGACTTGCTAAGATGAAAAAGGAATCAAACAAGTAAACTTTTTTCTCTTGCCCTCTCAACCAGCATATTCAGCATTTCGTCAGGTAAAGACTCTGGTTCACCTACCAGCATTATCTCGTATTGTAATTGAGCAATAGACTCCAAGACCTTGGCGTTTTGAGCCGCTTCCTCTATGGTTTTACCAATCGTTGTGCTACCATGATGAGGCATCAGACACGCGATATGTTCTTTCATAGCTTCAACCATATTATCCGCGAGTTCCTCAGAGCCAGGTGTAGCAAATTTTGACATTGGAACCCCCTTAGCTAAAGCGGGGGCACTGTATAGCTCTAACCCCATAGGTACTATCTTTTCTCCTATAATCGATAGAATTGTGCAATACTTGGGGTGTATGTGAACAACTCCCCCCGCTTCCGGCCACTTTTGATATAGTTTAGTATGAAAAGGAGTCTCAATACTGGGTTTAGCCTCTCCCTTCAGTACTTCTCGAGTGTTAATATTCACTAGAAGGAAATCCTCTGGCTTAAGATCACAAAACCTGTACCCTGAGGGTTTAATTAAACACGTACTTGTGCCCATTAGCTTAGCGCTAATATTTCCTGATGAACCATGGGTTAATCCATCAGCGAAAAGCTGTCTACCTACTTTGGTTAGTCTCTCTCTAAGTATTTTCTCAGTACCTGACAAATTTATTCACAAACATGAAGGGTTTATGGTAATAAAAACGATGTCTATAGTTTACCAAGTTTTCCCCTGGTTTCAATCCATCGCCTATAATGTTTCTCATATTTCTTATTGGGGCTCTTCCGGGGTTCAAACACTTTACCTTGATTAACCATATTATTTACTGCCTTATCGAGAGTTGAGTAATAACCTGTTCCAATCGAAGCTAATATTGCTGCTCCGACTGCTGTAGAGTCATTAACTCTAGGTACATGAACGTTTTTACCTAATACATCAGCCTGTATCTGCATCCAAAAATCAGACTTGGAGTTTCCACCACAAAAGTATAAATAATCAAGATCGATACCCGAGATGGTTATTAATTGCTCAACATTACACCTTACAGCATAAGAGTTAGCCTCAAAGATCGCCCTTGC
Source organism: uncultured Candidatus Bathyarchaeia archaeon (assembly GCA_964487465.1). Classification (GTDB taxonomy): domain Archaea; phylum Thermoproteota; class Bathyarchaeia; order TCS64; family TCS64; genus RBG-16-57-9. The sequence goes on from CAZAQI010000019.1 coordinate 9,367, forward strand.
CAAAACTGGTAAACTAAAACTGTAACTACCAATAATGCAAGGTTCTACTGGCAAGTCACTTAGTTTATCCATTGACCAGTATGGAGGACCCGCATCAAAAAGGTGGTGTCCCAAGTAGGTCAGTAATCCATCGGAGCCGATGGCTACTTTTTTTGCTGAATAATTTACCTCTTTATATCCTTCTTTCTCTTTAAAAAACTCGTCTCTTAGCCACTTAACAGATCTACCTGTATAACCAGCGTTTGACTCAAGTATCCATTCATCCCCAACAACGTGGTTATTACTCCACGTTCTTTTCTCCTTATCGAATAATGGTTTATCGGTTACTAGTTGAATTGGAGTTGTTGTTCCGCCTACGGCAGCATATTCACCTGTTTTTACCCCCATACCAAGTAATCCGCATTGAGTGTCAGCTCCACCCATAATAACAGGAATGTCTTCGTGCATACCAGCTAACTTTGTAATACTTTCATCAACATCTCCTAAGATTTCACCGTTTTTTAATACCTTAGGGAAGATATGAAAAGGTAAATCAAGTTTTTTAATATTATCCCAGCTCCAATCCCCGTTAATAATATCAAATAAACTGGTTTCACATGCTCCACTTCCTTCTGTAGCTAACTCTCCACTTAATCGATAGTTAACCCAGTCACTAATCATTAGAATACTTTTTATCCGTTCAAACAGGTTAGGTTGGGTTATCTTTAAGCTGGGGATTATTGCCCCAGCTATCCAACATGGTACTGGCCAGTGACCAGAGTTCTGATATAACTCCTCACCAAATTTGTTGAGAATTTCTTGTCCAATTTTTTTTGATTCTTCTGTAAGAATATAATTTATTTCATCGCCTTTTTCATCTATTAGGATGAATTCTTCACGCATGCTAGTACTGGATACACCAAGGATTTCGCCTTCATAATTTTCTGTGATCTCTTTTATGGACTCGGTGATTTTTAACCACGCAAAATCACTGTTCCATGTGTTTCTATCCCATATATGTTCAGATTTTTTCAGTATATCCCCTTTAGGAGAAACTAGGAAAGATTTTACACCGCCTGATCCAGCGTCGATACTTAGAAAAGAGTCTTGGCTCATACGATTATCCATTAATTATCTCCTTATTGTACACATGCATTGGTTGAATCTCGTCTCCTCTTAGGTATCTTGCTACTTGTTGAGCAATCTGTCTATATCCACGCATCTCGGTATCAGGAGATCTCCCCCCGGTATGTGGCGTTAGAGTAATGTTTTTTAGGGATATTAACGGGTTGTCCGGTTTAATGGGATCTTCTTCTACTACATCGATTGCAGCTGATGCTATTGTTTCATTTTTTAATGCATCGTATAATGCTTTTTCATCGATAATACTTCCTCTTGCTGTATTGATCAATACGGCTGTTTTTTTCATCTTGTTAAAAGCATCAGAATTGATCATGTGATGTGTATCTGGGGATAATGCAGCGTGAATAGAGATAAAATCTGATTCCTGTAACAAGGATTCTAGTTCTATTGGTTCACAGTTATCGTGTCTCAATATTTCCTCGTCAATATAGGGATCAAACACTTTTACGATCATATCAAAAGCCTGAGCGCGCTTAGCCACACGTCTACCTACCTGTCCATATCCAATCAAACCTAGAGTTTTACCATTAGCTTCCATCCAGTTAAAAGAGCCAAGATAATCTGAACGCCCTACCGCATTAAGTTTCTCAAAATATTCACCAGATTTGATCTCATGATTATGACGAGCAATATATCTTAACTCACCTAGGATAAGCCCCATGGTTTGATCAGCTACTGATTCAGCGTTTCGTCCAACGGCTCTTAATACATATACTTCTTTCTCTGATGCGGCTTGCTTATCAACGTTGACCGGTCCTCCTCTGGATATACCAATTAATCTTAGGCTGTCAGAGGCTTCAATTACCTCACTAGTGAATGGAGCATAACCAGATACTACAATCTCGCATCCATTTATTATATTCTTGATTTCTTCTGGGTTTCCGTATGCTTCTTTTACGTTATCCACTTCTTTTGTTGACCATTTATATGTTCCCTCAATGTTTTCTTCATAGATGAACTCGTGTTCTTCTACCTCGTCGCCCATTGCTTCGCTGAAGGCTGTACGCCACATATTTTCAGCATTTTCTCTCATCCATTTATCATATAATACCAGTATCTTGGCCAAGTTGAATCTAGTATCGTGTATCTTAATGAGTAATATGGGTTTTCCTATGAAAAAAATAGAGACTACTTTTTGATCGCACCGAAATACACGGCTATGACCACGGCAACAAGGGCCACTACTATGGCTGCGTATAGCATCATCTTAGTTGTAGCTTGACTTGCTTTCAAGGACTCGTAGTCTTCTTGGAGGTCATCGTAATTGTCTTGTAGTTCCTCGTAGTCAGAGCTAGTTCCCACTTGTGCTTCTAGCGCAGCATAGTCTGCTTGAAGAGACTCTAATTGTGTCCTAAGTTCCTGATTTTGTGCAAGTAGATCGTCTTTTTCATCAACAATTTCCTGAATCCTAGTTTGGATAGTCTGGATATTTTCAACGAACTCTTCGTAGTCTAATATCTGGAACTCGGCCTCAGTCGCCAGTTCGCCATCAATATACAGGCTGACCGTCCAGACACCTAGTTTTGTTCTCGCTGTTGTCTCAGCAATTTTTATTGAGTCAAACACTATACCCCAGTCTTCTCCAGATTTTTCAACCACTTCTACTGCTTGATTTCTAAACTGGCTTCCACTTGGGTCCTCCCAGATCATTCTGTAGCTTACGTCTGCTGGGTCTTGTATTTGTACCCATAACCCAATTTTCTCTGTGTATTGGAAGATGGTGTTTCCAACGCCTTTTGGCTGTAAATCGGTTCCATAGCCATAACAAATTGCAGAGTCTTGTACCATCTGTGCGTGTGTTATGGTTGATGGGGCCATTGTGAGTATTATTGCTGCTAGTGTGATTATACTGATCTTTTGTTTGTTCATGGTTCATTGTATTGTGTTTTGTTTTAATAAAGTTATTTTCAGATCTTGAAAATAACCACCGATTTTTTAGACTAAAGTAGCTTAATTTAATACAATTAAAATAGATAAGGCTAACAAGATCAAAGCAATTTACCAAGAGACGCATAATGTCACATAGAAACAGGACAAATTAATAGGGTTAAATAAACTCTATAGCTTTGATAGAACCACGTCAAATATTTTAGAAGCCACATCAGATTTCTCCGTCAGAGATACATGAGTAACATTCTTTTCTGGATCAACGATGAAAACCTCATTAGTGTCTGTACCGAAACCAGTGCTTTTTCTAGCAACATCATTGGCTACTATGAGATCCATCCCTGAATCAATCATTCTATCATAAGCTCTCTGTATTAGTTCATCATCGGATAATTCATATTCAGCTTTGAATCCAACTAGATAGACGTTTGGATCAATTTTTTTCACGTTTTCAACTACTTTTGGTAGTGGCTTTAAATTAATTGTCCACTGATCTTTCCCTGAAGGTGTTTTCTCGTTTATTCTATCGGTTGCACCATAGTCTGCTGCTGCAGCGGATAATACTGCAATATGGTATTTTTCATTGGATAACTCCTGTTTAACCGCTTGTAGCATGTCCTCTGTGCTTGTTATATTGACTATTTTAGCGCAAGTGGGGGGTTTGGCTGTTCCTGGTCCGTATATGATGGTTACTTTGGCTCCACGGTTTAACGCGTTTTCAGCTAATGCTACTCCCATTTTTCCGGAGCTTGGATTTGTTATGTATCTGAATGCGTCCAGATATGCTCTTGTTGGTCCAGCTGTGATGAGTATTTTCTTCCCTTTTAGATCCTGTTCCATTGATAACTTATCTAATACCGCCTGAACTATATCCATTGTTCCAGGGATCTTGGCTTTACCTTCCTCGAATCTTGGCATTAATACGTCTATTTTGTTGCTCCGGAGTTTCTCGATGTTCTGCATTACTATAGGGTGTCTGTACATGGATGCGTGCATGGCTGGTGCGATTATTACTGGTATTCCGGCGCCTATCCCCGTGGTTAATGTTGTGGTTACGGGTGTGTCATCGATTCCTGCCGCTACTTTTCCTATAGTGTTCGCGGTTGAGGGCGCTACCAGTATTAAGTCTGCTTTTTTCTCGTGTTCGCCAGCGTAGGTTACATGTTCTATTTGGCCTGTTAGTTCGGTTACTACGGGGTTTCCTGTAGCCCACTCCACCATGTCGGGGTGTACTATTTGTTGAGAATGTTTGGTCATTACGGCGTAAACGTCTGCACCTCTTCTCATGAGTTCGCGTGCGATCTCGGTGCTTTTTATAGCTGCTACGCTGCCTGTTATGCATAGTATTATTTTTTTGTCTATTAGCTGGGTTGTTTTTGTGCCTATGATTTCTTTTGATGTGTGTTGGCCGAATGCCATTTTGCTCTCATGGCTAGGCTGTTGATTGAGTTTTTAAGGGTTTTTAGAAAAATACGAGTCTAGGCTTCTAGTTTTTCCTCAAGTTCTTCTAGGCGTTCATCTATTACGTCGAATTTTTCTTCCATTGATTCTATTTTGTCGATGATTCCACGGATCTCTATTTCTAAGTCTTTGATTTTTTGTTCTAGGCTCATTTGTATCGATTCTGTTTCAGGTGCTTGGTTTATAAGTTTTTAGGATTGTTTTTTGCGTCTTGGATTAGTTTTGTGTACCATTCTGTGTCTGCTTTGATGTATTCTTGTACGTCGATGGTCATGGGTGTGCCGTCGTCGCGGAGTAGTATTACTTGTTTTATCTGGCTGTTGATTATTTTGCGTTGGCATCGTTGGCAGGGTAGGGCTAGTGTGTATTCCCCGTTTTTGTCTAGGCCTGCTATGTATAGGGTTGCGTTTATGCGGTCTGCTCTGTTGCTGTTTATTATGGCGTTTTCTTCTGCGTGGACTGCTGGGCAGTAGTCGTATGCTTTGCCTTGGGGGCTGTTCATCTGGTTTTTTATGCAGCCTATTTCGTCGCAGTTTACTACGCCTCTTGCGTTTCCGTTGTATCCTGTTCCTACTATGGTGTTGTCTTTTACTATGACTGCGCCGAATTTTCTTCTTAGGCAGGTGCTTCTTCGTGCTACGCTGAGGGCGATGTTTAGGAAGTACATTGTTTTATCTGGGCGGTCCATGGTGTATCTGTTGTGGTCTGGTGGTTTTTGTGGTTTTCTATGGGGATATGTTTTTCACTTGTGATGTGTTTCTTGTCTTGGCGGGCGATGATGTCTTTGCCCTTCTGATTTGTGATGAGGATCTTGAGTATGGAGCCCGCCGCCTTGGTGACTGTTGATGAGAATTTTTCTTTGTGGGAAGGTTTCTTATCTATGTTTAGGGGGTAATATGTTTGGTGAATTGTTTGCCGTGGATTACTGTACAGTGGTTTGAAGGCCGTGATTATGAGACGAAGAAGCGTGTTGCTAAGTTGATTACTGAGGCTGTTTGTGAGGGGTCGGGTTGTCCTTCTAGCGCGGTTTCGGTTGTCTTCCGGGATGTGTCCAAGCGGGATTGGGCGCATGATGGTGAGATGTACGCGGAGGATTAGTCTAGGTTTTTTTCATATATTTTTTCTTTTTCTGTGGCTTGGTATCCTTGTGTTTGGGCCATTTTTATTGCTGGCTTGTTTGTGGGCTCTATTTTTGTGATTGCTTTGGTGGCTCCATGTTTTTTGGCTGTTTCCTCCACTGCCTTTTTGAGTTGAGTTGAGATTCCTTTCCGTCTGTGGTCAGAGTGTATGGCTGTGCCTTCGATTATCAGGGTATTTTTTTGGATTTGGGCTATGCAGATACCTATTATTTGATCTTCTTGTTCGGCTACATAGATGGTTTCCATGTGGTATAGTTTCATTACTAGTAGGGATATGGGTAGTTTGAGTTGTAGTAGTGTTTTCTGTGGCTGGGGGGTATGGGTCAGTATCTGAGCGGATAGTTTTATGGGAATTATCCATTCGTTGAATCTGAGTTTTCTGATTGTCACCATGTGTTTTGACCTGGGGTATTTCTTGTTCTGGTTGTATTAGTATTTGAGTTGGTGGTTATTTATGTTGGTCTAGAGAAAGTTTTTTTTGGTGTTAATAATTAGGTCAATGAAAGATGGGTGATTTTTAATGGACCCTATTTTTTTGACTCGGAGTTCAGCTGCCTGTTGAGTGTAGTGTATCGGTTATGGTCTTGGGATATAGTTTACAATGTGCTGGATGTTCTCTTTTTACCTAGAATAGGGGCCTCTATTGGGTTGAATAGGTGCCCGTTTTGGGTAGAATGGTTTCTGAACAGGGCTGTTTTCTGCCTCCTTTCGCGAAACAGAACTGTTCCCGGGTGTTCCCCTGGATACTCCTAGAGGGATCTCTGTAGTCAGATCATTTTTGCTGAGGAACGCATTTAAACCGGGATTTATTTCAGTCACGACTAAAAGTATAGGTTGGTTCATTTATAAAGAAACCCTACAATATCCATAGAATGGAAGATTGAGATAATGTTTTGGTACTAGATAGCTTTCCTTAGTTCAGCGATTACAGAATCCTTTCCAACCAGTCCAACATATGGCCCGAATCTGGGTCCACGGGGCTGGCCTAATAATATCTTGTAGACTATTGGGAATAGGTTTCTTGCTTTTATGTTGTGTTTTTTTGATGCGTTGAAGATTGTTGACTGGTATTCGTCCTCGTTTGCCGCTTCTTCCAATTGCTCTATGGTGGTCTTTATCGCCTCTCTTTCAGTCTCTGATAGTTCGACAGGTTCAGATTCTATATCGACTATATCTTCAACCCAGTTTAACGCCATCCGTATACGTTCGTCTATCCCTTTTCGTGTCTCTTTGAGGTAGTCATATTCCTCGAGTTTGGTTTTCATGAACTCTTCTTCGTTTCCTGGTGGAGCCACTTTGGCTAGATTTACCATTATATTGTAGGGTATGTGTACCTCTGGTTTCTCTGAGGGGTGCAGTAGGTGGGCGTACTCGTATAAGCCTGTGAGTTTGTGGCGCTCTAGCTCGTCTTTGATCTTTTTCTTACCAAAGTAGATGTCTTCTAGGTTATCCAGTTCATCCATGTGGACGGGTATGTCCTCTACTGAGCCGCTTTTTGTCCCCACGAATCGCTTGAAGATTAGTAGATTTAGGCTTTCCTTGCTACCATACCTGTACCATACCTGGGGAGTGAATACATTGCCCCGTGATTTACTGATCTTTTCTCCACCTCTATCTACGAACATCTCATATTGTACGTGCATAGGAGGTTCCCAGTCAAAGATCTCACGGCATATAGCGTCATTTACGTGTACGCTGTCGGCGATGTCTTTCCCGTATGCCTCGAACCTGATGTCAAGTGCATGCCATCTTGCCCCGAATTCTACCTTCCAGCTTAGTTTCCCGTTACCGCTGAGAACATCAACCTCGCCTTTATGTCCGCATCCTTCTATCCAGTTCCCTTTCACTTCCATTCCTTTGCAATCGTACTGTATTGTATGAGTGGCTGGGTTGTAGTCGTGAGCCTGTGTCGTGTAGATTCTTCCACATTCCTCGCAGACCACGAAATAGGGTAAAGCCTCAGTGTATTTCTCCTGACCTGTTACTGATTCGATTATCTTGCCTACTTTTTCATGGTTATCCAGTATGGTGATTATTTCATCGTCTAGCAACCCTTCTTTATAGGTCTCGAAAGCAGACATAGGCGTATATTTTACACCATTTTGGTCCAGCGCTTCTTTTAGTAGGCTACTCATGTGTTCTCCGAAGCTAAAGTGACAGTCACCGAACAAGTCAGGTATCTGGGCAACGCTGTATCCTAGATAATCGCCTAGTTCTTCGGGCATACCACCGGGCACACTTCGTAGCCCGTCTTTATCATCCGCGAAGGCTATATACTCGCTATCATAGCCCTGTACCTGGACAGCTAATGATAAAGCATAGTTCCTTAGAGCATCCCCAAGGCTTCCTATGTGAGGGTATCCGCTGGCACCTAGTCCACTCTCTGTCCGTATATTGTCAAGGTTACGTTTGAGCTTCTTTTCCCGCTTGATAAGTTCACTCGCTGCTTTATCATACCATGTTCCTCTTCCAATCACTTTCTTGTTATCAATGGGTCTAAGATTCTCAAACATGTAAATCGACCTTCCAGTATTTAATTAAAAGCTAAGAGAAAAGAGTTACTCTTGAGATGGATTTTTACATGCATTTAGTCTAACTATGATTGTAATGACTATGGAGAAAACCCCTCTTTTCACTTATTTCGTTCTTTTTTCATGCACTATCTTATTTATCGTAAACCTGTTTTTACCTCTCCCTGTGGTCAATAATGTGTATTCACTGTATTCGATTAAACCGGTTGAATTCCTTATGGAGAAAAACTATTTCACGTTAATTACCTACCAGTTTTTACACCTAAATTTTCAGCACCTAGTGTCCAACATGTTTGTTTTTTTCAGTGTTGGGCGTGCAATTGAATCTGAGATAGGATCCTTCAAACTAGGGGTTTCTTATCTATTGGCCGGGGCTCTATCCGGTATTCTCCATGTTGTGGTTAACCCAGGATCAGATATTATGGTGATAGGTGCATCAGGCGCTATCTTTGGTGCAATCGCCATTCTATTATTATTGATGCCTTTCAAAATTACATCCGCCATGATTATTCCGTTACCCGGAATTGTCATTGGTATATCCATGCTCGTGGTTGAGGTATCTTCTATAATGTTCAGCAATGATGTCTGGATAGCCCATGATATACATCTCTACGGTTTCCTAGTAGGTAGCTTAACATCCTTTAGCATTGACTATGATCGTGCATTACGAGGTTTGATAATCTCGGTTATTGTACTCCTGGGGTTATATTATTGGGTTCTCTACGTTGAGAGAATAGTGGTCTAGAAAGACTCAATAACCTCCTTTAACTCCCAAAGGTTTTCTATTATCTGGTCTACACCAGCTTCCTTCATGAGGTCAAGGCGAGTATAATGAACCGGGATACCTATGGTGTATGCACCGAGTTCTTTACCAGCGATAATATCCTTATGACTGTCTCCCACCATCATACCATTCTCAGGATCTACGCCTATTAATTCAAAGCATTTCCTCAGTTGAGCAGGGTGCGGTTTCATCGGAGTGCCCACTTTACGACCAACAACAACTTGGAAATAGTCTCTTATTCCTTGGAGTTTTAACGCGGTCTCAGCTGAATCAGGTGAATTTGAGGTGCATATCCCTATGGGTATCTCTTTTTCTTTTAGCCACTCCAGTATATCGGGACATCCATCCATAAGGGTGCACGAATCAGCTCCTTTTTGCTCATAGTGACTCAATATATCGTAGGCTAACTGCTGTATTGTTAGAGTGTTTTCAAGACCTCGTTCTTTCAACAAGATGCCATGCATTTCTTCAAGCATGTTAAATAGCCCTCTTTCACTGCACTCATTAACGATTGATGGATCACATTCATGTTCTAGATAATTTTCCACTATCTTTGTGTGGGCCTTCTTCCAATCGACAAAACCACCTAGATTTACTAGGGTAGCATCAAGATCAAAGACAATTCCATCTAATCTATGTGGGCTCAATTCAAGGCTCTATGGACATCATTATTTATAGGTCTCACGCTGGGGAACTAAATTTAAATCAAATAGACAATAGTCAAGACATGACATCACCCAGTAACCCACTTCTAGTAACCGAGGGGATCCCAAGGTTTGATTTGATAAAACCTGTACACATTGAACCAGCGGTTAATCAGATATTAGTTGATGCAGAGAAGAAGTTAAAGAAAATAGAGCAAGATATCCAACCTACATGGGATGACCTTGTCAAACCTTTAGAAGACATTACAATCCCTTTTGAGTATGCATGGAAACCCATTGAACATCTCTTGAATGTAAAGAATAGCCCAGAGTTGAGGAAAGAACATGAGAAAATGCAGTCAAAAGTAGTACAGTTCTGGTTAAGACTTGAACAGAGTAAGTCCATCTATGAAGGACTATTGAGCATAAAGAATGGCCCAGAATGGAATGAATTAGGTAAAGCCGAGCGCAGGGTTATAGATCTGAAACTAAGGGATGCAAAACTAGCTGGTGTGGGGTTAGCGGGACAAGATAAAGAACGATTCAATGAGATATCCACAGAGTTATCAAGACTTGGAACAAAGTTCATGAACAATGTCCTAGACTCCACAAAAGCCTATGAGTTCATAATAATGGAGGAAAAAGATACCGAGAGCTGGCCGAACTCACTGCTTCAAACATCATCTCAAGGATATAACAATGCTAAGAAAACAGATGAATCAACACCGGAAGAGGGTCCATGGAGAATAACACTAGAAGCTCCCATAGTTGTTCCCTTCTTACGTCATAGTAAAAATAGAGGGCATCGAGAGAAAATATTACGAGCCTACATGACTAGAGCTGATTCCGGAGAAAGGGATAACAGACCATTAATCTCAGAGATCCTACAGCTGAGAAAAGAAAAAGCAAAATTACTCGGATATAACAAATATGCAGATCTCAGCCTCGAAGCGAAAATGGCGCCCAGTGTAGGGGCTGTTTTTAATATGCTTGAAGAATTGTTCACTGCTTCGAAACCCAACCAAATTGATGAGTTCAAAGAACTGGAAAAAATAGCGGCAAAAACAGGTCAAGAAGAGCCAATTAATCACTGGGATACTGCTTTCTGGTCTGAGAGACTGAAAGAGAAACGTTTTGACTTTACTGATGACGAGTTAAGACCTTATTTCCCATTGCCCAAAGTGCTTAACGGCATGTTTAGTCTTACGGAGTTTCTATTTGATGTAAATATAGTAGAGTCCGAGGAAGAAGTACCTGTCTGGCATGAGGATGTAAGCTACTTCAAAGTATTTGAAGACGAGAAACAGGTAGGATCATTCTACCTTGATGCTTATAGTAGACCAGAAGAGAAACGGGGCGGCGCATGGATGGATAGCTGCCTAGATCGAAGAGTCATTAACAGTATAGTTAGGCTGCCTGTAATATACTTGAACGCTAACGGGACCCCACCAGTTGGTGATAGACCATCACTTATGAGTTTCAGTGAGGTGGCTACATTATTTCATGAGTTTGGTCATGGATTGCAGGGGATGTTAACACTAGTTGATTATCCTGATGTCTCAGGAATTAACGGGGTTGAGTGGGATGCTGTGGAGATCTCAAGCCAGTTCATGGAAAACTGGTGCTACTATGAACCAACCTTAAGAAATATCTCAGGTCACTGGGAAACAGGTGAACCCCTACCTGATGAATATATTAAGAAACTTCAGGAGGCGAGAGTCTTCATGGCTGGTAGCTCCATGGTTAGACAACTTGAGTTTGGGTTAACAGATATGAAGCTCCACAGTGAATACGATCCATATGGAGAGGAGACTGCTTTTGAGGTTCATCGTAAAGTAGCTAAAAGAACCAAGGTGTTACCACCACTGGAAAATGATCACTTCCTCTGTGCATTCAATCATATATTTGCAGGAGGATATGCTGCGGGTTATTACAGTTATAAATGGGCTGAGGTTTTAAGCGCTGATATCTACTCATTATTTGAGGAGATTGGGTTAGAGAACGTTGATGAAGTAAAACAGTTAGGTGAGAGATTCAGGGAGAGCTATCTAGCTCTAGGTGGATCTGTTGAGCCTATGGAAATATTTAAGGAATTCATGGGTAGGGAGCCATCGGTTGATGCGCTTCTTCGTCAATATAATTTAGTATAAATGGAGCCCCGAGCGGGATTTGAACCCGCGATCTCTTCCTTACCAAGGAAGCGCTTTAACCAGACTATAGCTACCGGGGCGTAGCAACCCTATTGATCAACAGCTTTCTTTTTAATATTGCCCCATTTTATCTTGTTTGGTAACACGTTTGTTATAGGTATGAGAAATTATGTATTGCTGTAGGTGGTTGAAGAAAGTTGACGTATCTTAATGAAATCGGTTTTCTTGTTTTTATCCCAAAAGAAGCCGTTTTAAGCGCTCATTACAAATACAAAGAAACCATAAAACCCACTTTCACTAACCTCCCTAGAAATAAATTTGGGGTAAACCATGAAACATTTATATACTAAGAAATTAATACTTTTCTTGGTCGAAACAGATATGGCAAACGTTAACAACATGCGAGCGGATCAAATACAAAGACTAGTTCGCAGTACAAAGAAATACGCTGCCATAAAAAACAAGAAGATAACCACCGTAGACCCAATTATACGTGTATGCAAAAAAATGTATCCAACTTTAACCTATAGGGAGTTAATGGAACTAAGTCAAACAACACTAAGAATAATTCTGGGTGAGACAGCCACATCCAGCTATCAAACCACCTTACTAACTCACCTTTAAATATAGTTCACGTAGCTTCTCCAGATTATCCTTATCAGTCCTAACCTCATCCACAGGAGTCTCAAGAATCAAGGGTTTATCCCTGAAAGGGCTGTCTAGAAAGTTTAGAAACCCTTCTTCTCCAATATTCCCAAAACCGATATGATGATGTCTATCCATTCTTGACCCAAGTTCTCCTCTTGAGTCATTAACATGCACAACCTTTACACGTTCAAAACCAATGTTTGCCTCAATCTCATCTATGGTCTTCTTTAACCCATTCTTAGATGCTATGTTATAGCCTCTTGCATAAGCATGACAGGTGTCAAAACAGATACCTATGTCCTCGGTTTTTATCTCATCAAGTATATCGGCTATCTCCTTGAAGGTGGAACCCACTTCATTAGTTTTCCCAGAGGTGTTCTCCAACAAGATCATGGGATGCTTATCAAACCTTGAGACAACGCGGTTAATTGCATTCACTACCTGTTGCCTTCCCTTCTCTTCACCTTTACCTAAGTGGCTTCCAAGATGCGTCACAACATAAGGAATACCTAGAGTATTACACCGCTTCAACTCCAGTTCTAAGGTATCAACTGATTTCTTATATGGCTCTGAGTTAGAGGAACTAAGATTAGGCAGATAGGGCATATGACTAATAACGGGACTAATACTGGATTCATCCAGTTTCTCTTTGAATGATGCTACTTCTTTATCCTCAAGTTTCTTGGCTTTCCACATACGGGGGTTCCGGGTAAATATCTGAAAAGTATCACCGCCGATCCTCTGTGCTCTATCAACAGATCTGTCTATACTACCTGCTATCGATACATGACAACCTATCTTCATCCATTGAACTCATACATAGCTAAATAAAAAGAATAGAAAAAAGAGATTAGGCGTGCTTCTTGATAGCGGCTTCTAGGATATCCATACCCGTCTCAAGTAGGTCATCCTCGATGGTTAACGGCGGATGTAACCTGATAGCATTACTGTACAAGCCTGCTTTCAAGGTCATTAACCCGTTTTTCAGGCACTCTTTCATAACGGCGCTACTTGTATCGGGGTCTGGTTTCTTTGTCTCCGGGTCCTTCACGAACTCCATGGCTAGCATGGGTCCTAATCCACGAACCTCACCGATCTTTGGGTATTTCTCCTGTAACTCGTTGAGCTGCTTTCTCAGCTTTTTACCCATCTTCTCGGCTCTCTCCGGAATCTTCTCCCTCTCCATTATCTCAATGACTTTTAGAGCCGTAGCACAGGCAATAGGGTTACCGCCATATGTTCCACCCAGACTACCTGGATATATGTCGCCCATTAGCTCTTCACTGGCTACTACTGCGCTTAAAGGTAATCCATTTGCGATCGCCTTTGCCATGGTGATTACATCAGGCACGATATCATAGTGCTCGATAGCGAACATTTTACCTGTTCTACCGAATCCTGTCTGAACCTCATCCACGATGAGCTTGATGTCATGTTTATCACAGAGCTCCTTTAGCATGGGGTAGAAGTTATTCGGTGGATCAATGAACCCGCCTTCACCTTGAATGGTCTCGACTATGATGGCTCCAACTGTCTCAGGATCTACTTGGGTCTTGAAGAGACTCTTCTCGATGTGATGTATCGCAGCCTTTCCACATTCCTCTTTGTCGTCTGTACCCCAAGGGCATCGGAATGAATAGGGGTATGGTGTGAAATATACTCCCGGTACGAAGGGACCTAGGCCTACCTTGTATGGGTCCCATTTACCTGTAAGGGTCATCGCCATGTAGGTTCTACCGTGGAAGCTGTTCTCAAAGCTAACTAT
>CAZAQI010000020.1:0-21834 GCA_964487465.1 uncultured Candidatus Bathyarchaeia archaeon
CGGGAGACACGGCACTTTGACGCTGAGACCGGAGTTACAAGTTCTCTAAGGTTGAAGGAGGAGGAAGATGATTATGGCTATATCGCTGAACCTGATCTACCTCAGATACATATACCCCTAGATTGGGTGCAACGACTAACCGAGTCCATGCCGGAGCTCCCAGACCAACGTATAAATCGTCTGGTTGATCAGTACGGGATCACCAAGTTCCAGTCGGATATCATCGTTAACGAGGGCATAACTATGAGTGATTTCTATGAGGCCTCTTGTAGTATCTACCATGATCCAAGTATCGTGGCAAACTGGCTGGTAACCTATATCTTGAAGAGTCTGAACTATGAGGGGTTAAGTCTGGAGGAAAGTGGTTTAACACCGGGGACCTTTGTGGAACTTCTTGAGCTAATAGATGAGGGAACCATCAGTGAAAGGCTAGCGAAGGAGTTGGTGAAAGAATACGTAAAGACCGGGAAATCACCCAGACGGCTAGTTGAGGAGAAGAGTCTATCTTTAATCCCGTTGGATGAATTACGTGTCGTAGTGTTGGATGTGGTGGATGAGTTCCCCAAGGCAGTTTCGGATTATCGTTCAGGTAAGGCCAAGGCAACGGAGTACCTTATCGGGCAGGTCTTGCGTAGGGTAAGGGCGCGGGCTTCGGCTAACGTAGTTAGAGAACTGGTGTTGGAGGCGTTGAGAGAAGAATAAAAGTTCTCTTCATTATCCTGTAATGTTGTCTCTGGTTTGGTCTCCTAGATTGTACTGAAAATTAGTTATTTGTAATATATTTGTTAAATCGTATATTTTTTTATTCTGATTTTGTATTGTATAGTTAAGTTTTTATATTGTTTCTAGTATATTTCCAAAACATGCCTTGGTAGCTCAGTAGGTAGAGCACCTGCCTGTTAAGCAGATGGTCAGAAGTTCGAGTCTTCTCCAAGGCGCCAATCAAACCTCCAGCAACATTATCGCCTTGTTCCTAAAAAATCTCCATCTAAACTAGCTTACTTCTAATACTGGGAATAGTGCTTCACGCTGAATATGGAGCACATTTTAGTAAGAGCATCCCCATATTGGCTCTGTCTATTATCACTTCTATCAAAAAAGCACCTATTCGTTATATTATACTGTCTGTTTTACCACGTTCTCCTCTTCACGGCACTTGGGGCACTCCAAACGCTGATTATATCCATGAGGGTAATCAACAATAATGCCGTGTTTGGGGCATTTGAAAGCGTAATGAGGCATCGGCTCCTTCCATCCGTCCTTGAATCTGTCTTCCACATAAACATATCCATTGAGCTGTAGTTTTAACCTCTCAATAAGCCTGATGTGGGGATCCTTCTTATCTCTCATGTTAATGCACTCAGTTTTCTGTTCTATTTTTACTGTACAGTATATATAAAATATGTGTAGTCTTGATAGGTACACACAGTATCTATCTTAAGAATAGATTATAGACGATCCAATGTCTCATTCAATAGAGCCAATTCCTCTGGTTTCTCCACCATCTCTGCGCGATTAAAAGCCTTGGCCAGCACTTACCAAAATATTTCAATCCAAGATAATAAAGGTCATTTTAAAAGTTATATCATGGATCAGTGCACTCTGCCCCTCTTCAGATGGCGCAACTAGAATGTCTTTCTTATCCATGAACTTCTTATTAGCGATGTATGGTCTGAGCCGATCAATAAAGATCTTCATACCCTGAAGTCCATAGAAGTATACCGGTTTACCGAATATAATGAGATCAAACTTATCCAATGCATCGTATATCTTCCTCATCTCATCAAATAAAACACAGACAAGATCACCTTTCTTGCACGATCTGCAATCAACAAATGGCTTGATCTCATAGTTATATAGATAATACTTCTCGACAGTATACCATTTATCGTTTCAAGTATCAAATCCACGAAGATATCTGTGTTACTACCTTTACGTAGACTACCCAAAAGTGCAGTGATCTTCGTATACGTGAAAAAAAGAGTTAACAGATTAAGCCCAGCTATCGTTACTCTTATGTCCCGCCACCCGTGTTTTCATGATATGAAGTTCAACTCTCGTCGCAGCCCAGTATACGGAACACATGGAATGGTGGCAAGCAGCCAGCCCCTAGCCTCAATGACCGGAATCGAGATTCTCAAACAGGGTGGGAACGCAGCTGATGCAGCCGTCGCAACGGCAGCAGCGCTTAATATGACAGAACCTTGCAGCACAGGCATCGGGGGAGACGCCTTCTGTCTATTCTTTGACGCTAAAACCAAGGAGGTAAAGGGCTTGAATGCTAGTGGGAGAGCTCCGTCAAGGCTTAGCCTGGAATATTTGGCTGAGCAAGGGATAGCTGATAAGCTGCCTCCAACGAGTCCCCACACGGTTACTGTGCCGGGTGCGGCTGCTGGATGGGTTGACACCATTGAACACTTCGGAACAATGACTATTGAGGAGGTCCTAGGACCCGCCATCAAGCTGGGTGAAGAAGGGTTCCCGGTTAGCCCAATAACCGCTAGGTCTTGGAAACGGGGCATACCTAAACTCAAGAATAGTCCCCACTACGAGGAGATGCTCAAAGATGGAGAAGCCCCCCGGGCCGGTGAGATCATGAAGAACGAGAATTTGGCTCGTACTTTCCGTGAGGTGGCGGAGCATGGTAAAGCCGGATTCTATGAGGGGAGGATCGCGGAGGAGATCGTTAAAGTACTGGAGCCTATGGGCGGTGTCATGACAGTTGAGGACTTGAAGAACCATTACAGCACCTTTCCGGACCCCATAACCACTAACTACAAGGGATTAGACGTATACGAGATACCTCCAAACGGTCAGGGGATCACGGCGTTAATCGCATTAAACATTCTCGAGGAATACGATTTCACAGATATCCTACATGGCTCCACAAAACATCTTCACACATTAATTGAAGCCATGAGACTGGCTTTCGCTGACTCACGCTGGTACGTAGCAGATCCCGATGTAACTGAAGTACCAATACAGGAGTTAATCAGCAAAGAATACGCGGATAAAAGGAGAATGTTAATCGATCCAGAGAATGCGACTATAGATGTTGAGCGGGGGTCCCCGGTGGCTGGCTCGGATACGGTTTACTTCTGTGTCGTAGATGGAATGGGGAACGCCTGTAGCTTCATCATAAGTAACTATGCTGGATTTGGTACAGGAATTATACCTAAGGGATGTGGATTCACACTACAGAACCGTGGCTACGGGTTTAGTCTGAACCCGGAGCACCCTAATAGGCTTGAACCCAAAAAGCGCCCCTATCACACAATAATCCCTGGAATGCTATTGAAGGATGAGGAGCTCTACGCTCCCTTCGGTGTAATGGGGGGCTTTATGCAGCCACAGGGTCACACGCAGGTGGTGGTGAATATGGTGGACTATGGGATGAATCCACAGGAAGCCTTGGACGCTGGAAGGTTCTGCATATTAGACGGCACCAGTGGCGGTAAAGTGCATATTGAGGACGAGATCAGCGTAGATGTTATGAGCGAGCTAACCGGAATGGGTCACGAGGTGGTGCCTTGCAGTGGCTGGAGACGTGGTTATTTTGGCAGAGGACAGATAATACACCGAAATCCGGATACCGGGGTCTTAACAGCTGGTAGTGATCCTAGGGCTGATGGATGTGCCATCGGCTGGTAACTCAGCTATCGTTACCTCTAAAACCCATTATCTGGTGTGATCCGCGTATAAAGTTGCGTAATGCGACTCAGTTCTTCATAGCTTCACTAGGTACCCTCAGATGGATTTTACTCAGCTATTATAAAATAGGTGAGTAACCTTAGTCACATAATTAACCACGTAATCCACGACGTGAATGTTTTAAGGTGTTGATTATATTCTTACTTGGGTCCGTTCTCATACCTTATTTACTCAAGGTATCTACAAGACACTTATTACCCCTGTATCAGTTTACTCGTTTTTCCTAAAACCCTGCATGAGTCAGTACAGGAATAATCTGGGATCCGAGCCCAAGGTCAATGGTATTCATAGAGGAATAGAGTGCGGCGTCATAGCTATACTAAAGAAGGATATGAGAATATTATCGCTTGGGCCGACCATCAAATATCTTCAGTCCATCAAAATATGTTTAGATTAAAAGAGTGGATAAACTCTATGAGACTCTGAAGATAGTCGCATCCAAGATGTTTAACATCTGATAGATTACTTGCTTACTTTTCTGTAAGTTTCTGCTATTTTGGGGAACTCGAATATGGGAACGTAGCTGAACTGTACTTCAGGTATGGTCTCAGCCATCAGGTTTCTGAGCTGCTCCTCGGATGCATCCACCAGTCTAAAACCGTTCAACTCTCCAGCCATGCTATAGCTCTCACTAAGTTTATCGGGATATTTGCCTGATTCATCTGGAACGATCTTTTTTAGCTTCTTTAACGCTGCGTCAAGGCTCTCTGGGTCGATACTCCAGTACATTATGTACTTCATCTTATATCATGTAACCAATGAAACGGTATAAGATAAAGGGAACAATTAATCAGATGGGTAAACGTCTTTAATACTTGCATATATCATTGGTTGATTAAGATGGGATTCGTAAAAACAGCTGATATTTTAAAAGGTAAATTTGAGGACGGTGAGGAAGCAAAGATTCGTGGCTGGTTATACACTAGCAGGAGCAGTGGAGGGATTCAGTTCCTTGAGATAAGGGACGGCT
Organism: uncultured Candidatus Bathyarchaeia archaeon; assembly: GCA_964487465.1. Taxonomy (GTDB): domain Archaea; phylum Thermoproteota; class Bathyarchaeia; order TCS64; family TCS64; genus RBG-16-57-9. The sequence continues at coordinate 4,682 of CAZAQI010000020.1, forward strand.
CAGGGGTAATGCAATGTACACTTAACAAGAGAGACATGGATGATGAGACTTTTGAAGAGGTTGAGAAGTACCCATTGGAGACCGCGCTGGAGCTCAAAGGCCGAGTTAAGAAAGATGAACGTGCCCCTGGGGGATGGGAGCTAAGAGTAAGAGAGATAGGTGCAGTATACGAATCCAAGCCAGATTACCCCATAGTGAAGAAAGAGCAGGGAGTAGAGTTCCTACTGGATAACAGGCACCTCCATATTCGGGAGCCTAATCTACAGAATATATTCCATCTACGGGCAAAGTTCCTAGAGGCCGCCCGAGATTGGTTCAGAGAGAACGATTACACAGAAGTACAGACCCCCATGTTCATGACCGCCTCAGTAGAAGGAGGATCAACCCTATTCAGTGTAGACTACTTTGAACGGGAAGGGGTATACCTGAGTCAGAGCTGGCAGCTCTACGCGGAAGCACTCATCTGCAGCTTGGGTAATATCTACACTATAGCCCCCAGCTTCAGAGCCGAGCCATCTAGGACTAGGAGGCATCTTTCCGAGTTTCTTCACATGGAGTTGGAGGAGCCTTGGAGCACCCTAAGTGATATTCAAGAGACGGGGGACGAGTTGGTCTGCAGAATAGCTAATACCTTGGCTAGGGAAATGCCGGATAAGGTTAGGAAGGCTGGTAGAGATCCGGGTTACCTGGACTCATTAGAGCCGCCTTTCCCCCGTATAAGCTATGATGAGGCGGTAGAGATAGTCCAGTCGAAGGATATAGAGATGTTCTGGGGTGATGACTTTGGTTGGCAGCAGGAAGGCCCTTTGACAGAGGAATTCGAGACGCCTTTCTGGGTCGAAAAATATCCCAGTGGCATCAAACCCTTCTATCATATGCCCGATCCTGATAGACCAGAGGTAACCCTAAGCGCTGATCTCTTGGCTCCAGAGGGGTATGGGGAGATAATTGGCGGGGGTCAACGTGTCCATGAATATGAGCAGCTTTACCAGAGGACAATAGAAGATGGTCTTGATCCATCCAATTATGAATGGTATATGGATCTCCGTAAATGGGGAACAGTACCCCACAGTGGCTTCGGTTTAGGTGTAGAAAGAGTAGTAATGTGGATGCTGAAGCTGGAGCACATCAGAGACACTGTACCCTTCCCAAGGGACATGCGCAGAGTGTACCCCTAAACCTATTTTAATTACCCTTCAGGGTAATGCCCCATGTTCATTGTTGATGTGGACCCGGAGTCAGGTATTAATACTGTTCATAAGGAGGATTGTTTTCACCTTATGTCTGAGAATCATCCGGAGAAAGAGGTGGAGAACCTAACGGAGGCAGGAGGATACCTTGAGTTTGAGACCGTTGGAGCGGCTGTGAGACATCTTAAAGAGAATAGAGTAAGTGGGCTCATCCGTCACTGTCCTTACTGTAAGCCAGCTAAAAGATATAACCATGAACCAGCTGCATCACTGGGCGTCGAGATAGCCTCAACCGGCTGCGAAGCCTGCAATATGGGTGCTCCGAAGTTAAATCCACCGGATAAGACGCTTGAGGTAACTGATACAAAGACCATCTGGAAGCGATTATCCAAAAAATTACTCGGATCTAAGTAGTTTATTCTTTTATTCTATACAAATATAGCCCTAGACCCAACTGCCACAGGTTGAAGGGTATCAGGGCCACAAGTTCTTTCACAGCGTCTACTGGTCCACCTATTAACCATGGTGCTACACCGAAAATTACTGCTATCAGTCCAGGTACAGCGTATCTCCTTAATCCTCTTCTGTATAGGTTTATTGATAGAAGGGCTGCGCTGATGGGGATCATGATGAAGAGCATTTTCCCTATGATGTAATAAGCGTCACCGAGATCCACTATCATTATCCCAAGAGAACACGTTGATAGTGCATAAGTCAAGAACGCAGCACTACCGATTTTACCCACAAGGTCACCCTTCGTGAACTCAAATAACCCAGCTGAGTAGACCATGGCGAGAGAACCTGTCATCAGTAATCCACTGTTAAATAATACTGCACTGAACCCACCTGATCCTAAGCTACTCAGGGACTGGTTGAGACTCCATGAGGGATCCATGGATGTGCTGAGAAGGATCATCACTGCTCCAGCTATAGGACTGAATGTGCCGAAACGTGCCATTATTTTTATTATCTTGGTGTTCACGGGGAGATGATCAATATACTAGGGTATAAGATCATGGTTTCACCTGTTCAAGTATCTTTGAGTCATCGACTAGTTTGAGTAATGCTAACCCGATTATGGTTATAGCTAGCATGCTACTAAGTGTGATGCTTATGATCATAGCCAGCCAGGAAGGTAGCTGAATCCCTACAATACTGGGGGGAGGGAAAAATAGCCACAAGTATCCTCCCACTGTCAAGCCTATCACCAGTGATGATGCCAACGATGCTGGCACTGTTTTTTCCCGGTACCTGTGCATGATGTATGCGGCGGCTAGATTCGCAAGTGCTCCAAGTATCACGTCTATTGGGCTTAGAAACCAGTAAGTATTGGCTACTAGTGCTCCCACTGTGACGCCGTATACTACTGGTAGACCCAGTAGTGCTGCTAATGGTATTAACGCATCAGCTAACCGTAGTTGAATCGGGCCAAAGCTGATGGGTGCTAGAATTATTACTATAGCCGCGTAGAGCGCAGCGAATACCGCTGTTAAACTAATCTCTTTTGTATTCATTTCTTTCTCCTCCTTGCCACGGGGTTTATAGGGCGGAACGGGTAGGAGGCCCCACTCACCCGCCGTTCAGCATTGGTGTATAATCTTCTTTTAATCCTTACTGTGTGTATCAACTATGGATATACAAATCACTATAACGGTAACAGGTTTATTGATCTTTACAGGTTTTCAGGGGGGCTCTGGGTTTTCCTCACCTTTACCCAGTTGCACCCCATTCTCATCTCGCTGTTAGATGCTTTATCTTACTCCATATCTCTAAAACGCGTCGATCAATAACTCTCTCAAACTCTTCCATCTCGTGTAGCTTGATGGACTCATTACTGTGCATCTTATAGTTTACAAAATAGTTGAACGCTTCGGCGTATATTTTACCGAACATGGCGCTTTCTGCTGATTTCAGGTAACCTTTTTTCTCGAATCGTTTGAATGTATTGTAGCTGAGTTCAAGTCTTCGTTCGTTGAGCTCATCATCTATGGCTTGTTCTACTACTCCTCGTGCTACCGCTTCCATGGGGGTTCACTTTTTTCCAGTGTTTTTGTTTAAAAGCGATAACGGATGTCTGAAACGTACTATTGTAAGACATTAAAAATCGGTAACCAGTCTATGTATCATTGATCAATATACTTTATACGATATTATTGGAAATGACTCGGGTTATCTATAAATAAATCATTTAATTGTCTTGTTCTTCCTTTTTCCGGTTAGTTGACCGTTGAATTTTCTCCACAAACCGCAGAAGGAGCCACCGCCTTCACGGTTGCACGCAGCTGCACGAGGTCTATATTTTAGGCATCGCCACGCAAAGGAGCATACACCGGTGCTATGCGCGTCCAAGTTCTGTCACACACATGTTAGTTGAACTCTTCTTAATAGAACTTTAGGGGTAAGGCTTTATCTAAAGTTGTACCTATATTCATTTAGATCTATTTTCCCGTCCACTACATCAACTCCTTCATCTCGTAGCATCTTGACCTTCACATCTACCCCACCCTCGGCTCCTCCTCTGAAGTTACCGATGTTTCCATCTGACTTTATGACCCTGTGGCATGGTATCTGTGGTGCACAGGGATTATTTTTCATAGCGGTACCCACTGCTCTGCTGGCGTTTGGGGACCATCTGGGGTCTCTTCTTGCAAGTTCCTTAGCTAGATCGCCGTATGTGGTGACTTTTCCCCTTGGAACCTCCGTCAGTAATCTGAGAATGGCTTCCTGATAGGAGCTGAGCTTTGATAGCTTCTCCTCGTCATTGAGTGTTATTTTATACATTTTCTCAAATACTCATCGATTAACCCAGTTATTATCGTTTACTCTCTGGTTCGTGTCTCGGATTTGTGTGTCAAGACTTGTGAAAATCAATCCATGTAGATTTTCTGTGCATTCTCCCAGTATAGTTTTCTTAGAACTGATAGTGGTAAATCAAGTCCATTGATATAGGTCCCGCCCTTGCCCTCAGTATCTGGATCAGGAATAGGTAGTGGCATATGCCTTTCACTTGTCTCCCAGAGGATTCTCTGAGCCACATATCTACCGGAGTAATAAGCAGGGTCATCACTCTTACGCGCGAATAAATCTGTCCCAAAAAGAACTCTGTCAGCATACCTTAACATGAATTCGCGGGCATCTTCAACGTTTTTACTTAACTCCCGAGCCATCCACCTTGATGATGCTGTATCCACTACAAAGTTAGGATACTTCTCCATCCAGTCCGCTAAGTCTGGTAAACGATGTATCTCAGGCTGGGCTGCGAAATGGGGGACCTGAAAAAATAGATCAGTGTGCTTGGAGATTACGTTCTCCAGTTCTCTTAGATGTTTTTCTTTGGATCCATATTTCTCCGAGTCCTTGTACTGGTTTGCATAGTAGGTGTCAGGGTCACTCACATGGATGATGAATGGTATCCCTTTGTCCTCAAGGGCTTGAAATACGGGCTCAAGCTTGGGGTGGTCTATCCTGAAACCCGGAGCAACCTCATAGTAATCACGCCACCGTGGACCAAACCACGTCTTGGCTAAATGATACCCCTCCTCCTCTAACACCGCTATCTCCTTCAGCACAGGTTCCACGTTAAACTGTGCAATATCGCTCAGGTTGAGATATTTTGCAAATACAAATCTATCCGGATACTGGGTTCTGGTAGCCTTGAATCCCTCTTCATCATGAACTATACCTATCTGGGCGGATATCCCGTATTCTTCCTCAAGCTCAATCATACCTGAATTATCGTCTTTAGACCCGATATGCGTGTGAGCATCAAACACTGGTCCATTATATTTCCATATGTCTCTCAATCTACACCAAACATAGAGATATAGACTAACTCAAAAGCCATTCCCAGATAGAAAAGACTCTAATAAACAATGAGACAAGACTCATGGGGTTATAATATTGAACACTCTTTACGGTGTATTAAAATCAGGTAAGACCGCAATAGGAACCACAGCATCCGTTGACAGCCCAACAAGTTTCCTGGCCGAAGCAGGATACGACTTCCTCTTATTCGACACCCAGCACTCACCAGTCGAAATAAAGGAGCTACAGAAACCACTCCAAGCTATGAGGGGGAAACAAGCCACACCGGTCATCAGGGTGGGGGAAAACAGGCAGGACCAGATCTGTTACGCGCTGGACATCGGCGCCAAGGGCATCATAGTACCAATGATTAACACAAAGGAGGAAGCCATCAATATGGTCCAATGGTGCTTATATCCCCCAGAAGGAGTACGAAGCTCCGCCGGGATGAGAGGTGAATGGGGGGAATTCGAGAACTACCGCGAATACATGGACACCGTCAACGAGGAGCTAACAATCATCCCCATGATCGAAACAATGCAAGCCATGAACAACCTAGAAGCTATCCTCACTGTTCCAGGTATCGACATCCTACTCGTGGGCCCCTCTGACCTCTCAATCAACTTGGACATACCCCTTGACTACCATAACCCAAACTACCAGAAAGCCTTAGACAAGATCGCAGCAGCCTCACAAGACGCAGGTGTAATACCAGGAATGTACTTCATACCCGGAGGACAAGATCCCAAATCCTTCATAGACCGAGGCTTCAAATTCTTCACCCAGCCATGGAGCATATCGGCAACCCAAGGAATCCAACAACAACTACAAACAATCAAACGATAACACCTTATTTTACATAAAAAACTCTTAATTTCCACCAGCAAAACCAAATCCAACAATAATATAGAAACTCCATTAATACTCGTAGCAAACTATGTACCTCCAATGAGATCACCTCGGCTCGACTACCACGTACATGAGAGCTACTCCAGTGATGCAGAAACTTCTACTGTAGAAAAATACATAGAAACAGCAGAAAAACAAGGATTAGAAGAAATAGCATTCACCACCCATATGATCATAAAAGGCCCCTATTCATATTTCGGAGTACAACTAGAGGAAATCCCTGAATACATTCAGAACATCCACCGATTAGATGAAACCACAGACATCAAACTACTAGCAGGCCTAGAAATAGACTACTTTCCAGAAGCAGAAAGACAAATTCAGGCCCTCCTAGAAGAACACCCCCTCGACTACACCTTGGGGAGTACCCACTTCATAGGGCAATACGATATCGGCTCAAGAAAAGATGCTCCAAAATACTTCTCGGGTAGAAGCATCAAAGACGCGACCACAGAGTACTTCGAGACTTGGCGGAATGCAGTAGAGAGTCAATTATTCGACGCCATGGCTCACCCGGATTACTGGAGAAGATTCATACATCTAATCAGAGAGAAACCAGTAGCTTTCTTTGAGTACGGTGCAGTACATGAAGCAATTGATAGTCTCATTAGCTGTGATGTGGGAATAGAATTAAATACCTCAGGGATACGACACAACCACGGTACACAATACCCTATTACAGAGTTTCTTGAAGCCGCCTATAACGCTGGATTGAAACATATTACTATAGGAAGTGATAGCCACACACCAGAACAACTGGGCTACTGTCTACCAGAGGCGGTTGCCCTACTACAAAAAATAGGCTACAAACATATCAGCCGGTATAGAAACAGGAAAAATGAGTCAATTCCAATATCTCAAGCAGTCCGAAACAAAGAAACCCTAGAAAATCTAAATGAAAACAGTTAGCCAGGTGGAGGTCTAACTCCAAGCGTAAAATCTATTTCCATAATCTCCCCATCTCTGATGATGGTCATGGTAACCGTTTCCCCCGGGTTAGTATTACGAGTAAGATACACTTGCAGTTCGTAAAAACTCCTCATTGAGTTACCGTTGATCCCGATTATTATATCTCCACCAATCTGATACGGAACACCATTTATAGTAACCGTATCTGTTGAAGCCTGTAGCCCAGCATCATCAGCGGGCCCATCTTCGATAATCTCCGCCACTAATGTACCCCTAGTATTATTGTCCAGCCCCATAGCCTCAGCCAGATCCGGAGTAAGATTATATCCACTTATCCCCAGCCAAGGATGCTCATATGTCCCTGTCTCGATTAGACTCTGAACTTCTCTAGTTATGGTATCACTTGGTATTGCGAAGCCTATACCGCTGAAATCATTAGTCCTACTGATAATAGCCGTGTTCATACCTATCACCTCTCCCTCTAGATTGAGAAGAGGTCCACCGCTGTTACCAGGGTTAATAGCTGCATCCGTCTGGATAACATCAACAATCGCATAGTTATCCACTGTACTCATCTGCCGCCCAGTAGCACTAATAACACCAACAGTCATCGTATTAGCCAACCCAAAGGGGTTTCCAATGGCAATAGCTGTCTCCCCGACCACCAGATCATTACTTACACCTATCTCCAAAGGGTGTAACAACTCTGCTGGAGTTTTCACCTTGATCACAGCCATATCACTGTAAGGATCCCGCCCAATTAGGGTGGCATCAAATATATCTCCAGTCTGGAATGTGACCTGAATACTGTTCGCGTCTTCAACCACATGGTTATTAGTAATAATATGCCCTTCAGCGTCATAAATCCAGCCACTCCCTTGTCCCGCACCAGAGTCCATGGTTGCACTGATGAGCACAACACTGTTACGCGTCTGATTATAGATTTGGATAACCCCGATATTCTCTGTTCCTTCCCCTAGTTCGATTATCCTGATTTCTTCTCTCAGGCTATCGATCTCCTGTTTTGCACTGCTTAGCTGGAACTCTAACTTATCGATCTCGTTCTCCAATGAACTGATGTCTACGCCTCCATCATCGTAGATCGTAGTATAGGCTAGGACACCTACGTTCACAACCATCATTACCACGACGATGGTCCAAACCATATTGTCCCTATTTCCCTGACTTGTCTCGTATGAACTCAAATTATATCACACTATAATCTGTCACTATACCGTAAAAATATATGTCAAATATAGATCAAAATCATGGCTAGGAACTAGTCAACATAGTGTTTGTAAGTCTTGTCTCGCAGCTTCTGCCTAACCACTTCCATGATCTCGTCCGAGGGTACCCTGAATGTTGGAAGCCCGCTCTCACCCTGTGGATATCTATTCAGTGTACCATTCTTCCACTGTGTGACCGCCTCAGTCATTAGCCTACCCGCCTCAACCAGTGTCAACCAGCAGAGCTTCTCATATGAATCTCCCCTGTGAACCGGTATCTCTCGTCGAAGAACAATATCTCCTGTATCAATATTGGGGTCTATGAAGTGACATGTGGCTCCGATAGGGATATCATGATAAACCGACCAAGCGGGACTGGCTGATCCTCTAACCTCTGGTAATAAACCTGGGTGACTGTTCAGCATCCCATCCGGTGGTATCTCCAGTATCCTTTTCCTTATTATTCTAGTTCCCCCGAGAACCCCTAGATCCGGTGATAACTCTTCTAGCAGTTCTCTGCACTTTTTCTTATTGTGATGGGGAACCTTGTAACGTGGGATACCCCTTCCTTCTAACAACTCGGTGAATGTGGGCGCCACCCTATGCCCTTTGATTCTTTCCAGAAATTTACCTTTCTCCTCTTTCGCGATATCTGATACTTCTTCTATGATAGCCATGGGCCTGTGCCCTTCTTCCAGTAGCTGCATCAACATCTCTCTACCATATGGATGCTCCTCTAAAACCATGAAAACAAATTCTTTACCAGTCATAAACATAAAAATGGATAACGATATTATAACTTATCTAATAAAGAGCCCCGGTTAACGCGGATCCACAGTCACAGTGTTTCTCCTCCGGGATCTCGGGTATAGCTCCCATTACCAACCGCTTAAAATTCTCACTATTCTCCTCCATGATCTTTACAACTTCGTCCGCGCTAACAGGTTTATCCGCCCATACATCATAATCCGTAACCATAGCCACAGAGACATAGCACATCTGAGCCTCTCGAGCCAGAATAACCTCTGGGTACATGGTCATGCCAATTATATCGCACCCCCACTGCCTGAACATCTTGGACTCAGCCCTTGTACTAAAACGAGGCCCCTCTATACAGACATAGGTCCCTTCCTTATGATTTGTCAATTTCAATTCGTCAGCATAGTTTCCGAAGACCTTGCGTAGCTCTGGGCAGAGTGGATCCGCTGCAGAGATATGACAAATCTGTCCTCCCTCATAAAATGTGTCGCTACGTTTCCTAGTTCTGTCTATGAATTGGTCTGTTAAAACAAAGTCCCTTGGCTCATAGTCCATTCTGAGGCTACCAACTGCGCTACTGGCTATTATCCTCTTTACACCTAGTTTCATTAATGCCCAGATATTAGCTTGGAAGGGTATATTGTGGGGTGGTATAGTATGATCGTCTCCGTGGCGCGGTATGAATACAATCCTTTTACCCCCATAGTCTCCAATAATGGGTGTGGCTGATGGTGAGCCGTATGGTGTATGAATCTTTATTCTCTCAGCGTTCTCGATTATCTCTGGGTCATAGACACCTGTTCCACCAATTATTGCTATATCGGCTCTTGATCTTGTCATAGGTGCTTATTGGTGTATATATGATAAATGCTTGACCCCTGTTATTCAGTAATCTTTAAGATTGAATCCCTATCTTTGGAGGCGTATAAACAATGGAAAATAAGCGTTACTATCCATATTTACTATTAACCACAATTTGTATCGCTTATTTAGTTGAAAACTTTCTTAGGAGCGCAGCCGGTGCCCTTGCTCCAATATTAATCGAAGAACTGAGTATAAGTCACAGCGCAATGGGCATGCTTATATCCGCATATTTTTTCGTGTATGGTCTAATGCAAGTTCCAAGTGGTATCCTAAGTGATAGATTAGGGGCTAAAAAAACTATCATATTCTCCACAATTATAACTATTATTGGTACTTTTCTTTTCTGGACAAGCTATACTTACAACATATTGTTCATGGCACAGTTCCTAGTAGGGATAGGCGGCAGTACTTTCTATATTAACGCTGTAAAACTAGTATCCGCTTGGTTTCCAACCGAAAAAAAGGCCACAGCAATCGGGGTTCTCAGCGCATCCAGTGGATTAGGTAATACTCTTAGCTACATGGGATTCCCCATAGCTGTTGCCAGTCTAGCTGGCTGGAGAACTCTCTACTCGTGGATGAGTATTATCTTAGTAACCAACTGGGTTATGAATATTTTCATAATCAAAGAGCAGGAAAATGTTCTGGTAAACGCTCCAGGCAAAGAGAAACCGTCTATCATAAAATCCATTATATCAACCATTAAGGATAGGCGACTCTGGCCTTTTCTATTGGGTTACACCCTTAGTAGCATGAGCTGGGTCTTCATGAATTGGATAACCCAGTACCTTATTGATGCCCGAGAATTCACCTACATACAAGTAGGTCAGATCGCCAGCGTAGGAACGATAGCAGGCATACCGGGATGTATCGCGGTTGCTGCCATAAGCGATCGCCTAAAGAAACGTAAAACAACGTTGATCGTTTTTAGCATTCTCTACGCTACTGTTCTGGTAGCTATAATAAACATACCTGGCTCGATGGGTGTTTCCGTTTTTGCTTTATTGAACTTTGTACTGAACTTTACCGGTAGTTTCTGGGTGCTCTACTTCAGTATGATTCCTGAGACCCTTCCCCCTAGTAAGGCATCCGTAGGTCTTGGACTGGTTAACGGTATAGGTACCCTCGGGTTCAGTATTATTGCACCAGTTTATGGTGGATTAGTGGATATAACAGGCTCTTACACGAGTAGCAATCTCATGATCCAAGGAGGCGCGCTATTGATGCCTCTTGTCTTTTACTTCTTCATACAAGAGTGCTATGGCGGAAATAGGGAAAATTAGTGCCCACATAAAGCCAAAGGGTTTTCACTCATATTGTTAATAACGCTGTGCATTACTTATCTTAGAGAACTTTTTCAGAGCCTAACACGGGAACTCATCCCTGTATTGATTGAAGATTTAGGGATAACCAACGTAGCCATGACAGGAAGAATACGAGAAGTTAGTTTAAACTAGTCAAGACTTTATTATGGTACCTGTTATTTTATTTGGCGAACTTGAGGCTTAAACTAGATCTCCACATACATTCTACGTATTCTCATGATAGCTTCAACTCCATAGATGTTATTCATAAACGATTGAATGACTTAAACTTTGATGGATATGCTTTAACAGATCATGACTCGATTGATGGTTTAAATTATGCCTGTGATGAATCAGGGGATCTAGTGTTTATCCCTGCTTTAGAGATTTCAGCTAAAGGATGTCATATCATTGCTTTGGATCCCGTTGAGATGGTTAAACCCTTTTTGGGTATGGCTGAAACTGTGGATCTTATCCATGATCAGGGGGCAACAGCCATATTGGCACATCCCTACGGGTTACCCAAAAGCTGGGTAAGAATCCATGAAGTTAGAGATTCTGGATTTGATGCCATTGAGGTTGCTAATAGCGCACAGATACCCTACTATTATATCTGTGAGAAAAACAGGCGTCTTGCGGAAAAACTTGGTCTTCCAATGACTGGGGGGAGTGATTCTCATATATCTGATACCATTGGACGATCTTATACTATAATAGAGTCAGATTCCCGTGATCCAGATGATGTTATCAAGGCGATAAGGCTTGGGCGCACAAGTGTTGGTGGTTCATATACACATATCACCGAGTGGTTTAGTAAGAATTTTATAAAGAAAAAGTGGTGATCTGGGTTAATCCCAGTCTTCCATGTTGTATAGGTCTATTCCTAGATCGATTTTACTTGTTGCTCTTCCAACATCTTCTTCCATATTGTATAATTCTGTGCCTTCCAATGCCATTACTCCTTTGACTATCCCGGTTATGTCGAGTACTGGCTTTGGTTTTCCCAGAAGAATCCGTCTAGTCTCCCCTACGATCTCAGTCTGCGCCCAGTTGAGCGCTTTTTCTACTAATACCATGTCTCTATTGCTCCCCCAATATTTGCCGGACATATAATGTCATCTACACATCTGTATTGTCTCATTTACGTGTGTGCATCGGCGTTACTCAAGGAATATGAGACAAATCTAATAACATCTCCCAAAACAATGATATGCTGGATTGTATTAAAAATATTAATTACTCTCAATATAATGGAGTAACTTACAACACTCTCATATAATGAGAGTAACTTTTCATCGTCTCTAAAAAAACGACTCAGACAAATATACTGAATAAATACAAAAAATGAATTAAAAAGTTATAAATATAACATAAATAAAGCAATAAAATAAGACAAAGAACTCTTCAACGATTTAAATAAACCATAAAGAAATCCACACAAAACCTACACTTAAAAAATACGTCTTATATAACCCTCCACACCGTTTAAAAGATGCCAATTGCAACCAAAGAAGGAACCCAGATGCAAAAGATATACCTCAAATCCTATGGATGCAGCGCTAACAAAGCGGATGCAGAAATAGCCGGAGGAGTTCTATCACAGGATGGATACAATCTAGTGGATAAAGAAGATGAATCAGATATCAACATTATTTTTACATGTGTCGTAAAAACACCAACAGAGTACAAGGTATCAAAAGAGATTAAGGACCTAGAGGCATCTGGAAAACCTTTGATAGTGGCAGGCTGTATGCCCAAATCATTGACCAAACAGGTGGAGAAGATCGCCCCTACTGCTAGTTTGGTGGGACCTGATGACATTGAGCATATATCCGAAGCAGTTCAACATGCCTTGAATGGGAATAAAGTAAGATACATTGATGGAGAAGCGACCGATAGAACCTGTCTGCCCAGAGTGAGGGATAACGAACTGATACATATCGCACCAATAAGTACAGGTTGTCTCGGAAACTGCAGTTATTGTATTGTAAAATTCGCTAGGGGTCATCTATACAGTTTTCCAGCAGATAAGATCGTTAAGGATGCGGAGACGGCTGTTAAAAATGGGTGTTGCGAGATATGGGTAACAGCGGAAGATACAGCCACATATAATGACAATGGTACGAGGCTCCCCGATCTATTAAACAGGATAACCGATATTGAGGGTGCTTTCAGGGTAAGGGTGGGAATGACTACTCCCAACCAGTTAGACTTAGTTCTAGACGATATGATGGAGTCATTAAGAAGTCCTAAGCTATACAAGTTTATTCACATCCCTGTACAATCCGGTAACGCTGAGATCCTAGAAAAGATGAGACGTAGATACACCGTACAGGACTTTAAAGACGTAGTAAATCGGTTAAGAGCTGAATACCCTGACATAGCCATAAGCACAGATATAATATGCGGCTTCCCTGGTGAAACCATATATCAGTTTCAGGACTCGATTGAGTTAATCCAGTGGCTAAGACCAGATGTGCTTAATATAAACAGGTTCTGGGCACGACCAGGAACCGATGCAAGCAAGATGCCGGGAAGACTACATGGAAGAGAGACAAAAGAACTATCTCGTATGATGACCAAGTTATGGAAAAACTTGGCAGTTGATGTGGGCAAGAAATGGATCGATTGGGAAGGCGACATTTTGATAACAGAGCATGGGAAAAGAGGGACTAAAGTGGGTAGAAACTATACCTATAAAGCAGTGGCTGTTAAGACAAAAGCCTCCTTAGGTGAGTTCGTTAAAGTACGAGTTAAGAAAGCTGGTGTTGGTTATTTAGTAGCGGATGAAATAACCTAGGATACCAGTGTGATAACGAAAAATGATTTTGGAGTATTTAGAGGGTTACTTGTTTGTTTGAGACTCAACATACTCTGCCACTTCACTCAGAAGCTGTTTGCAGTCAAAAACCACGCCATTCTTTATGCTCCATATAACTCCGCCTCCATGTGTTACAGATAAACCGTCTTTGCTGTATCTATTCACACCTATTCCATACATTACTTTGAAGTTGTCCAAAGGATTTCCGTCTATTATGGCCAAATCAGCTGGTGCGTTCTTCCTGATACCGTTTGCATGTTCTTTGTTTCCCAGAGTCATGTGAGCGTTGGTTGTTGCGATCTTTATTATGTCAATTGGGTGAATGCCTGCTTCTTGGAATAACTCGAGTTCCCGAATCAACGCGAAACCAAATAAAGCGTATATGAAAGCAGTGTCACTACCAGCCACTAATCGTCCACCATTATCGAAGAAGTACTTGATCCACTTCATCCATATCTTGTATTTTTGCTTCCAAGCGATTTCATCACTAGTTTTCCAGTTGAAGAAATGCGTCGCATGTCTCCCGGGACTAGGACTGTATGCTTCCCACAGCTGTCTTACAGTGTATTTTCCGTGCCAAGGTAGTGATTTGACTCGCTCATAGTCTCTATGCCCCTCATAGACCACCATGGTGGGATCCCATACTGTTCCATTCTCTAGTAGGGTATCAAATACCTTTCTCACCCGCTCCGGATACATATCCGCCTCGGTCCAGATATACCCACTGTTTCTGAATCGATCCAATTCATTACTGTAGTTATAATCTGGGGGGAAGTTCTGTGTTCCCGGTAGGGCTGCTTGTGGGATACCGTATGTGTGTTCAATGGATAACATCTCTTTAGCTGCGTCACTGGTTATCGTTGCATCCAGTTCACTGTTCTGGGCATGGTGAATAGCTATGCCCCCTTCTAGACCCTGTTTACGTGTCTCATCCGCTACGGCTTCAAGCATCTCAGGGGTTACATGTGGTCGTGGAATCATCTTTATCCCATCAACGCCCAATTTCCTGAACTCTCTCACCGCTTTCCTCGCTTCTTCAATTGTATGAACTTCAGCTGGCCAGCTTCCAAGCACCTTAATCCTTGGAGCCACAATTTTATTCTCTTGGCTAAGTCTCTTATGTTTGAGTAGTTTTTCGTCGGTTCCGAAGCCACAGGTTCTGATAGTGGTGATGCCGTGGGCAAGGCATAGCTTGTATGCGTATTCTGCTCCTTTAGGTCCGCATTTATCGTCGTCGATATTGATATGGATGTGCATGTCTACGAGCCCTGGTATGACATACATTCCTTCTGCGTCGATTACTTTCTCGGCTTCAGGTCTCTCCGTTTTATACCTAGAAAGACTGATGGTATCCACGTTGATGATATCTTTTATTCTTCCATCCTCGATGAGAATATCACATGGTCCATAAGGTGGTGTTCCCTTACCGTTTACAATCATAACATCCCGTATAACGATGCTATCATACTCTTTTCCACTTGACATAAGATAAAAGCAGTGTTTTGAGTTGAAATAATTACCCACACAAAGACTATCAATACCCGGCGCAATAATTAATCGAATACCATGCTCAAAGGTAAAAACGTGAACATCCGGCCACTGGAAGCCACTGATCTCGATTGGTTCACAGAGTGGAACAATGATCCCGATTATACTGGACCATATGAAACGTTGGAGATAAACAGCAGATCAGATATAGAGAAATGGTATGATTCAGAAAAGTCCTCCGAGTGGTGGGTGATAACCGATAAACAAGGGAACTCGGTGGGACAACTTGTCACCGGCCCCCAGGGAGAACACTATAGAATAGGGTATATGCTCCATCCAGATCACAGAGGAAAAGGATACGCAACAGATGGTGTAAGCCTTCTCCTTGATTATCTTTTCAGGTCTAAGAAGATTATACGTGTGCAGGCAGAATGTAACCCTGAGAATAAAGCTAGTATACGTGTTCTTGAGAAAAACGGATTCATATTCGAGGGTTTGAAACGGAAAGCGGTGTTTATACAAGGTAAGTATATGGATAGTGCAATATACAGTATTCTAAGGTCCGAGTGGGGGCAAAAATAAGATATAATCTAAAAATTTAGAATAAATACATGTTTTTACATTATATTTCGCATAGATCATAATTTGTAAAATAATAAAAGTGGCCTCTAGGGAGGATACTGATATACTTTGGGTAGGCTTTTAGGAGAGAAAAAACGTTTTTGGATAAAGAGATTCAAGACTTTATGCTGTAAACGCCGACTATTCTTGTATATAGTCTTAATTTATCTCTCTTATCAAGCATTTAGCTGGTCATCTAGAAATCAGGTTCAGAGCCTAATACTTGATGTTCCTTACCATGATCAGCAGACTAGCTACTTCTGTGGACCCGCATCTGTGAAAATGGTGCTAGACTATACACAAAACCTAGAAATATCACAAGACACCCTCAGCTATGAGTTACTCACTGATAAAAACGAAGGAGTCACGTACACGGAACTAATGGACGAACCCTTTATCCACCGAGATCTCACTCAAATAAAAAACGGAAGACTCAGCTTAAACCAGTTAAAAAAGCAGATGACCCTTGGATATGCTCCGATTCTTCTTATTTGGTTTGACGACAACCAAGAAAAAGGTCACTATGTTGTTGCCGTTGGTTATAACGAGACGGGAGTTTTTGTGAATGATCCGTGGCCTAGTTACTGGGGGGCGCCTGATGGCCGTGAGACAGGACCCTTTGTTTATCTCAGTAATGAAAAGTTGCTTGATCTCTGGTCTATTCGGAGGAACTGGGCTATGACTGTTGCTTATACTCCATCTGAGAATGAATTGCTCAAGGTGGATGTCTCAATTAGTGGTCTTCCCGAGGATTTGAAGACCCGACTTACTCTAAATGGGGAGACTGTGGATTCCTTGAATGTAAATGATAAGGCGTCTTTGATTATGTTCGATAATGAAAATTTTCTATCCGTAGAAACTATTGTTCATGATGGTGATGCCGTTTATTATTGTACCAATAATTTGCAGCGAGCATCAGGAACAAAGAAAATACAGTTTGTATATAATCTCTTATACAAATAGATTTAACCCATAAAAGAGAAAAACCCGAAAAACAATCAGTTGTGTAGGTTACCCTTGACTGTATACTTGGAGTTAATTAATCAGATGGCTAGTCAAGGAGATATTGGTGGTATCCTCCAGTTAGCTTTATGGGTAGCCGAACACGAGGGAAAAAACGAGAGCCTCGCAAAGGTTTTAATCACAGTTGCTGAGAGCCAGACCACTGCTGCCCCATCCCAGCTCATAGCCATGTATAAGGTAATTGATCAACTTGCACACACAAGAAGAACTCGTCAGACTGCTATCAAGAAACTTG
>CAZAQI010000021.1:0-21321 GCA_964487465.1 uncultured Candidatus Bathyarchaeia archaeon
AAACTTGGTGACAAAAAAGATAGAAACCCAGAAACAAAAGATAATAAAAATCCTCAATAATATATAGGGACCGAAAAGTTGTTTATTTTACTGTGACGCTTTTGGCTAGGTTTCGGGGTTTATCGGGGTCGGCTCCTCGTAGTACCGCTAGCTGGTAGCTTAGTATCTGGATTGGTATGATCTGGGTTACCGGGTTGAGGTCGCCGGCGTCAGGTACTTTGATGTAGAAGTCGAATACCGGGTTGTTTGTATGGTTTACTCCGATTATGTAGCCGCCTCTCGCTTTGATTTCCATGGCGTTGCTTATGATCTCCTGCTCGGTGTCACTGCTGCTGAAGGTGATGCACGGTGTATCTTGCTCGATTAGGGCTATGGTTCCATGTTTTAGTTCTCCTCCGCTAAAGCCTTCGGCGTGGATGTAGCTTACTTCTTTGATCTTGAGGGCTGCTTCCATTGCTGTTGGGTATTGAAGGCCTCTTCCAATGAGGAATATGTGTTCATGGTGTTGAAGCCAGTTGGCTAGGGTTTTGATGTAATTTCGGGTGTTTGCGCTTGTGAGGTTGTAGATCTGGTTCCAGAGTTTTTCCAGTTCCTGTTTGCCTTCCTGGTACCTGTTTGCTACGGTGTATATTAGTAGGCTGAGGACTGTGAGTTGAGCCGTATAGGTTTTTGTAGATAGTACGCATATCTCGGGGCCGGCGTTGAGGAGTAGTTGGTGGTCGCTATCTCGGTAGAGGCTGGATCCAACTACGTTTACGATGCTCACGGTGTGGGTGTTTTTCCTCTGGGCAGTCTTAAGGGCGTCTAGTACGTCTATGGTTTCTCCGCTCTGAGATACAAATATGACTAATGTGTCCTCTGTTAGGAAGTGTTCATAGTTGCTGAACTCTGATCCGAGTACTACGTTTACGTGCATGCCGGCTATTTTACTGAAGAGGTAGCTGGCTGTTAGACAGGCGTGATAGCTGCTGCCACAGGCTACGAGGAATACGCCTTTGGCGTCTCGTATGTGGTCTGCTACGTGGAATAAGGTTTCTTTGTCCTGGTTGATGGCGGCTTTGACAGTCTCTACCTGTTCGGTGATCTCTTTCATCATGAAGTGGTCAAAATCGCCTTTCTGGGCTTGTTCCAGATCCCAGTCAACGCTGTAGGTGGGTCTGTTGATTGGGTCTCCGGTTTGTGTTGACCTGAATTCCACTTTGTCGTCTTCTAGGATTACTAGGTCGTGGTCGTGGATATATTGGACCTGTTTGGTGAACTCGAGGAAGGCGGGGATATCACTGGCCAAATAGTTCTCTCCGTCTCCTAAGCCTACTACTAGGGGGGAACCGTTGCGGGTTCCTATTATCTTGTCTTCATCCTGGTGGATGGCGAGTATGGCATAGTATCCTTCCAGTTGTCGTACTGTCTCTACGGTGGCTTCTGTGAATGATTTGCCTTGGCTCATCTCGTACTGGATCAGGTTGGGTATGGTCTCAGTGTCGGTCTCCGTGTAGAACCTGTAGCCTTCTTGGATTAGCTTTTCTTGGAGTTGTTGGTAGTTCTCCACTATGCCGTTATGGATTACAGCTATTTTGCCGTTGTTTGATGTGTGAGGGTGGGCGTTCTCTTGTGTTACTCCGCCGTGGGTGGCCCAACGTGTATGGCCGATACCCATGGTGCCCTTAATTTCCTTGAAGTTGTGTTTCTTATTAGCCTCGTCTACGCGGCCCACGTCTTTACGGATCTCTATGTGGTCCGGTTGGGTGACTGCCACGCCTACGCTGTCGTATCCACGGTACTCTAGCCTCCTCAACGCATCCAGTATGAGGGGGGAGGCCTGCCTGTATCCATTATAACCAATAATACCACACAAAATATTCACTCTTGAATGTAACCCATAGTAGAAATAAGGAAAATATAAACTTTAAACCAAACTTGAAAAACATTCACATATAATTTCTATTAGAGGTATTTTTGGATTAGACTATATGGCAGGTTTTATGTTAAAGAGTTAGGTCTTTTAGGTCGATTCTGGTTATTCCAATGATTCTATCATATGCTCTGTATACTATATAAACTACAGACTCCAGTAGTATTTTTGTCTCCTTTTTTTTGTTTTTCCTTCCACTGTTTATCTGAGTTCGTTTAATGTCTTGTTGATGTCTAAGGTGTAGTTTCCTGGAATCAATAAGTGTATAGGGTTTCGCTGGCTAGTTGGAGGGACTCAGGCCTTCGTCGTCTCTCATAGGTATTCGTTGTACGTGTGTCCGACAGACTCTAACTCCGACAAGCATTGTTGGAGGTATATTGGCTACTTTTTCAGTTTATAAGAGATTACGTGTTAGATATAATTGATTAAAATGGTTGATAGGATACTTGTTCCCATCGATGGTTCCGAGGAATCTGATAAGGCATTGATGAAGGCTCTTGAGATCGCAGAGGACGAGGACGCAGTTCTTGATATTTTCCACGTCGTAGAGAGGCAACCTATTCCTTATGGCGAATATCCTTTCGCAGAATTTCCTCAAGGCTGGGTTGGAGAAAAACCAGAGGGTCCTGTCCAGGGATATCCGAAGTGGGCTGAGAAAGTTGATGAAAACATGATTGAGCATGCGGAGAACTATTTTTCACAAGCATTAGAGAAGGTTAACGAGAAAAAATCAGAGGAGACTGTTACGAATCTCGAGATTGCTACGGGTAACCCGGCGGATAGAATATTGGATAAAATTGAGAAAGGGGACTATGATCTAGTTGTTATGGGAAGCAGGGGTCTAGGTAGAGTAGAGCGATTCCTGTTAGGAAGTGTTAGCCTAAGAGTGAAATCTGGAGAAGACGTTCCAGTCAGGTGTTTCAACAAAGAAGGCGAAGAGATAACCAACGATTAAGGGCTCTTATTTTTTTATTTTAGTAACTTTGGTTCTTCATATATATCACGATTTATACAGGGTTTCCTAATGATATTCTGGATAATTAGGTATTAGATAATAGTAGAACCACATACCGAGATAATCGTATTATCTTTATGAGAGAGTTCTAATTTCCCAATATAGTTTTTCCGAGGAATTCAGGATTAGTCGACGAGGAAGTTTCTAGATAAGAGTCGGAATTATAATAAGATCGAGTTTCTTAGACGGGCTAGTATATACTAGTTTCAGTGGGTCGCATGTTAAAAATGCCACCGAACAAGATGTAACTCAGGTTACACATTTGTTTTACAGTTACAATAGTTACAAGGTATTGAGTTACAGATGTATCAAAAATATATAAAGAAAACGGTACTAGTCTTCGTAATTAGCCTATTGGCTTTAAACATACAACTAGTCTATGCACAAGATCCATCACTAGATGGAGGACAATGCTACGTTATTGCAGATGAAGGAGACATATTCGGAAAGGTAAACACAAATGGTTCAGTGACTTGGGTAGGGCCACTCCCCGCAGAATATCGTAATGGCGAAAACCTTGCAATTGATCCCTATACAGGACTCGTATACAATATAGCAGGTGAAGAGTCAGAGACACCGTTAATCATCATAGACCCTGAGACATTGGATATTACTGAGATAAATCCAAATACATCTCTCTGGGATGTAGATGCTCTAGCGTTCAATCCCCAAGATGGAGTACTGTATGCGGTTAACAAGTACGAGAAATTCAACAACGAACCTGGAATATTACAGCTTGTAGACAAGAACACGGGTGTAGCTACTAAGATAGCAGATCTCTATTTTGATGGCGCTGCACCCACACCAACTGGCGTTGATCCTCATATTGATGGTATAGCGTTTGACCCTGAGGATGGAACATTATATGGGGTATATGGTGGTTGGGGTGGTCCAAGCTATCTAGTATTCATAGATATGGGTACTGGTTTGATCACAGTAGTTGGGGATACGGGTGTTGAGGATATTGAGGATATTGCCTTTAGATGGGATGGTGTGTTGATAGGTGCCCTCGGGGACCAGGGCAAGGTTAATGGAACTGACTTTGAGGGTCTTGTAGTTATTGATAAGAATACTTCCGATGCCTCCAAGCTTGGGGTTGGCTATGATGACCCCCAGACAAGGCGAGATGTGGAAGCTTTTGCTTGTATGATACAGAAAACAGGTAACGGTGTCCGGGTTGGTGGTAAACTTACACCCATAGATAGCATAGCTGTTAAAGCGTTTGAACTGATGCAATATTTGGTAATATTACTAGTTGCAATAGTTTTCGTGAAATATGGATTCCACCATTAAGGTACCCATTTAAACCATAAATAGAGGGTTAGATAATTCCTCGTCTCTTCCTTTTTTCATAATTCTAGTAGTAGAATTTAGGTTTATGTTAATATAATAACAGTGATTAAAGGTAAATTTTTCATGATTTTATTTTTACGTCTATTCATATGATTTCATTATGCTTAATGAGTCTAGTTCCTAAAGACACGGTGATAAAAACTGAGACTAGTGTAAAGACTATTACACCACTAGTTGCTACATCTAATATCGCGGATGCAAATATCCCGAAAACAACGCTGAATACGCCAAACATTATACTCATAATAGCGGTTGTTCTAAAACCGGTGTCAAGTTGAAGCGCAGTTAAACCAGGTAAAACCAGTAATGCGGTTACTAGGATCATACCAACTACTTTGATGCTTAACACAACGGTTACAGCTACTAGAATATTGAATACATTATTCAATAACCCGACTGGGATTCCCATTAATCTGCTGGCTTGAGCGTCAAAAGTTATGCTTAAAAGTTCTTTATAGAATAAACTGACCATTACAAGGCTTGTTACACCAAGTATTAAGACCATTAGCATGTCTTGGCGGCTTATCGTTAAGATGCTACCGAAGAGGAAACTGAATAATTCTACATTAAAACCTCCAGCTAAGCTTATGATTATTAGGCCGGTGCTGAACCCGATGGCAAGTATTACCGCTGTTGCTGAGTCTGACTCTGCTAAACCTTGCTTTTTCATATATGAAATGCCGAGTACAGCTATTATAGAGACTATTAGTGCTGTGAATAATGGGTTGATATCTAGGAATAGACCTATGGCTATTCCCCCGAAGCTTACATGGGCGACTCCGTCGCCTATCATTGATTCTTGACGGAGTATAACGAATAACCCTATTAGCGAGCAGGCTAATGCGCTCACGCTTCCGCCGATTAATGCGTTCTGGAAAAACCGGTAGTTCAGTAAGTTTAGTAGATAGTTATACATCGAATACTCCCTCACATATGTGTTCATGCATTACAAATCTGAAGTGTTCTCCGTATGCTTTTTGCAGAATGTCGTTAGGATCGTTGTCAGGATTTATTGGACTTGTGTATACTTTTTTGTTGATGCACATCACGTGGGTCATTCTACAAAATACTGCTGCCAAGTCGTGGCTTACAATTAGGATGGTTGTACCTTGTTCTTGGTTCAAGTTACTTAGTATCATGTAGAATTTTTCCTGTGCCTCTGGATCGATGCCGGATGCGGGTTCATCTAATATTAGTACTTGGGGTTTTCGTACTATTGCTTTAGCGACGAAGACTCTTTGTTTTTGGCCGCCTGATAGTTGTCCTATTCGTCTGTTAGCTAGATTAGATATTCCCATGAAGCTTAATGCTTCATCTACCTCTTCCCAGTCACTGTTTTTCAGTGGTCGGCCGAGGTTTGTTTTGTTGATTCTACCTAGGCTTACTAGTTCTCTTACGGTTAATGGAAATTTTTCATTAAAGTTTATGCTGTACTGTGAGACAAAAGCTAGTTTATTCCATTGTTCGAACTGGTGAATTGGGGTTCCGAGTATTTTGATTGACCCTTTTTCTAGTGGTAGAATTCCTAGGATTGCCTGCATAAGGGTGGTTTTCCCGCCTCCATTTGGGCCTACCACTCCCATGTATGTTCCTTGTTCTATAGTAAAGTCTGCTTCTTCTATGATGCTTTTGCCTTTACGGGCTATATTCACTGATTCTACTTCTATTACGGGATCTGGCATTAATTCACTAGTCCTTCTTTCAAGTTTTCTAGATTGGCTTCAAGTTGTTCATAATAGTCTAGATCATCAACAGGTCCATTTGCAAGGTATAGGTGTAGTATTTCTACTGTTTTCCCTGTCCTAGTTGTTAATTCTTCTTTGAGGGTTTCCGCGTAGTCACTACTGTAAATTGGATCTATGTAAACTACGTAGCTTTGTTCCTCTATCATAAGGTCTACGATTTCAGTTATTTTACTTGTACTTGGCTGCTCATCCGCGGTTAAGCCGATGACTCCGTGTTGTTCTAGTCCATAACGCTGGGCTATGTACCCGTATGCTGAGTGGGTTACAAAGAAGGTTTTTCCAGTTGCAGGTTCTAGTTCTGTCTGGTATCTTTGGTCCAGGTTTGTTAACTTGCTCTCTAATTGTTCCCAGTTGCTTTGATAATACTCTTGGTTTTCTGGGTCAGCTGTTTTTAGAGCTTGATAGATTTTTTCTGCAATTTGTTTAGCGTGATAGGGGCTTATCCAGAGATGTGGATCTCGTCCCTCGTGGTTGTGTTCGTCTTCATTTTCTTCATCATGTTCCCCTGTATCAATGAGCATTCCTTGGCTTGCTTCAACTATTTCTTTTTCTTCTAGGTTGATGGTTTCTAGTATGTCTTCTTCCATCCAGTGATCTAGACCGGCTCCCAAATAGATGATAATATCTGAATCCTCGGCGTAAGCGATATCACTTATGGATGGTTGCCAGCTATGTACATCGCTGTTATATGGGATTAAGGTTGTGATATCAATTAGATCGCCGCCTATATATTCCGCGAAATATGTGAGAGGGTAGAAAGAGGCTGTTATTTTTAATGAAGTGTTTTCTTGTTCAGGTTGGTCTCTTGTATAGAGTAATCCTACTCCACTTAGTAAGAGTATTATGATTATCCCTAGAAGTAGGTTCCGGTTATTAAACATAGATTATCAGATTTGGAAAGATAAGGCTGTTAATAAAGTTTGATTGTTTTTTATTAAGACAAGAATATGTTTAGGTGACTTTCTTAGAGGTATTGTAATATGTATATAATGGGTCAGTGTAGTGTTTTGTTGTAACTCGGTGACACTATAATTTAGAGAGATATAAAGTTACAAGTATTAGGGTTATGACTCTTAGATATTTTCTGTATATTATTCTTTATACGTATGCGGGTATAGGTTTAGGGATGCTTGTTAAGAAAATACTTAGGAGAATGGGGTACTGTGATTGATGCGATTAGTTACAGAGGTATGGTATGTAGTAAGCTGTTGTTTGGTTTAGGGTCTATTTAGTTGATTAGATAATGGTGGGTTTTTCTCTGGATAGAGTTAGGGATCATAGTTTCTGGGCTATTTTGATGCTGGCTTTAAGCATTTCTTGGGCTTCCGAGTTGTTTAGTATGTTTTTTCCGGCTGGCTTAAAGGGATGGGACATTATCATTGTTTCTATGTTAAGTTTTTCAAGTTTTTTCAGTGACTTTATGTAGGTTTCTTTTTCCATTCGGATTAACTCTTCTCGGGTACCACATACGACGTCGTCGGTAATCAGTAGACCTTTTTCTTCGTAGAGGCAGATGGCTCCGGGTCTGTGTCCTGGGGTGTGGATTACTTTGAATGATCGGTCACCTAGGTTTACGGTGTCTCCATCTTCTAATAGTTGATTTGTTTCAGGTATTGCCTCTGCTTCTAGACGGTGGGCTGCGAATACTGTGTCTGTTTTTTCTTTGATGGCTTGGTTTCCTTTAATGTGGTCCCCGTCTCGATGAGTGTTCACAACCGTGTCTATTTCATCTATGCTTCTATCCTGCTCAAGGATAAAGGGAAAAACTATGTCGTTTATTGTTTCCATAAATCCGGTGTCGACTATGCCTATATTGTTCTCCCCTAGGAAGACTAGTACGCTGCAAAACCAGTCCTGCCGCATCTCATGTTTAGCTATGTATAGATCTGGGTAAACTTGTTCAACGGTATTCATAACAATCAGTATTATTATTACATTTACAGAATAAAAAGAGAAGTTTTCATATTATTATAGTTGATTTAGAATGTGATTTCTGGGATTAGGAGTATAAGGTTGATACATAGTCAATGATTATTCCATATATGATTCCCGCGAAGAATGATGGGATATCTCTAAAAGTTGTGGATAAGAGTATGGAGGTAGTAACGATGAGGCCTATTATTGCGCCTCTAAAGATGCTATTTTGCTTGTTATTGTTTTTAACTAGGATTATTTGATCTGATAAACCTATCATTAACCCCATAATTACTCGATTATACCACATTCCTATCAAATACACTGTGTTTCCGGGGAAACCTATTCTTGTTCCGACTCCGATAATACATAGGATGCCTAGGAGTGCTCCGGTTATTAATCCGATGCTTATTCTTTTAGGGGATGGAATCTTCATGTAAAAAGTATACTTATTGGAGGATATAAAGTGGAACAGGTATATATTTTCCAAGTCTATTATTTAGTGTTAGTATGAGTTATAGGGTAATTGGTAAGGGCTCTGAGATACCTCTTGGAGAAATGAAGAAATTTGTTCTAGATGACCTAGAAGTTTTAGTAGTAAATATTGATGGCGAGTTTCATGCGATAAATAGTAGATGTACACATATGGGTGGAGACTTATCAAAGGGAAAGTTAGAGGGACATAGTGTTCAGTGTCCTAGACATGGATCAAAATTTAATGTTATAACGGGGGAAGCCATACAGGGTCCTAAGATTCTAGTTTTAAAGTTTAATACAGAAAATATTATGACCTATGACACTAAATTTGATGGAGAAAACGTCATGATAAAAATCTAGTTTTTAACTACTATAGACATCTACAAACTGGGTTCTATTTCTTTTAAGAGATAGTTACTTTTTTTACACTGTTGGTTTGTTTTATACCTGTTTTCACTATATTACAGTGCTGCTGGCTCATGTTTTCCCCATATTTCAGTATTGTAGTTTAAAATTATATTCAAACGCGTGCTCCAATAAAGGAACAGACAACACGCAGTGAAAAATTCTGCAAGATTGATTACAGACCCTATAAAATATTCAAGCTTTGACTTCGGATCACCAGAAAGGATCAAAATAATATAATACGAAGGCTGTCGCCTAATATCAACATAAAGTTTAGTAAAGGAAGACAAAAAAATGCATGAAACAAATAGAAACGAAAACACAAATGCACTTTTTGACTGGGTTATTCGTGTTATCAAAGGGGTCTTTCTAGGAATTGGTTTTATCACACCGGGGTTTTCAGGGGGCATTATGGCAGTAGTATTTGGGATTTATGAGCCCCTCATGCGTTTTCTAGGGAATTTACGTGAAAACTTCATCAAAAATGCACTCTTCTTCTTCCCGGTTGGAATTGGCGGAATCATTGGTGTAGTAGCTTTTTCTACGGTGATTGATTTCGCCTTCATTTACTATCCCACAGAATTCACCATGCTGTTTATTGGTTTCATCACCGGCACTTTTCCTACGCTCTTCAAAACCTCCGGCAAGGAAGGACGAAAAGCCTTCCACTGGGGCTTGCTGGTTATAATTGCGGTTGCAACAGTTTTGTTTATGGGCTGGATGGAAAATTTTCATGGTGCAGAGCTTTCACCGTCTTTTTTTAATTGGGTGATCAGCGGCATATTAATTGGTCTTGGAGTGGTTCTTCCCGGATTGAGTCCATCGAATTTCTTGATTTATCTGGGTTTATATCAGCCTATGGCTAACGGCATTCAGAACCTCGATCTGGCTGTGATCATACCGCTGACCCTAGGCGGTGCTTTAATTGTGCTTGTTTTAGCAAAGTTGATTACTTTGGTTTTCAATAAACACTATACTACCATGTATCACCTGATTCTTGGGGTGGTGGTCGGGTCAACAATTGCGATAATTCCCACCGGTTTGCACGGGTGGACGATTGCTGTTTCAGCTGTGCTCTTCATGGTCGGAGCGCTGATCTCGTATGGGCTAGCAAAATTAGATGAGAAATATGCACGAGAGGGATTCATTTTTGAATCTTCTAATCAGTAATATATTATTGATGGATATTCTATTCGGGGTTTTCGGTTATTCTTATTCGACGATTTAGGGGTGAGAGGTTTTTTGATAATGAGAATATTGAGTAGGTGGAAACGCCGGTTTGGATAATTTATTTTTCGGACTATTGTTTGAGTGATTAAGAGGGGTCTAAATCGATGTCTACTGGGGCGCGTTCAAAATCCTCCGCTTCTAGGAGAGATCTCTGTTTTAGCCTGGCTAGTCTGGCTACATATTTGTCTGGTACGGTTTCTAGGCGTGTGTTGTAGAATTTAGTCATCTCATTGTAATAGTCTCGGGCTAGTGCGATGCGTTGCTCTGTCTCTTCTAGTAATTTTTGTAGACTCAGGAAATGCTCTCCCGATACAAGTTCGGGGTATTTTTCGGTTATCTTATTGATAGCTTTAGTTACTCCCTGGGCTTGTTTTTTATCAGGATCTAGATGGGTTTGGCTTCGTAGTCTGGCTAGTTCCTCGTGGATTCTTTTTTCATGTTTTTGGATACCTTTCACGATC
Organism: uncultured Candidatus Bathyarchaeia archaeon; assembly: GCA_964487465.1. Classification (GTDB taxonomy): domain Archaea; phylum Thermoproteota; class Bathyarchaeia; order TCS64; family TCS64; genus RBG-16-57-9. Next base: position 10,513 of record CAZAQI010000021.1, read on the forward strand.
TCCACTAGGTTGGGTATAAGGTTGCTTCTTCGTTTTAACTGAATGTCTATCAGTGACCAAGCCTCATCCACGTTGTTTTGTAGTGTGACTAGGCTATTATATACGATCCATATCCAGCCTAGTGTTGCTGTGGTTAGGTAGAAGGTTACTGAGGAAAGTAGTTGTATAGGGGTTAATGATGGTGTTAGGAGCTGGGGGAGCAGTAGGGCCGGGGCTAAGCCTAGTCCCAAGTAGATAAGATACCTTCGTCCATATGTATTGCTTAAATGTTTCTCGGGTTTGGTTGATATGATGTATAAAGGCTCTTCGCTGTCGTATACGACCTCTACGGCTATGGCGTCGTTTCTCATACGGGTTTGGCCGAATATGTAGATTTCTTCGTGGAGTGGGATAAGGGTTTCAGTGAATTTTCGCCTGTGATCTGAGTTGCTGACTGGGTGTCTTGGTGCTTTATGGTAGTATAGAGGGTGGTTTCTGCCTACATTAGTGTTGAGGACTGTTTTCCCGGTTATTTCTGCGTTCTCGGGGTCTATCCATATTACCCCGGTCTCGTCTTTGAGGTAGAAACGGGTTGAGTCGCTGCCATGGTCTATTGTTTTCCACCCAGATTTTGTCTTGGTTCTTGTTCTTGTTTTTCCATTTGAGTCGGTGTATGTCTCGGTTACTTGTTTTGACCATTTTTCGTGGATGCTCCATTGGTATTGGACGCATCTGGTTTCGGTTAGGTGGCTTGTTAGGGGGTGGTTTGATTCTGCTGTTCCCTTTAACTCGGCTTGTCCGATGAATACGCCTCTTGTTTTGAGTGTAGGTGTGTCATCGATTAGCCTTTTTCGATAAAGCATACGTAATGCGGTTATGAGGCTTAGGCCTGAGATTACTGTGCCTAGTATTAGGATTAGTGGTTCTGGATGCTGCAAGGTTCCTGGTTCAAGTAAATTATTGACTAATATTATTTTCCAAAGTTAATCGTGATCAGTATGTTCTCTTGGTCTGTTATAATTTGTATTACATGTTAGTTGAGTCTGAGGATTTTGGTTATTCTAGTGTTTTTTCGAGTATGCGTTTTGTGGTTATGGTGTTTGGTATCTTTCTGAATAGTTCTTTGTCTCCGGTTACTAGGTAGTTTGCATCCGAGTTTGGGAATCCAAGTGCTACGGGTATGTCCTTTTTATCATCAAGTAAACCAAAGTTATTTCGGGTCTCGGGTAGTGAAGGGTAGATTGTATTGTGAGACATGTGTTTGGGTATCTCCAGAGTTCATTTATTTCATTCTGTTCTCGTGAAACATGTGGTTTATGTAGGGTAGAGTCGGGGGACAAGATTCTTAACAACGTCAGGAACCGGGTCCTTTGCTTGAGAGTTATTGTATTTTGATCCAAATTGATTTATATTCATCACAAATTAAGGTAATGATTAGTAAAATTGTTTAAAAATAGTGAATATGGCTCGATTATTAGGGACGTATTTTCCAACAAGAACATAATGGCAATAGCACTCACCACATCCATGTGGAGTCTTGTACATAACGCGTGGTACCCGTTTTGGGCACCATATCTTAAGGAGGAACTAGGAGCCAGCGTAACTATAATCGGGTTTCTCTCTATGATACAGACAGCTGAGAACTTGATCTTTCAATTACCTGGAGGTTATCTTGCAGATAGATATGGGCGTAGGAAGATAATAATTCTGGGAACCGCCATCAGGACCATCTCTCCAGTAATCTATTTTTTTGCCCCCAGCTGGGAGTGGGTGGTGCCTGCTGTGATATTTAATGGTATGGCGAGTCTCTATATGCCGGCTTTCTCAGCCATAATAGCTGACTCTCTGCCCGAGGAGAGAAGAGGTGCAGGGTATGGTGCATATAATATGATTACATCCATACCTAGAAGCTTTTCACCCATCATAGGGGGTATTATCATGGATGCCTATGGTTATCGACGTGGTTTAAGGTTATTCCTAGTATTTCAGTTCATGGTATCAGTGATTATGACTATTGTAAGGTGGCGTATACTTAAGGAGACGGTTGAGGTTAAGACGGGCACTATGAGGAGACCGGTCTTGGGTTCATTGAGTGACTTTCCTAGGCCGATCAAAGTTATGATGTTGGTGGCGATTATAGGTAGTTTTAGCGGTAGGATAGTGATGGATTTTACATCCCTTTACGCTATTGAGGTAATCAAGATTAGTAATACCCAGTTAGGGTTGCTGACAACCACTATTGGCGCCATATCTTCGATCCTAGCGTTACCTGGGGGGATGTTGAGTGATAGATATGGGAGGAAGCCTGCTATTATGCTCTCGAGGGTGGTATCACCTATTTCCCAGGGCTTGGTGACAATAACCAGTAGCTTTACCCCCTATTTCACTGTGAGAGTCATTAACAGTGTGGGACTGGCACTTGGTGGTGGCGGCATGTATGCTGGAGGACCCTCATGGAATGCCTTGATAGCTGATATTGTTCCTCCTGAGAAGAGGGCTACTGTCATGGGGACCATAGGTACTTTGACGGGTATTGTGGCTGCTCCGAGTTCAATAATAGGTGGGTGGCTCTGGCAGAATTATAGTCCCCAGTTACCTTTCCAGTTATCAATGGTAGTGGGTTTGATATCCGCGTCAATATTCTGGGTTGGGGTTAAGGAGCCGCCTCGTAAAAAATTGGAACCGGAGGCTACTCCTCAATAATCTCAACGTTAGCCCTTGGGACGATAACGGTTTCACCGTTCTCCAGCTCGGCTTGAAGTACACGTACTTTTGAGTGAGACTCTAGTTCCACCAACTCTACTGGCAGGCTTACAACTTTTCCAATAGCACCAAAGTAGGGGTTTCTTATAATGCGTATAGGTGTTCCTGAAACCATCCCCTCTGATAGTTGTTCCTTCTTTTTTTCTGTTTCATCGGGTTTATGAGGTATTATTACCTCGGGTCGTATAACACCTGCTCTTATCTGGGTTTCACCGTTGATGCAAGCATTGTATCCGTTGAACCTCTTGAATATTTGAAAGGTTTTACTGTGCATTGATAATGGTCCAAATCCCTCGGTTATAATCAGGGTTAAACCAAGTGTTTCTTCCCCTGTTATGGCTACACCTATCTCTTTACCTAGGAATTTTATGAGATCTGTGCTGTTTATTCCTCCACATACTATTCCAGCTACTCCCATCTGAATTGCTCTTACAATCGCGGGCATAGTTACAAGGCTCCCTCCTATGATGATACAGCCTTCGTGTTCTTCCGTGATCATATCCGGGGTTAAAGTGTCATCCGGGTTCTCTGCTAGGACCTTGATCTCGCCGTGTTTCTCTCCACCGATACCGAATATTCCCTGAATGAATGCGGCGTTTGTCTGGATAGTGGCTCCCTCAGAGTTTTTTATATTAACGACTTTTCCTGGAATATAGGCGGATAGACTGATAGGTATGGGCTCGGTTCTGATAATTATCCTACCTGTTACATCTGAGACGGCTTCTAATGTCCCGTTAACAGGGCAATCAATTGTACGTGTAATCAACCCGAATAACATCTTGTATTGACAGAGGGTTTCTCCTTCTTGGATCTCCTCTCCAACTTTTTTCATAACGCATTCTGGCAGGGTCTCAGGTAGTATTCCAAGTCTGGTGGAGGCGTCCACTATTAAGGGATCACCCGAAATAGTGGTTTGAGCTATGGTGGTATCCTCCTTAACAGTCTCCCCTATATCTACGAGTACTTCGCCACGAATGGGTAGCATTCGTTCCTTATCTACACTTGTTGATTCCTTGATCTTTAAGCCAGGAGTATATGCAAACGCTTGATCCGATTTCTCTTCAGTCATTAAATCGCCTCCAATTCATCCAGGTCGTATAGATTCATGTCCTTTATCCAGTGCTTTATTTGTTTTAGTCTTTGATCTTGTTCGGGGAAGAGGGTTAATGGTCTACCCCTAGCGTCTAGGATGAGTCCTACCTCTCCTCCGATAGCCTTTCCTTCTAGTTCTCTTATGCCTTCGCTGTCGATCTCATATCCTCGCTCGGTTTTTATACTTAGTTTTGCCTCTTTGTTTACCGGTAGGTCTATTTGTTTTATTTCCCCAAAGTTGATTGACTCACTTAGCGTTTTTTCTCCCTCTATAACTATGTCCACATCCATTACATGTTCACCTAGTTTTCCCACGCCTCGGGGGGCTACGACGGTACCGACTCTTACAAGGCAGTCTTTGTCAAATATCTGCCAGGAGGCGTCTGGATAAACTGTGCTTAGTAGCCCTAGGTGTGGCATCATGAAGACGCTGTCTTGGAATATCCAGGTTATTCCCTCAGGTTGGAATGCATCGATTAATATTAATCCGCTTTGAGCTCTATTGGGTGCGTGGCTTAGGAGGCCTCCGGTGCCCGCTATTATTCCTATTTTCATCATATCGATGTATGTGGCGCTTTGTTCCTGTTTGAACATCCAACCCATATCATCATGAATCTGTTTTACTCCTTTGAGACGTGTAGCTATGCTTTTATGGTGTATTAATCCCAGTCTTAGGGCTTCTCTCGCGACGGCGTGTTCAATTATGAGTTCTTCTAGTGTCTGGGGGATAGTGGTTGGTCGGATCATCTTATTCATTAATCGGTTTCTTAGGTCTAGTTCGTCTAGATTGAAGGGTAGCCATCGAATAATGTTCTTTATTCCCGCTTCTTTAACCACGTTAGTTATACTGTAGCTCATACCTAGGTTTGCTGATACACTTCTAACAAACCGGTCGTCGAATACGCTGTATATATTGGTGGTTGCTCCGCCTAGGCCTACGCCTATTGCGTTTTTCTTATAGGTTTCCGCGATTAGTTGTATGGCTAATCCTTCAGCGGCGGGGGTGGGCATGATATCAATATTTGCCCATTTCATTAACCGAGTGTATCCAGGCGCGTGGCTCATGACGTGCTCCATGAATAATTCATGGATGGCTCTTCTCGCTGGGTCCGTGTTCTCCATCTCTAGAACGGGGCGGATGTTATCCACGATGTTAAGAGCGAAAGTATCCTCAGCTAGTTCACGGATATATTCTCTTGCGTCCTTGTTACCAGCGTATACCAAGGGTAGATTATAGTCAATACCTAATCTAGGTTGGGGTCTAGCTGATTTTATTAGCTCTGCTAATTCTACGACATGTTGAATATCCCCGCCATCGGTGCCGCCAGCCAGTAAGATCATGTCTGGGCGGAGGCTACGGATTTTTTTTATCCTTTCATAGTTTTCTCGTCCATCATCTACGCTTAGAATATCCATTACAATTGAGCCGGCGCCTAATGCTGCTCGGTTTGCGCTTTCTGCGGTCATGGTTTTAACTAGGCCTCCTACCATCATTTGTAGGCCTCCGCCTGCGCTGCTGGTTGTGCAGTATAGATCGACTCCTGATTCACCGTCGAAGGGTACTTTGATGCCTGAGCCATCTTTCTCCAGTATTTGATGTCCTGTTAATTCCTCTACTTCTCGGACCGCGTTTGTAACGCCGAGTGTGACATCTTCATATGGAGCCTCTACGGTTGTAGGTGCCTCTCCTGCTACATAGAATCTCCATACTCCGTCACGTTTATGGAAGAATCTGGCTTTTGTTGTTGTGCTGCCAACATCGGTTGCAAGAATATAATTCAGGTTTTTATTTCCCGGAGAAACCATTTTTCATTAAATGTTAATAAATTAGTCTATAAGGTTTTCTAGTTTGAAGTAAAATTAAGGCAAATGTTATTTACTCTTAGCTCGAAATTAATAGTGCGACAAACCATGAGTTTATTTTACTCTAATAGAGTCGTTGAACTACTATGGCTAATACTAATGTTTTCTACGGTATACTATTACCTGAAGAAGGTTGAGAGAGATGAACCTCTTCCTTTCATCAGGACGATACCCGCAACACTAGCAATAGAGGAAGGTGTAGGGCGATCCCTTGAGATGGGAAAACCTGTACACTATACTATGGGGAGCGACGGAGCCCCCATGACAAACCAGTATGTAAGCACCACAATCGCGTCTCTAGCACTTATGAGACACACATGTAAACTAGCGGCACAGTATGGAACACGCCTCATAGTCCACCTGCCAAGCCAGGGTGAGGCGATCCCATTAATCGAGGGCGTCGTAAGGGAGGCCTACATTGAATCGGGTAAACCTGATGCCTTCCAGAGAGGAGACATGCACTACTATGGGTGGCTCACAGCAGCCTTCTCACCTGGAGTGTATGAGAGCTTTGCGAGAGATGGGGTCGGGTTACTAGTCCATGCAGGGCACATAATTACCTACGAGTTCCCAATACTTGAGGCTGCAAAGATCCATAACGCGATATCGGTAGGAGGCACTCCAAGATGGACTGCCAGCTACATGTTCGCTATGGCCTGTGATCATATGTTCATTGGCGAAGATCTGTTAGCAGCAGGAGCTCAGGTTGGGCAGAACAAGATGCTGATGAGTGGATTGGCGAGTGAGGAACTATGGAAGTTCCTTGCGCTAGGATTGATGCTTGTCGGAGCAGTCTTGACAGCAATTGGAGTTGATTTTACCAGCTTATTGATGATGTGATTATTATGTCTGCAACAAATTTCCTGAAAAGAGACCTGCCTATGCTCATTATCATTGTGACGGCGATACCGATGATCCTCTACAGGTTCATTGATCATCCGACGATAAAGTTCATAGTGACAGAGACTGGGTTTTGGTCATCTATAATTAGCATGTTGGGCTGGGGACTGGGGGTTATATATCTATTCCAAGGTGAGTATCACGCACTAAAACAGAAACCTGATCTTACGCAGAAATTCAGTTTTGCTACACTTTGTGGTTTCAGTTTATTACTGGTTGTATTATTTTTTGCTCTACCAGGAGGCACCAGTAATGATTGGTATCAATTCGTGTATCTGGGGTTCTATAGAGCTCAGAGTACCGCTTTTTATGGGCTCATGTTCCTTTACTTGATGTCTGCATCCTACAGGATGCTTCGGGTAAAGTCTATTGAGTCCACTGTTTTACTGGTATCAGGTTTCCTCTACCTTATGAGAAGCACAAGTATCTTCACGTACTATGCCCCGTGGCTTGTACCCTTGGGGGAATGGATCTTTGACTACCCTAACAAAGCTGCGGTAACAGCGGCTGTTATGGCTGCTGCCTTTGGTTCTATACTGATTGGTATAAGAACTATGCTTGGACGTGAGCGAACGGCTGTGGAGGTTAGCTAAATGGCGGAGAAAGATATATTTTATAGATTGAGCAACATAGATTACCGTTATATTTATGCGTTAATGACGTTGCTTGTCTTTTTTCCACTAGTTTACCCCGTAGGTGTTCCCATGCAGGTTGGTGGTAACGTTAAAAACTATGCAAGGACATTGGAAGAGCTTGAGCCAGGAAGTACTGTTTTGGTGTATTTCTCTGGTTATGCTACGATGCTCCCGGATGTTGAACCCATCTATCTTACCACATGGAAGATATTGTTGGATAAAGACGTAAAGCTTCTTGTCTTAAACACCCACGTTGATTCACCTATTGTTTTAGAGGGTCACTTTGAGGACCTCGGGGCAGAGACAACGTATGGTAAGACATATGGTGAAGACTATATGTTCTTCCCGTATATCGACATAACTGAGGCTGTGGAGGTTTCATTCACGGAGCGGATACGAAGCGTATTCTCGAAGGATATGTACAACACGCCTCTCGATGAAATCGATATTATGCAGGATATAGAGACTGCTGAGGATATTGATCTCTTAATCGCAATGTCCCCTGAGACAGCGGTCAGGAGATATGGTGTTCCCTTTGACGTAAAGATTGTCTGTTGGGGCACTGCAACGGGGTTGCTCCCGTTTGTTCCGCCTTTCTACGACCCTGATGTAGGGCCAATCTATGGCTATGTTGGTGGGGCTTCACAGGGTGGGGAATTGGAGATAATTACCGGGTACTATGGTGACGGTGTAAGGTACAATGACGCTAAGAACCTTGGGGTTATCGGCCTCGTACTGGTAGTGATCGTGGGCAACGTGGGTGAATTGATGAGTAAACAGGAGGTTGAAGAATAGTGGCGTCAAACACTGACTTCATCTACGCATTCATACAATTCGCTATGGTGCTGGCTACCTGGAGCTACCTATATAAGCAAAACGTCTTCAGTAGGATAAGCGCCCAAATAGTTTTGGCGATATCCACGGTACACTTCTTCCTAGTAAAGATGCAGAACCTCTACAATATTGGTGTAGCACCCATATTTGAGCAGGGCAGGTATCTGAACCTTGTTCCCTTGCTTATTGGACTGCTTCTATACTTTAGGTTGTCTAAGGATAGGGGCTGGATCTCCAGCTATGCTTATGCATTAAGTATTGGATTGGGAACCGGCGCCATCTTATCGACTATTGTCTCAGCTCAGATAATTGGATTAATTGTTTCAACTATTGAAGCACCGATAAAGTATGGGTTGAATGGTGTACTGTTATTCATCGGAGTCTTCCTCTCCTTAAGCTATTGGATATTCACAATAGAGTTCAAGGGACCCTTGTCTAATGTTCTAAAGCTTGGTAGGATATTTTTGATGGTCTCCATCGGCTTACTTTACGCACAAGACGTAATGTGGAGCCAGAGCCTTTTCATAGGCGCCATGGAGATGATCATTACTTTCCTTAAGATGCTTGTAGGACAGGCCTAATTCTTTCCCTTCTTTTTTTCTTCTTTTTTCTCCCGGTTTTTCTCTTCTATTAGCTGGATTACTTTTTCCACGTTCTCGGGTTCTCTGAATACTACGAAGTAGTCGTCTACTATGTGGCCCATGAAGGGTATTAGCCAGGCGAAGGTCATGCCGCCGATTCTGCCGCCTAGTGGGGATATTGGTTTATAGCTGTGGAAGAACAGGATTGCTGGTTCTACTAGGTCTCGTTCTACTATTGTTTCAGCTACGTTTTCTATGATTTTATCGATCTCTTCCTGGGTTCGGTTCTTCCATAGCATATTATTCACGTTATACGTTTAGGTTCTTGGACAAGACGCCTTCCTTGTATAGGGGTTCTATTTCTTCCGTGGTGTAGCCTAGTATTTCTGTTAGTATCTGGTCGTTGTGTTCGCCTAGTAGGGGTGGTGGGCTGTGTACTTTTCCGGGGGTCTCGGAGAACTTTACTGGGAAGTTTACTACGTTTACTGGGCCTAGGGCGGGGTGTTCTAGTTCTTTTATCATATCACGGGCTATGATGTGAGGGTCTTGGGTTGCGTCGCTTGCATAGTTTATTGGGGCTACGGGTAGCCCTATTTCTATGAAGAAGGATACGGCTTCGTCTCGGGGCATGTCTTTTACGTGTTCTTTGATCATTTCTTTGGTTACTTCTTCGACGTCTAGTTTCTTTTTTAGTGCATCCATTCCTTTTGCTCGGTAACCCATCAGGAAGATGTGCCCATCTTTTACGGTGTGTATTCCGCCTATTGATTGTTGGTTTGATTTTTTTCTTATTTCTTCTTGTTCTTCTCTGCGTGTTTTTTCATGTTTTCCGCTGAGGAAGTAGTGGGTTGTGTTGACGTTGTATGCGAACATGGTGTCTATTTGGGCTACGTCTATTTTTTGGCCTTTTCCTGTTTTGTCTCTGTATCTTAGGGCTGCGATTATGCTCATGGCTGCCATGGTTCCTGGGGCTAGGTCGCCGAAGGCTCCTGTCATGGTGTATGGGGGGCCTTCTGGGTCTACGTTATCTCCTTGTTGGCGGGTGAAGCCTGTGTATGATTCTGCTATCATTGCATAGCTGGGTCTCTGGGAGTAGGGTCCTGTTTCCCCGAAGCCGGATAGGGCGGCGTATATGATGTCAGGTTTATGCTCTTGTAATGTTTCGTAGCCGAAACCCATTCGGTCCATGGTTCCTGGTACATAGTTGTTGACTATGACGTCGGTTTTCTCTACTAATTTTAGGAGGATTTCTTTTCCCCGTGGGTCTTTTAGGTTGACGGATAAGTCTTTTTTGTTGAGGTTGAGGTGGTGGAATGTGGGGCTTGCGCCTCCGTACATGGGGCCGTGTTCGCTTAGCCTTCCTAGTGATCCCCATGGGGGTTCTACTTTGATTACTTCTGCGCCCATTTCCGCTAGCATGAGTGTGCACCATGGACCGAACCAGACGTGGGTCATATCTATGACTCTTATGTCTTCTAGGAGTTGTTTCATGGTTATATTATTGTTTAGTTAAATTAAAGATTTTTTAGGTTATTTGGTTTTAAAATACTGGATCAGGGGAGATTCGGAAGGATGATACCTGATCCAGTTTAGAAGATATAGTATGGGCTGGGTTAAGTATTTTTCCTGTATGACAGTATTGTGGATTTATTTTGTTACTATGCTATATCTTATTCCTAGGGGTTCTAGTTCTTCATCTATTTTGGCTACTAGTTTTCGTAGTTCTTCCATGGATGGTTTTTTCATCCACTCGAAGAAGAAGTCGTATTCTCCTAGTTGGTCGCCTTTTTTACTTATTATGGTATTGCATCTTTCCTTGGTGATCTCGCCATATCCTTTGAAATAGTCATAGACGCCTCCAGGTACAATCCTATCCAGTCTCCCATGTCCTTCATCTCGATACATTACGTCTGGTTGAACCATTAGGAAGGGGTCCATTATGCATACTTTGGGCATATCAATGGACATTTTTTCAAGTGCTTCAATAGCTTTGAGTACAGGTGGTCCATAGAGTTTAATATAGCTCTTCATTTGATCTCTACATTTTTTTAAGCGTTAACTCTATATAAAGGGTTTTTCTTTTTTTATGTATTGTTTTATCTGGTACTTGGTAGGAAATAGGTTTCACTAAAAATTCAATAGTATTTCTTCCAGTAACACAA
>CAZAQI010000022.1:0-575 GCA_964487465.1 uncultured Candidatus Bathyarchaeia archaeon
CGATTCCTCTACCCATAGGCGCACCCTCCAAAAGATCAATCTTCTCTTCTCTTCTCTTAAGACGCAGGACATAGTCCTTGCTCTTGTACCGCATCTTTTTCCGTACTTGGCGGATCCTGCGGGCAGCATATAATCCGTTTGCCATTTGATTCTCCTCCCTTCCGATACATACAACTATATTAAAGGTTACTAATTTCGGGGTTCACTTTAGAGTAAATGCTTTGCCGCTGTTTTTTATTACTACAGATTTTAGTATTTACTATGACCTTAACATTTTTATTCTGCATCTTGATTGATGGTGTAGGAGAATTCAGAAATGAGCAAGAGGGAAAAACCTCACATTAACCTAATCATAATTGGTCACGTAGACCACGGCAAGTCCACAAGTATTGGACACCTGTTCTACGATGCAGGAGCAATCCCAGAGAAGACCTTGAAGGACTTTGAAGAAGAAGCAAAAGCACTAGGAAAAGAATCTTTCAAGTACGCCTGGGTACTCGACAAACTAAAAGAAGAGCGTGAACGTGGTGTCACTATAGACCTTGCGTTCTATGAGCTAGAGACTAAAAAGAACG
>CAZAQI010000022.1:585-18835 GCA_964487465.1 uncultured Candidatus Bathyarchaeia archaeon
GTAATTGACGCCCCTGGCCACAGGGACTTCGTAAAGAACATGGTAACTGGCGCAAGCCAAGCAGATGGATCCATCTTAATGATCTCCGCTAAGAGGGGAGAATACGAGGCTGGAACTAACCCAGGCGGTCAAACGCGTGAGCATGCGTTCCTAGCTAAGACTCTTGGAGTTGACCAGATGGTCGTTGCAGTGAACAAGATGGACGACCCAAGCGTTAACTGGAGTGAGACTAGATACGAGGAAGTCAAGGACGGAGTTAGTAGACTATTAAAAATGGTCGGCTACGATGTATCAAAACTAAGATTTGTTCCTACAAGCGGCTGGACCGGAGATAACTTGGTTCACGAGAGCGAGAACATGCCATGGTATGATGGTCCAACTCTATTAGAGGCACTCGACGAGTTCGAGCTACCTCCAAAGCCAACTGATAGGCCATTAAGGATACCTATCCAAGAGGTTTACAGTATCAAAGGCGTTGGAACCACACCAGTCGGCAAAGTTGAGACCGGTGAACTCAAGCCAGGTGATGATCTATTATTCATGCCAAGCGGTTTAGAGGGAAAAGTTAACAGTATTGAGACCCACTACACAAAGATCGATAAAGCTGGTCCAGGGGACAACATTGGCTTCAACGTCAAAGGCGTACCCAAGGACAAACTAAGGCGTGGAGAGGTAGCCAGCCGTCCAAACAATCCATGCAAAGTTGCAAAAGCGTTCAAGGGCAGGATCTTCATCATTAACCACCCAACTGCGGTAGGTGAAGGATATACCCCTGTACTACACTTACATACTGCGCAGGTAGCTGTAAGATTTGACAAGCTAATATCCAAGCTGGACCCAAGATCAGGTCAAGTAGTTGAAGAGAACCCAGCTTACCTAAGGACAGGTGAAGCAGCAGTCGTGAGGCTGGTGCCACTGATGCCAACTGCTATGGAGGTATTCAAGGACTTCCCACAGCTAGGTAGGTTCGCTCTTCGTGACATGGGCACCACTATTGGCGCCGGTGTAGTCCTAGAAGTCGAGGAGTAAGGCTCCTTCCAATCCTTTTTTAAGAAAGATTTAAGTTCTAAATATCAGGTAAACACGGGGAATAAGATGGCTAGACGTGCAAGGATTAAACTAACAAGTACTGAAATTGACAAACTACAAGATGTCTGTGAGGAGATAAAGGAGATAGCGAAGAGAATAGGCGTTAAACTAGTGGGCCCAATACCGCTACCGACTAAGAAACTTGTGGTGCCTACTCGTAGGACTCCTTGTGGGGATGGCAGCCCGACATGGGACAGGTATGAGATGCGTGTTCATAAGCGTTTAATTGAGATCGACGCTCGGGATAGGGTTATGCGTAGTATTATGAGGATACGTGTACCTAACGAGGTTTATATAGAAATGGAGATTCGTTAATATCTCTAACCATATTTCCGGCTGTATTTTTATTAGGTTAAATTTTTATCTATTTTTCTCTGAATCTTTATGTTTTTTTAGGGTTTGTATATAATTTAATGTTCGGGAAAAGGGCGCCATACCGTCTTTATACGATGAATGCGTGCTTATCTGGGCTGTTCTGAGAATTTCTTTAAGTGAGATAAGCTGCTTCCAGAGCGAGGTCGACAAGAAATTTAGCCCCTCATATACAATGTGACATAGATAGATTTAATGATCGGAGAGGAGAAGGCTGAATAGTGCCTCAACCCTTTTAATAATAAACGACGAGTAAAAATAGAATCGATACAACAATAGGTTAAAGCTCTTGAACAAAGTACTGGTAGTGGACGACGAAGAGGACATACTAAATTTAGTTAAAACCATACTTGTAGGAAACGGGTATGAGGTCTTTACAGCCAAGAGTGGCGAAGACGCCCTAACCTCTGCAGTTCGTCACCAGCCAGACATAATAATCTTGGACATAGTGATGCCCGGTATCAGTGGATTGGAAGTATGTCGTTTATTAAAAAATAGAAGAGATTTAGAACAAACCCCTATTGTTGTAATAAGTGCACTTGACCGTGAGATAGATAAGAAGTATATTGAAGAAGCTGGTGCGGATGCGTATATTAACAAACCATTTGATATTTCCGAGCTTCTAAAGGTAGTTGATCGCGTGCAAAACAGTGGGAACTAATATGCGAACCAAAAACTCGGTCCTGAAGAATTTGGGAATACGTAAGAGAACGTTATGATGCTAAAAACGTGCATTATATGGTGGAAACTATTATTAGCAATACCCATATAAAACCCAAATGTATAGTGTTCATTGATAGTTATGGTGTGTCCATGGCTTGAGGAAACAGATGAAGGCGTATACTGTACCGCCGTATCAACCAAGGTAGAACTTGATTTTAACAAACCAAGTGAAACCGATGTAAATGGTGATATATGTAATATGCCAGCCCCAGGGCTCTCTCCCACTGTCCCATGGGAAAAATGTAAGAGATATAAACCAAAGTAGAAACCTAACTAGATAGGGTCCTGTAAGTCGTTCCTAGATTTAGCCATATAAACGAACAGGGTTATCTATTAACAAGTTGCAGAGCAAATAGCCTGAGGGGTTTTTATGTAAATATCTAATCCTTGGGGAGATTCTATTTCTTTTAACTGGATTAATTATTGTGGATTAAGAAGGATATTAAACAACAGTGTCTTCTTGTTCTACATGAATCAAGGATTATCCAATCTAGAGTGGTTTGAGAAAACAAAGCAATACGGTTCAAAACCAGGCCTAGGTCCAATAAGACAGCTGCTAAACACAATGGGGAACCCTCAGGATAGTTTTGATTCCATTCAAGTCACTGGCACTAACGGGAAAGGCAGTACAACGGCAATTACGGCTTCAATACTAGATGCGGCTGGATACAACGTTGGTATGTTTACCTCGCCACATCTTAGCCGAGTTACTGAGAGCATCAAGGTTAACGGAGAGGAAATATCTGGAAAAACAATGGACAGATGCCTTGGGGAAATTAAAAATAAAATAGCTTCATTAACCAAACAGGGAACAAGACACCCCACATATTTTGAAATACTCGTTGCTCTAGCATACAAATACTTCCAAGAAGAAAACGTCCAAGTGGCTGTAATAGAAGTAGGAATGGGTGGAAAACTTGATGCCACCAATGTAATTAACAATAAGGTCTCGATAGTCACAAACATCAGCCTTGAACACACCCAGTGGCTTGGAGAGACCCTGGAGGAAATAGCCGAAAATAAGGCTGGGATCCTACGACCAAGATCCGTGTTAATAACTGCTGAGACCAAACCTAGTATCGTTTCCCTGCTCCAAAAAAAGGCAGTGGAATTCCAGAGTAAATTCGTCCAAATAGACAAAGACTACCTTGTTACCTTAGAAACCAGTACCCTAGAGGGACAAGTATTTACCCTTAAAACCCCTAAACGATTAATGAATGATCTAACTATCCCATTGCTTGGTCTGCACCAGTTAAGAAATGCAACATGCGCCATAGCGGCTGTAGAGTCACTAGAGAATGAGTACGAAATAACTCAAGAAGATATCCGAGAGGGGTTTACCACGGTGAGTTGGCCTGGGCGATTTGAAATAATAGAAAAGGAGCCAACCATAATACTTGATGGTGCAAAAGACGCTGAAGCCATTGAAGTATTGGTTGACACGGTAAAAAAATTCTACCCTAAAAAAGAAATCATCACTATTCTCGGAATATCAAGCGATAAAGCCCATGATAAGATGATTAAAAACCTCGCAGAGATCACCTATCAATTCATCATAACAGAGCACCGAATAAAAAATAGAACAGCGAGAGCAAAGAATCTAGAAAAAATTGCGTCAACCACAGGAATCCCTACAAGGATAATTAAACCTGTAAATCGAGCAATAGAATACGCCAAGGAGAACAGTACACAGGGCCAAGTAATACTTGTAACTGGTTCAGTGTTTTTAATCGGGGAAGCAAGGGAATACTGGGTATCTTAATCTAATAATTCCGGGTATAACTCACGTACAGCTACTAGAAGGCTAACTCCAAAAAAGGTTGCTCCGATGGTTATCCCTAAGCGTTCAATGAATGACACCGCTAGTATGGTTACGAATAAACCTGATTCAGGGGACAACATTAAGATAAAAATCAAGTTACCTAACATATGCCCAGCTACCGTTGAAATAAAGCTGCATATAAATACCCCAATACTCATGATTCGTTTATTCCTTGAAGAAATCCACTTACTTATTTTACTTCTTGAGAAAACCAGTAAAAGTAGGGCAAATAAATGCATCACGGGGAAATACCAGATGGTTCGTCCAACATCAAATAGATACCATCCAGCTATCAATGCACCTAATATTCCAGCCGCTATCCACCAGTAACGCCCCTTTTCCCGACCTAGTAACGCAGCAACCAAGGATGAGATCGCTGCGAGAGGAGTGAAAAAGATACCGAAGCCTCCTCCCTGTAGGCTTTTACCGATAAATGCTCCGATGAATGCTGCTGCTGGGCCATAAACAGGGCCTAGAATTAATCCATATCCTATTTCAAGCATCCTCACAAGGTCAATGGTGGAACCATCAGCCCCTATCATTGGAATGCCTGGAAGTAAACTTAGAGCAGCATACGCCGAGGCCATTAATGCAATCAGAGTCAACTTTTTAGTGTTCAATAATGACACCTCAAAGTAATCTAGTAAGTATATTAAATACTCGGTTTTATCTGCATCATAGAATAAACACGTCAATTATGCTCGATGTATATTGTCCTATCCATAAAATCAAGAACCATAAAACCTTGACATTTATCCCTTCGTCGATGAAACAAGTAAACAAAGAAAAAACTCAGTTAGAATTACTTTTTAGTTAAATAAAGAGGGGGCCTATGCGTGCCTCCGGTATGGCAGAAGCACGGATTCAGATACTAAATATTGTTTTGGCACCGTACCGCCAACTATGAGATATTATGCCCTGTTAAAAAGATTTTACCTGTTTGTTCTCAATACAATCTAAAAGATTAGAAAAAGGAAAAGAGAAACAAGGTTACATATTTACATTCTTGATGGTCTTATCCGTTTCATCTGAGTATTCATCGAGAAGCTTTGTAATTATTTCCTTGGCGAGGTACTCTTTTAGCCCCCCCTCATCGAATTTAATCACATATACTCTGTGATAACCTCCTTTCCCTGTCTTTTCTGTATAAGAAAGGATATCCTCATCAACCATATCGTTTAGATAATTGATTATGCTAGCTCTACTAATCTTGGTCTTACTATTGACATATTCCCATACTTCTCGACTATTTGCACCTTCTGGGCGGATTGATAAAAGGTGTTTTATAGATATTACCTGCCAAGGCTTGAAAAACATCTCAAAGCCTCTTGATGATAGATCCATACTAAGTGGCATACATTTAAACTCATATTCAGTTTAATAAAACTTCATATTTAACATGCTAAGCATCTCTCCTTTAAGAAGGCTAGTTTAGGAATTCTAGGTGTTCCATGGGATTTCGAGGTTCATTCAGATCAATTATAAGATATGGGTTTATCCTATTACCCGTGGTGTGCAGGGTAAAAGTTTGACCTGTAACCCGGTAACCTTTTCTTACTCTTTCATGGCCGCGAATAACCCAGTCTAGGCCATGAAAATCAAGAAACTCTTCTCTTGTTTTTTCACCGACATAATGGCCAACTCCTCGAAAACTGGGTTTATCCCCTAGGTAACTCCCAGGGTCATTCCAGAGTAGTTCGATTAGTGTGTTGTCGGCTGGATGGTTTTTATGGGCATCGGCTATGTCATCAAGGCTCTTGGTTTTGGTTGGTATGTATCCATGGACTAAAAAAGCGTATTCTGGGATAATAGCTGCGTTATAAAGGAGTGATTTAAACTGTTTAAAGGCCTGCATTGCTTTTTCAGGTTCATTATGCTTCTTTACAATCTCCATCATGAGTGTACTTGGGGAGGCTGGAACATCATCTGGTCCTTCATGATTCCCTCTTAAAACAATTATCTGTTTAGGGTGATCAATAATCAGTTTAGCTATTTTCTCAAGTACTCTCACTTGATTTCTCCCCCTGTCTATAAGATCACCAAGAAAAAGTAGATAATTCTCAGGATTATCCATCCTTTTTTCTATATCATATTTTTTGAATATGTTATTCATTACGTGGTAGTTTCCATGTATATCGCCTAATACTAAGAGATTTCCCTCATCTGGAAACCTAAATAATCTATTGTTATCGTTTTCTCTGTGTTGATCAGTTAGATTTTCACTTGCTTTATTCAGCGAATCAATTAGTGGCATAGTTTGCATTCTCAAATAATTTAGTTAATATAAAGTATGGGAGGTCAGAATATTGGGGGTCGATGATTTTTAATGAAAACATAGATTTCTTTCAATAGATATACTAAGAAAAGAGTGATAAAAATAGATGACAGTACACTTATGTTACATCCGTTTAGTAAGGCGCCTAGGCATGTACCATTGGCAGGTGGGTATTCAACACCATAGGTCTTCATCAGTAAACTTGAGAAAGTTACGCCTATAGCTGCTGTGAATGTTGTGCTTATCGTTAATGAGTTACCTATGTAGCTCAATATTAGTCCACATATTAGGCCTATTAGGTGAGCGTATACAAAACTAGAGTTATTTGCATCTTCAGCTAGGTATATTATGAAAGCTGTGGCTGCGAAAGATGTGAAGATGATACCATGCTCGATTTTCATCATTTTAATATCCAGTAAAATTGTTAAGGCTATGAATAGCAGGGGTAGGATTGCTATGTTTTTTCCTCTTATTTCCATCCTACGGTTTTATTATGGATTATTTCATCAAAAAATAACCATTATGTGCGATTGCACAATACTTATATATTTCCGTGCATAAACACAAAATGTGTTCTGTGCATAAACACAGAAAAGGTGAATAAAAATGGGGTTTAGAGGAGGATACAGAGGTTACGGAAGAGGCTTCGGATTCGGACGCGGATTTGGTCTCGGCTACGGAAGAGGCTATGGACGGGGATACTATGGGGATCCTTACAGGTGCACTAGGTTCCCATGGCTACCCCGATGGTGGTGGGCAAATCCAAGCTACACTGGAACATATATCAGACCATCAACAGGAGACACAACAACGGTGCCATCAACCCCCTATGCAGTTCCCGATGAACGGGCATACCTTGAAGACCAGATGAACTACCTAGAGCAAGAACTGGCAGCAATCAGGAAACGTCTAGAAGAACTGAAGTCTCAAGAAACAGTTTAAACATCTCTATTTTTTTATATCTAACTAACCGGATAATTTTATAGACAAGAATCTCCGTTTTAACGAAAAAACGTTTTTAGTTTATATTTTAAGGATGATAACTATATCCGGGATATAAATGGGTGTTAATGAATTGGATAAGATGTTATCAAATGCAAAAGGTAAGATGATGTTCGTGGGTGTTGGTAGTGAGATAAGAGGAGATGAGGCGGGGGTAAAGAGAATAATAGAAAAAATTACGCAAGCAGATATCAGTGAGGTCGCTGCGATATGGACCGATACACGGCCTGAAAACTGTTTGAAAAACATTGAGAGTTATAACCCCCGTGAGGTGGTCTTTATTTTAGCTTCAAAATTTGGTGGCAAACCTGGCGAGATCCGAATACTGAATATAGATGATAGTGAGGATTCTCTACATGAATCTCCTCTTACCACGCTATCTCATTATCTTAATACTCAGGTTGGTACAAAATCCCGTCTAGTGGTTGTGGAACCTAAATATCTGAAAATCGGTGGGGTCTCAGATGAGATGTTGAAAGCATCGAATAGGATAGGCGATCAAATAATATCAACTTTAAAAAAAACATAGATAATAGTTTTCTCATCTTTTTAATGGTCTAAAACAAAGGTGTTTTCCAAGCAATCCAGATTAACTCCATTCTCTTCTGTAATAATTTTGTTAATTGTATTCGCTGGTATGTAAATCGCTTCTCCAGCTGAAACTTCTATCATTTTTTCCCCAATATGGGCGGCTCCTTCCCCTTTAATCAACACTAATACCTGGAGTCCTCCACCAGCTTCCTTAAACCCTCAACCAGTATACACAAAATAATCCATAGAGTGAAATGAGGAGAAGATTATAACACTGACTACTCTATCGCTTCAACAATCTTCTCTACAAGTGTCTCAACGAAACGGTTTCTCTTATCTCTCGGTGGGTTCTCGTTTCCCTGTCGTACTATTACGAGATCCAAACTGGGGATGATATAAGAGTCGTTGATATTGTGTCCCCGTGAAGCATATGTGTCATGAGGTACATTATCCCACTCGTCATGGATCCAGAAAGTGTATCCATAGTTGTGTGTTTTCCCTGTATTCTGCTTGAATCTGCTGGTGGCTTCTTTAATCCACTTTTCTGGTACCAGTCGTTCATCATTCCATCTTCCTTTCCTTAGCCAGAGATATGCTAGTCTGGCGAAGTCTCTGGCAGAACACCGGAAAGTACTGCCAACTATAGTGTTGTAGCCATACGGGCTCTCACTTCTGTCTGCACCATAGGCATTGCAACCTGTGCTTCCGCCTACACCCCACCCCGGTTCACTGGAGAAATTCAGTTCACGGGGATCATTATACACCATATCACGGTAAGCGTTATCCCTGATACCCTGTGGCATACCTATCTTACCAAGTACTCGATCATACAAATAAGGTCCCATCATCTCTCCTGAGATATTTCTCATAGCCAGAGCCATCTGCTCTAAACCAAAGTTACTGTAATTGAAACCGTGTCCAGGATTAAATAGCAGTGTATGATGTGCTGCTATGTCCTGAAAGTGCCACCACCCGAAACAGTACTCATACATCTGATAAGCCCCTGAATATCCCGGGAAATGACGCCGTTTACTTGGGGCGAGCCATGGTTCGGGTGATTCATGACCCGAGGTCATGGATAAGACGTGTTTTAATTTGATCTGTTTTTTCCTAGGATCTGTTATAGGCTGATCCCATATCTGTGGAATCAAGGAATTCTCTCTACTTGAGCCGACGAGAAACGTATCAAGATTAACTTTATCCCGGTACTCTTCAAGGAAGACGCCAACCGCTGTTCCGAATATTGATTTTGTTGATGATTTAACATCGTTACAAGAGCCCCTTGTCCATGGTTGGGGTCCGCCCTCTGAACCCGTTACATAGCTCTCAGCGATAAGATGCCCCTTATGAATCACTAATAGGGCCCCTCCATGGCTACGCGTATATTCTTTTTGATCGTGATACTGAACAGCTTCTTCTAGTTTAGACTTTTTTACCCCAAGTGAGCTAGGATCAGCAATTCGCCACCCTCCCTCTGATTCCGGTGGGGGATAATATCTATCAACCATTTCATGCACCCATATGTAGATCAAACTACATTTTTAAGATAAACGAGAAACTACTCTTGCAGCTTCATGGCTAGTTCTGCAACCGCTATTCCAAGTTCTCTTGAGGTTCGCATGCCCTCTTCGTCTTCTAATACGTCTCCCGGTTCACTACCCACGGCGTTCGCGTAGCTGGTTATACCGGGTACTATCATCTTCTGGGAGAGTATAAACAATAACTGCTGGGTCCATACATTCGCCAGACCCGTTCTACGAGCGACGCTAATGGCTCCCGCTACTTTACCGTCAAAAACTGTTCTACCCTTTGCACTGCTGTTATAATACCCTGTTCGATCTATGAGTGCTTTCATCTGAGGCGTCATGGACTCAAAGTAGCTAGGGCTGGCCATGATTAACGCATCAGCACTAGCCATCTGGTTAAAGACCTGTTTGAAGTCATCATCAATTATGCATTCCCCGGTATCTCCACAGGTTCCACAAGCCATGCATGGCTCAACCTTATTCTCTGCGAGAAGCAGTATCTCTGTCTTTGCTCCCACACTCTCAGCTGCCTTTAACGCGTTTTTTATCACTAGTTCTGTGTTCCCATTCTTTCTAGGGCTTCCAACTATTCCTAGTATAAGTACCATGAGAGAGAGACAACTAAAGAGCATGTATAAATCTCTATACCTTTTAACAATCTTTTAATGCATTTGATATATCCTCTTGGGCATGTCGAAAGAAGGCCCTGACTCTATCACATATATTCTAATGGTGCTTACCACCTCTTTCTGGGGCGGCTCATTTGTCGCCGGTAAGATAGCGTTGAGGGAGTTCCCTCCTATGACCTTAACTTTCTTCAGGTTCTTGATAGCTACAGCCGTTATACTGCCATATATGTGGAGTAGGGATAGTGTAAGGGTTCCTGATAAAAGGGATGTACCTCTTCTCTTTGCACTGGGATTCCTAGGTGTATCCGGTTACTTTTCCTTTCAGTTCACCAGTCTTATGTATACATCTGCGGCTAACTCCTCCACCATCAATGCATTAAATCCATTAACATCTTCAGTGATAGCCATATTTCTCACCGAGGAGAGGCTGAGCGTTAAAAAAGTAGGATTAATCTTCCTAGCATTAACTGGAGTGTTATTAACAGTAACAGGTGGAGACAAGTACGTATTATTGAATTTAAGCTTCAACAAAGGGGATCTGATAATGGTCTTGGCGATGATCAGTTTCTCAATTTACGGTGTTTATAGCAAGAAGGCGACAGGAAAGTACTCTCCATTACTTGTTACAGCTTATGTTTTCTTATTTGGGTTAATCCAGATCACGCCATTAATGCTCATGGAGAATGTTCTGGGATCCGTGTTTTCTTATTCATTGGAGGCATGGATTGCAATTTTCTTTATGGCGTTGTTCTCATCTGTACTCGGTTATCTAATACAACAGGTTACCATCAGCAAGATAGGGGTAAACAAGACGAGCTTATTCATCAATCTAGTGCCATTATTTGTCTTAATATTCTCCTATCTCATACTTGGAGACCCTGTGACATACATTAATTTGGTATCTGCAGGTATAATAATAACTGCAGTAGTCTTGAACACTAGACTCAAGTAATTACTCTACAAGCGTTTTATTCATATACAGTATCTCAAATTTTTTCCCATCAATTACTTCCTTCTCAGTGCTCTCCTCTTTAAACCCGAATTTTCTGAATAACCTTAAGGCACGTAGATTACCTGCGGCCACCTTGAGGTTGATATGGGATAAATCCGTGGAGTTTGCTTCGTTAAGGAGCATTATCATCATTGCTGTGCCAAGACCGAGACCTTGATAATCTGGATGGATGTGAATTATTAACTCGCCTCTATCTTGTTCCGGGGTTTCCTCGATCTCACCATATCCTACAAGTTGATTTTCGTGTATTGTAACTAATCCGATATAGTATAGGGGGTATCTAAATCGTAAATCAATTAGATCTGGAGATAGAGTTTGAGTGTGACTAGGTATTTCTTGATAGAATTGAATTAGTTGTTCCCGGTCTATTATTTGGATAGGTCTAAGTTCTATCTCTCTACCATCATTAAGGGTGTATTTCTTTTCCTCCATCCCATTTTGTTATCATATATTAACAGTATAATATTTTCGGATAAAGGGCTGGATTATAGATTTATCTCCATTACGATGAAGGCGGATGGCTCCATCTCAAACCCATAGTCAAGTAATTCATTCTCAATCCATGTTTGTTCCTCAGGGTAGAGACAATGCATTGTTTTAACGCCCTTGACTGAGCCCTTTATCTGTGCGAATTCTAGACATTTTTCCGGGTCGCCTTCAAATAAACCTATGTGAAGCTGTTTATCCTCCATAAATCGGGCGCCCATCACGATAAGGCTTCCAGTTACGTTATCCTTGTACACCATATCATTTTCTACCAGCCATTCACATAGTTCTGGACTCCACTTGTAGAATGTACGGTTCATAACCATCCAATCACCCCATTTCTTCGCTAATGGCATCAATAACTCGGTAGCTACATCAGGATCAGATATATTCTGGAAGTCTGTGTCTAGCTCTAATTCTATGGGTTCGCATACCCTCTTGGCACCGTGGAATGTTTCAGCAAGGCTCAAACCATATCTGCGTGCTAAACCAGCTGAAACCTCGTTCTTAATCCCAGTATACATACGCATAGATTCAACATTTTTTTCCTCGCTGAGCTTCAGCCAGCGTTCATAGAGACGTTTTCCTAACCCTAAACCTTGTCTTTCTGGTATGACTCTTAAGGTTTCCAGCCAAGCTGAGCCATCTGGAAGTATACTGTATTTTCCACACGCTACTACCTCACCGTCTACCTCCTCGACGCTCCAGTCTCCTTTCTCATCGTTGATGAACATGTCCCATACCTCAGGCACATAACTCAGGTTAGGTGTGGAGAGTGATTCCACCCATATTACTTTCTCCTTATCCTCTGGTCTAGCTTCTCTTAGTAGTATTTCCATATTCGTCACTGAATACCCTATGAAACCCCGTTGGGGTTATTTCACATTTTCCAAGAAATTAGAGATACTCCTCGCACTCGTAGCAATACCAGCGTTGGTATTGCTCAATCCATGTGGCGGGTTTACCACATTTGGGGCATGTTTGAGCTTCATCCCCCGTCTCTATCGTTGTGAACTCTATCTCCACGAGATTTCCTTCTTTATCATATTTTGGTGTGTGGTGTCCCTCTTCACGTATCTTTGTTAGGTACTCTTCCCCCTTTTGGGGATTGGTTGCTAACTCAAATAGCATTAGATAGGCACCTACGGGTAGAAGATCATATTTTTCAACTAGTTCATGTGAAGTGTGTCCCCTTTTCTCTGTATTGGGCATATCACCTGTACGTAGGTACGTCAGGAAGTCGTTAAAGATCTCGGGTACGTAGTTGAGTCTATTAGTGGCGTTTTCAGCATGTTCTTCATCGAATCCGTATCTCCTCTGTATCTCATCGACCATATATCTCCAGTCCTTAAAGTCTATACTCATGGTATCTTCCTCCTAGTGCCCCCATTTACGATTCAATTCATTGATCAGCCTATTGGTTGTATTATGACCAAAGTTTCTGGAGTCACGTTCTATAAACTGCTCTCCATACCTAACGTAATCCTTTTTTGACCCGTTATAGTGTTTATTATTATATTTACACATCTGCTGGTAATCCGTCCCCTTAGGATCCGCCTGGACGTCTTGATAAGCATGACGAGCCTCGTGAACCAATGTTCTTATTGCTGTACGAGGATCATCAAAGGCGTTTCCATTTGCGTTTATTCTAATCGTGCGTGGGATATCAGTTTCTGATCCATCAGGGTTCTTCCTTTTATGAGCCGGAGTATAACTGCCGCCAAGACCTTTATTGCTATTATTAGTTACCTTAAATTCATATTCGATACCAAGTTCTTTCTGTAGTATCTTATTAATTTCTTGCATGACAACCCCTCTCTGTCCCGGTTTCAGGTTTTTCCAGTTGTCTGGATGTAATTTATCAGTATAAAAATCATCCAGTTCGCTGATTTCATCCACAATATTATCCTGCAGATTAGTATCGGCGGGAGGTTCCTGAGTCCATATTCGAACCTTTTCACCGAGCATCGGAGAATCCTCTGCATCAACTATGGCCTCGGGTAAACCCTTGGCTTCAACGCGTTTATATCTCTGACCAGAACCATCCACGAAGTTACCATTTGGGTCTTTGGTATACTTCCAGGTATTGATCTTTTTATCGTCTTTATGAATATCCCCGTATTTCTTCTCTACATAGCCTTCCCCTAGAGGCTTTACCTTACTTAGGACTGGTTTTGAGAATAATCCGGATATCCATGAAGCAGCTACTACGGCTGCTGCAGTGGCGGGGTAGCCTCTTCTGATTAATTCTTTTATTAGCCATGTATTGTTTGGTAGGCTGCTCCATCCACCATTTTCTTTGATTCCTCCGTCATCAGCCAATACTGTTGGAGTGAGTAATATGGTCGCTGAGATTAGGAATAGCAGAGTGGCGTACACAGCCACATTCTGGCTCTTCCTTTTTTTCATGAACATAAAGATGAGTCCAGCAATGCATAGAACAACTATCCCACTGATAACAATGGGATCAGTGTTGAAGAAAGCCATATAACCGAACCCAATAGCAGCTCCAATAATAGCAACCGCAGGCATATGGGGAGATGGCACTCCTGCTGGTTCATCTCCCTTTACTAGACCCGCGACATCCTTGAAGCCCAGTTGAAGTCCCATCACGATTAGACTCTCTTCCTGTGAGATCAATACCGTTATCATCATGAGGAACATAGTGATGGCGGATGGTCCGGATAGGAGGATTAAACCTAGAATAAAACTGACTGCGAGACCCCCCATGATCATGGGAAAAACCCCAAAACCGATGGAGGTCATGCTCTTAACGATCCATATGGGGGTGGAAGCTATCATTGATACGGTCCTCCCTATGCCCCGACTGCGGAACATACCTATGAGCCACCAGAATAAGTATGTGGCCATAAAGTAGAACAACATAACCTTGGGACTGGCTTCCTGACCTGTAATGAATATTATTGGGTCAAGCCATGGATTCCCCCCGTAATTCCAGCCATCATTTACCCAGCCCAAGAGGTAGAAATGAATCGCGTTAGCCAGAACCCCTGAGATCACAGCGGATATGATCATCCATTTAATAATCCCGGGAATACCCGTAATGTAAGCCTTTAGTATCATTACTATGAACTGTATTAAATTTTCAGGGCTTTTTTCCTGCTGTGTCATATAAACTATCTATTTTAATAATATGTATAGCTTTATGAACCGTTCCCTAAAATAGTGGTGAAAATAGAGGAAATTATTCTGAAACGGGTAATCTTGTACTTACTACCACTGGGATATCCACTAAAAAGGGGCCAACTCTCACCGGGAAAGGCCACGGAAGAGGACCCTTATGTAGGCAGACGCCATCCCCTTTCTCGAATAACTCTATTTGAGTCGCGATTATGGTCGAGTTTATGCTTAGATAAAGAGCAATGGAGCCTATTAGAGAGGCGAACTCGTTTAACTGTAAACCGATTCCACTGGCTATTGCTGTGAAGGCTGTCTCTTCAGCTAGATCCATTAACTGTCGCCCGAACTGGGCTACGTCTATCTTTCCTTTTTTTACTAGATCTGGTGAGAGAGGAGACAACTGCCATAAAACGTCCTTGAGTCTTACAGCGCATTCGTGTTCAAGGCAAACTTGTATCGCGATGGGTACGGATCCAATAGTCTTAGCCCATTTGCCAATTAATGGGAGCTCCTTAAACTTCGTTAAACCCCATTTCCCCGCCAATAAACAATCAACGGATTCTACGTATTTATCCATTTGTGGCTCTGGTTTAGATTCAATCATGTTTAGATTATTGTAACTACTTGATAAAAAGCAGTGCAACATCTATACGATAATGAAGCAACCGCAGGATTGATGTGACTATTTTCTTGGATGTTTCATGCCATATGCTTGAATCGTATACCATGTTAACTTAAATCCTCTATCCTCCGTCCCCTCCGTCATCAACTCTATTATCTCTGATTCAACTTTCTCACGGAGTCTTATTGGAATATGGGTTCGCCATAAATCTGGGTACGGATTTGTCTCCCAGAAGAATCTAGGCTTAACATGCATAATTCTATGATAACCATAAATCAGGGGACGCCTTAGGCCAGCTTCCCAGAAAAGTCGCTGGGTTTTCTCTAACCCTATATGCATCCAATTAACATCATTTACTGCCTTGTTGAAATTATCTAGATCAGGTTTTGACTCCCCGTAAGCCTTACAGAGACTAATCAACTCCCTCAAGTGATCACCAGCACAATAGAGAAGACCAACCATCCCTCCGGGTCGCAGAACCCGGTACATCTCCTTCACAACTCTAAGTTTATCGGTGAACATCTGGAAAGACATAACAGAGGTAATGGCATCGAAATAATCATCAGGATAAGGTAGATTTTCGGCATCACCAACTTGAAGATCGATTTGGTACCCAAGTTGTTTGGCGTTTTCTCCAGCCTTCTTTATCATCTCAGGACTAAGGTCCACACCATGAAAATCTCCTTTTCCAATCCAGTCTATTAACGGAAAAGTACTGAGTCCTGTACCACAAGCCAGATCAAGGATTCTGGGGGTTTCACTGAAAGTCATATCCCTGAGCATTAGCCTTGTGAGAGATTCTATACCGAATCTTGCTTCACCAAGTCTCTCACTGACACCGGTGTCATACTTATCAGCAGTCTGCTGATAAGTTTCAAGGATTCTTTTCTTCGGATCAGAGGCCATATTGGTAAGAAGGCTTCTCAGGTTTAATAATGCTATAATTTCACCAATACTATAATATCCCTTGACCGGAGCAGTGATGTATACTTATTGAATTTTAGACTCTGCTTATCTTCGTTATCAATATAGGGGGTGTGAGTTTTTGCCCTTCATGGGGCATTTTTTGTATCTTTCTCACTACATCCATTCCCTCAATTACCTTACCAAAAGCAGCGAATCCTTGACCGTCTGAATTTCTTTTACCTTTATAATCTAGTTCTGGCTGATCGCCTATACAGAAAAAGAAACTGCTTGTAGCTGAGTCCGGTTTGAAACGTCCCATGCTAATGGTTCCATCTAGGTGTTTTAACCCAGTTAACGTTGTTCTCTCTAAGTTGATTGGTTCATATTCTTTTTCTTCAGGTACTTGGCCTCCCTGAATGACCTCTATCTTCATATCATCATTGGGCTGGTTGTCCAAGGTGACTGTCCTGAAGAAAGATGTACCATCGTAGAGTCCTGCATCAACATAGCGTAGGAAATTAGAGGCAGTAATAGGTGCTTTATCTTCATAGATTTTTACCTTTATATTACCCATGGAGGTTTCAATTAATACGACTGGGTTAGAGTTCAAATCGATCAAAGAGTATACTTGATAGTCCTATTTGAAATACTGGTTTAGCGCCGGCGACGATGTTTATTTCTCTTGGATTTAAAGCAGGATCTACAGTAAACAGGTCTTCCTTTAGTTGGTTTAAAGGGTAGCTTGAATTTTTTATCGCATTTACTACAAACTGCATCATATTTCTTGGCTGGCCCCGGACTTACTTCAATGTCTGTTCTCATCTCTGTGATACGGGTGTTTGTCTTGGATCTTATATCCTTTAACGCCTTCTTATCATCATAAGCTACAAAGGTGATTGCCGTTCCCTCTTTCTCCATCCTTGCAGTTCTCCCTATCCGATGGAAATAGGCGTCAGTCTGCTGAGGCATGTTATAATTAATAATATGAGTAATACCATCTATATCCAGCCCTCTAGCAGCGATATTTGTTGCAACCAACAAGTCAAAATGATCCTCTCTGAACCCTTGAGTAACCTTATCCCTACGAGACTGAGATAAATCCCCGCGAAGAGATTTTGATTTATATCCATTCCGCTTTAGCTTCTTGGATAATCTACGAGCACCTCTTCTTGTTCTTGTGAAAATAATGGCCTTCTTGATATCCTGTTCAGCTAAGATCTCTCTAAGTATAGGATATCTGGACTGTCTATCGACCCGGATATATTTTTGTTTAATCTGCTCAAGGGTTATCTCATCTTTACTCACCAAGATCTTCTCTGGTTTTTGCATATACTTGTTGCATATTTTCCATAGATTACGATCCATAGTTGCTGAAAATAATCCTGTCTGTTTCTTTTTTGGCACTTTTTTCAAGATCTTGTTAATGTCATGAATAAAGCCCATGTCAAGCATCCTATCAGCTTCATCCAATACCACCATGTTGACAGAGCCCAGCCTTAAGGTCCCTCTTCTCAAGTGGTCGAGCATTCTTCCCGGAGTCCCTACAACAATGTGAACCCCTTTCTTGAGCTTTTTTATTTGGTGACTTATTTTCTGTCCACCATAGATTGGGCATACCTTGATCCCGGTATATTTACTCAACTGGGAAATGTGCTTGGCTATTTGAATAGCTAGTTCCCGGGTTGGCGCCAAGACCAAGGCCTGCACTCTATTATCCCTTGTATCAATGGATTCTATCATCGGTATAGCAAAAGCAGCTGTTTTCCCGGTGCCAGTCTGTGCTTGCCCGATTACATCTTTTCCATCTAGTAATGGCATTATTGACTGCGCTTGAATTGGCGATGGTTCCTTGAAACCTAGATCATTGATGCCTTTGAGGACACCATTACTAAGTGGCAAATCGTTAAATCTTTGTACCTGCATACGTTTTTTCTCGTATCACTAAACTACGCATGCGGTAGATTTGTCAATTCTCCAAACATGAATATGTTCGACGTGACACCTCCACAAACATTGGGGCTGCTTTTAAAGGTATCATAAATATTTTTTAATAAATTTTATCAAGAAATCCCTTTTGGGATCCTATAAGTGCGCAGGATATTTTAGTATCTACG
>CAZAQI010000022.1:18845-21152 GCA_964487465.1 uncultured Candidatus Bathyarchaeia archaeon
CTGGTCTGTGCTTTTTGTAGCATTCCTGACAATAGACTGGCCTGCCTTCGGTTGGTTTGAATGGAACCTCGGCTTCGTTTCCACAGTCGCTGCAGGTAATCTTGTGCATCTCTCGTGGACCACGATTATTTCTGCGCTTTCCTCTATAACCCATTACTTTCACTCCTATTTCGTGATTAATACTTAGAAGATAGATAGGCTAAGATCTAGGTATTAGATGCATAGGAAACGTAGCCTATTATTAAACATATGTATAAATCAGTAACGACTGACAGAGTTCCCTGAGATGAAGGTAGATATAAAACCTTGAAACAGCTTACAGAAAAAATCCCAATAACAATTTCTTTTCACTAAAATCACCTATGAAAACGTACATGACGATAAATAAAAACAGTCTCGTAATGAAAAAAGATAAACTGATAGAAGCAGAAAATAAGTTACCAACTGATACCTATTTTATAGTTATAAGATATGATCATAATATGGGCGATAAACCCAGGCTCCACCCAAACCTCGCATTACTGATAAGCATAGTAGCAGTTAGTACAGCTAGCATACTCATAAGATGGACTGATGCACCCGCCCTAACCATCGCATCATACAGGATGGTAATCAGCGTACTCATTCTATTCCCTTTTTTCATTAAAAACCATGGTCCTGAACGACTCCGAAAACATGGTACAAATCATCTACTCAGATTATTCGGAGTAGGAATAGTGCTAGCCCTCCACTTCGCCTCATGGATCACCAGCCTGAGCTTCACAACCGTAGCAAGCAGTGTTATCTTCGTTCACATTGATCCCATCTTCGTAGCCATCATAAGCCACTTCTTCCTCGGAGACAGACTTACAAAACGCGCCCTCATAGGCATAATCATAAGTTTAACTGGTATAGTCATTATCGCTTTAGGTGACGCAAGCTCATTAAGTTCAAATCTAACCGGAGACCTCCTAGCTCTAGTAGGGGGCGTAATGTTGGGCATCTATATACTCGGTGGAAGAGTCTACCGGAAAAGCCATGACCTCGTCACCTACGTGACTCCTGTATACAGCGTAGCAGCAGCTACCCTACTTATAATGAGTCTAGCGACAGATACAAAATTGACCGGATATCCCATTAGAACTTTTGGTTTCTTTTTCCTAATCGCGTTGATCCCAATGATTTTCGGCCACACCCTGTATAACTGGGCTCTCAGATATCTTTCAGCTTCCGTGGTTAGTGTTAGCCTACTGGGGGAACCTGTTGGCGCCAGTATCTTGGCCTATTTATTACTAGGCGAGACCCCAAGTATTTATACGCTTATAGGTGGCTTCATCACTTTGACAGGTATTTTTCTTTCATCCTACAAGAGTAGAATTATGCAAAATTAGTATTATTTTGCTAAACCTTTATCAAATCCCCAATAGTTTTAAACCAATAACAAGGAAAACTTAGATAATCCTTAAACCTGAGAGTATATTTTTGGTCGCTAATCTAATCGTCATTCTCATCAGCTTAACCCTATTCCTAGCATACATAGCTGGTATACTCTACACTCGGACTCATACCCCAGACATATTCTGACTCATTACCTTCGGAGCAATACTAGGTCTCATAACTGAGATAATTGACCGAGAAACGATGTCAACCTTAGCCCCAATGCTGGTACTAATGGTGCTTAACCTCCTAATGTTTGAGGCGGGGTTGAATGTTGTCTAAAAACCTTCAGAGAGAGCATGACATTCCTTTTTACTACTATTGTATTGTATGATAGGGGAACCAGCACATCAACGGTATTAAACATAATAGAATGCTTCAATATAGAAGATGATGATACTGGGAAAACAGACTATTCCTAGTGCTTGAATCAATAGTAATAGACAGCATAAGCATAGTAACCACATGACACTGCTAAGAATAGTACAAACCCCAGGAATCCCCTTAATCGATGGTCTAAAAGATATTACTTTTGTATTTTTCACAGCCTCTCTAGTAGTTTTTACAGTGGGTGTAATATGGGTCCAGATACTTAACCTTGCTAGAAACAGACCGTTCTATTATATAATGACCATTGCAGTACTCTTTTTCAGCTATATATTTGCAGAAAATATCGGAGGTCCAGCCTCAGGGGCTTTAGCAGCGCTCGTATTCGGCGTGACAATGACTAATTACCCCTTATTTGCCCAGAGGTTTTGCTTCAAGGAAAGAGTAAGTGTGGAGAAAAGACGACTGAGGGAATTCCATGAGGAGATACCTTTTCTGATTAAATCATTTCTAGAGGATTTTTATTATCTTTTGTTTCTGGGTTTCTATCTTTTTTGTCACCAA
>CAZAQI010000023.1:0-21143 GCA_964487465.1 uncultured Candidatus Bathyarchaeia archaeon
GTCATTTTATCTGAATAATTTTGTTATTCCCCAAGGGATGAATAAACATATATTGTATATATCGTATATGTTTAATGACCAAAGGCTGGTGAAAAATTGGGAATAAATATAGAAACAGTGAAAAAACAGCTCCAGGACTTGGACTGTAAAGCCTTACTAACTCACTGCAAGGAACCAAAATCCTTCGATGAGATAAGATCCACAAAGATAAAAGAAGGCAAACTCTTCAAAGCCTTAAAAGACCTGAAAATGAGTGAAGCACTTCTCTTTGCTGACGGTAAATACTATACCTCTCCGGATGTCCTAGAGTTTCTAGAATAACTATGCTTCAGGGTTTCATACCAACTTTTTTCAAAAAACATATCTGTTTTTTTATTTATTCTATTTATTTGTGATTCAAAATACTCATAATAGATATCTTTAAAATACACAACCATTGTTATGCACTGATTAGGGCCTTGAAAGGTAAAGTTAAGGACTTTAAAACATACAGGGGATATGGGTACATCGAGTCCCATGAAAGATCTGGGGATATATACTTTCATCAATCCAATTATCCAACATACTCGAAACCTGAGATCGGACAGCAAGTAGAATACAAAATAACTCAGACTAGTAAAGGCGCTGAAGCCACGGATATAAAAATAATACCCAAAGATTTAGAGAAGAAAAATTAGGCTCTTTCTTTTCGTTAATTTGTCTTCGCAAAGTATAACTAATTGATCTGATCTAGCAATAATGCTTAGAAAAACGTTTTTCTCTTTATGTTAATCGTAATTGTATTTAGATAATATATTGGAATTTTAGATAAAATAATGTAACCGTTAAAAGCACCCCTTCCTTAATAAGGGTTGAAAATGTCCGCAGATATGAATGTAGAAACCGCTAAAGAGATGATAATCGAGGAATTAGAGGGACTAGAGGAAGAGAATAAAAAACCTGTAGTTAAATTCAAAGATATTTATCAGGAAAACAAGGAATGGAGCCCCATCTTCTTCAAAGCAGGTAGAGAGCTTGACATGATGAACGAGGACATTGAGATGTCTATAAGATATGGTTTCCACCAGGTGGAGAAAACCAACTAAATACGATCCTTTTAAGTTTTCATTATTATTGAAAAACAATATGTTATATACAGCCAATTTAATTAATTGCTGATCAACAGGGTGTTGATGTTTGGAGTTCTGTGAAAAATGCAATTCGTTAATGAAGATCACGCCAGATGGCCTAGTCTGCCCTAAATGTGGTTTCTCCAAACTGAACGATATGGATATAATTAGTATTTCTAGACCTGAAGAGGTCAAGCCAGAACCCA
Source organism: uncultured Candidatus Bathyarchaeia archaeon (assembly GCA_964487465.1). Classification (GTDB taxonomy): domain Archaea; phylum Thermoproteota; class Bathyarchaeia; order TCS64; family TCS64; genus RBG-16-57-9. Next base: position 1,316 of record CAZAQI010000023.1, read on the forward strand.
TCTATAGCGGTGGTAAGAAAGAAGACTCCCTCAAGGTCCAGAGAACCTGCCCTAAATGCGGACACCCTGAGGCATACCAGACCATCACAGTTAGCATCGGAGAACACGCAGGAGTAAAAAATGATAGATCCATACGAAGATACAAGTGTACTAAATGTTTCCATGTCTGGATCGAGTATTAGCCCTTTTTTCGTGACTTAATTAAACAGGTTTTGGAGTAATGACCCATTCCATGTTTTTCTATTCGTTCCCTGAATTTGCACCATGTCTCATCGAAGCTGGGAGTGTTTATTCCATAATTTTTTTCTACATTCCTACAGGCATAACTAATTTCTTCTTTAGCTTGTTCCACTTCTAGTTTCAAACCAGTGTAGAAATCGTGGCTGCCTACGAGTTTGAAGCCCGTCTCTTCTAAAAATTTGTAGATATTCATTGTGGTGTAGCCATTTTGCTCCACAGATCCAGTTGAATACTTCAGCTTCTAACCTCTGAGCCCAAGTATCGAGCCTACCAACGGGTATGACTACGAAATAGAATGATCCACCAGGTTTTAGTACGCGGTGGACCTCTCTGAATGCCTGAACTACTCCTTTTCTTCCCCGTGTTATGTGAATGTCTTCTAATCCGAGATAGTTGATGGCTATGTCGAAGGATTCGTCCATAAACTGGAGATCCGTTGCATCCATCTGGATTATTTTGATTCGGTCCTGTAATCCTTCCTTCTTGATGTTTTTTCTAGCTGTTTTTATTGACCCTTCAAAGATGTCTATACCTGTTATGGTTGTCTCTTTGTGAGTTTTTGCGACTTGTATGGCGAAATAAGATGGGCCCATAGCAATGTCGAGAGTTTTTCCTTTTACGTGAATTTTCTCGGCTGTTTCTTTTCTCTTCAATGTTGTAAAGAGGTTTTTGTATTCCTCTCTGGATGCGTATCGTTCAACCATTAACGTCTCTCCAGTATTTATCATATAGTTTGAGTTAAGTATATATGAAAGAGGTTAGGCGATTGGATGTTCTAGGTCAAAGTAGAGAAACCTTCTATTTCGAATATCATGGCGAGATTAATACCTGATAAAACAATAGAATTGGCGAGGAGGCGGGCAGATGTTACGGAAATCGAGAAAATAGTGGTGGCCTCCGAGACAGGTCTGAGTGCACTAAAAGCGGTGGATGTATTCGAAGACTTTACGGTTATAGTCGTCAGCTCTGCTGCCGGTACCATGGTTAAGGGTAGCAGTATTGGTGATCTCAGGATAGGTATACCTGACGAGAAGATACTGGGAGAGCTGAAAGAGAAGGGCGCTAAAGTTGTGAGGGGGGCAGATCCTTTCTGGAACTTGGGCGCCCATAGTAAACTGATCGATACCGGTAAGACTGGTATGATGTTTTACAAGGTTGTTTGTAGTGGTTTTCATGTTTGCATGACGGCTGTTTTAGAGTCTACTGATGTAGGGTATGTTAAGCAAGGAGAAGAGGTGATTGCCCTTTCAGGTAGTTTTATTGGTTTGGATACGGCTATTGTTGCTCGTTCTGCTAATTCTGTGAATTTTTTTAAGTGTTTTGAGGTTTTGGAGCTTATCTGTAAGCCTAGAAGAGCTGTATATACTTGGCCGATTAATCAGGTTGATTGGAAAGGTGATATTGAGAAGTATAAACAATTCACTATATAGTATTTATTTGATGTTTTTTCTCTTTATTTTTATCGAAAAAAGGGTAACATTTATAAGTGATCATGGAGAGCTATAAGTGCTTTGTAAGGGTAATTTACCCATACATGATAAAAATGAAAAATAAATACCAACAAGCAGAAAACCACGAAAACGAGAAATGCCCCCACTGCAGGGGAGACAACCTAATACTGGATGAAAAATCTGGTGAGAGAGTCTGTGGAACATGCGGACTAGTAGTATCAGATACAATTGTAGATCCAGGCCCTGAATACCGTATATTCAACATGGAAGAAGGTCGAGACCGTAGACGAGTCGGTTCAGGATTCAACATTAACATCTATGACAAAGGACTAAGTACGGTAATCAAAGGAAACCGGGACTCATCTGGAAGACTACTAGATAAGGATACACAGTACAAGATGATGAGGCTCAGAAGACAGGATAACAGGAGCAAGGTCCAGGAATCCAAGTCAAGAAACCTGAGTATCGCCATGGCCGAACTAGACAGGATGGCTTCAGAGTTAAACCTGCCTAGGAACGTCAAGAAAAACGCTGCATTGCTCTACAGGAAGGCCCTAGATAAGGATCTAATTAGAGGAAGAAGTATAGACGCTTTCATAGCGGCATGTATCTACGCATCATGCAGATTACTCAAAGTACCGAGACCACTCAAGACTGTATCAAAGATCAGTAAGCGTCTTCACAGCGAGGTAGCCATGACTTATAGGCTTCTTCATAAGGAGCTAAGCCTGAAGCCACCGGTTGATGGACCATACAAGTTCATTCCAAGCATCGCTTCAAAACTGGAGATAAGCCCCCAGACAGAGAAGCTAGCCGTGAACATACTTAGGAAGGCTGATGAGCGGAACGAGTTAGCGGGTAAGAATCCGCGTGGTATCGCTGCAGCTGCACTTTACATGGCTTGTAAGGAAGCTGACGAGAAAAGAGTTCAGCGTGTTGTCTCTGAGGCTGCTGGGACCACTGAGGTCACTCTTCGTAACAGGATGAAGGGTCTTAATCAGGCATTAGATGAGCTGGATGTCCAGACATCAGACTTAGTGGCTTAGAACAAATATCTTTTTTTCAAATATTTTCTCTTTAAGACTTAGGTTTACATAGCATTAGCTGTGAGTTTGATTTGTATGAGTGTTGAGAACGAAATCTGTGATCACTGTGGGAGCGAGGATCTCATTGAGGATGAGGAAACAGGCGAGATCATCTGCGCAGAGTGTGGCTTGGTGGTCTCTGAGGTTAGTCTCATCGGGCGTGACTTCATAGAGGAGGAGTCTCAGACCATAACCTCACGGACAATATCTCCACGAGCAAAACGTAAGATGGATCGTTTAATGGTTCTTGATCATAGACTACGCGTGGATGCTCAGGATCCATATGTTTTAAGATTGGCTGGTAAGGAGATAAGGCGCCTTATCCAGAGTCTGCATTTGTCTGATTTTGTTGAGAAGAGCGCTGAGAGCATATATCGACGAGCACAGAAAGATGGACTTGTAATCAGAGGAACCATAAACGGGTTCGCAGCTGCCAGTGTTTATGCTGCTTGCCGTGTTCAAGGAATACCAAGGACTCTTCGTGAGGTTAGTGAGGTGAGTCCAGATAATGTGAAAGATATCGCCCGTATGTACAGGATACTTTTATCCGAGCTAAACATCTCTGTGGAGCTAGATAATCCCTTAAAACATCTGACTAGGATAGCCCAGGAAGCCGGAATATCCCTCAGGGCTGAGAGAATAGCGGGTGATACCTTGATGGAGGTTATGAAGAAAGGTCATCATACAGGCAAGAATCCTAAGGGCTTAGCGGCTTCAGCTTTGTATGTGGCATGTAAAGAGATTGATGAGAAATGTACTCAGGAGGAGTTATCCGAGTTATCTGGTGTCTCAACGGTAACTATCAGGAAAAGGGTGAAAGGCATTCGTGAAGCCGTTGAAGTGAATAGACTCATGGAAGAACTTTAGCGAATTTTCTCTACTTCATTCATAAGTTTCATTACGTTATCCAATGATACAGGGTTCCACGTATAACCCTCCTTTTTCAGGCAGGAACCTACGATGGCCCCGTCCGCCACGGATAAATAGTCCTTGACATTCCCAGGTTTAACTCCGGTGTTGACCAATACTGGAACATTAACACGTTTCTTAATCTCCTCTATGGTTGATAGATCCGCCTCCGATCCAGCCATGGAGCCAGACACTAGTATGATGTCTGCAAACGAGGAGACTATGGAGCTTTCAGCGCGATCCGCTGCGCTTCTGGTTCCAAGAGGAGAAGCGAACTCCGGTACAACGTTATTGAATACCTTGATGTTATCTGCACCTATTCGTGATTTGAAGCGTGTGAATTCTCCGGCGTCTGGGTTCCATAACCCCATATCTGATTCATATACTCCTGTTATTACCTCTCGGATGAAGCTTGCACCCGTTGCATGGGCTACTGCCATTGCAGCTATTGGATCCCAGAGAAAGTCTACTCCAAATGGTATGTTGCTTGGCTTTGTCTCAGCGATTACTCTTGTCATGGCTGCTACCTGTTCTAATCCTGCTTCGAAGACGTAGGGGCGATCATCTTCGTTACAGTACATTACCGCGTTAACGCCGCCCTCGATTAGGCACTTCATATCTCTCTTAACCCAGTCAACTAGGTGCTGTACTCCTTTTTCTTTATTGTATCGTGGTGTGCCAGGTAAAGCTGGTAGATGCGCCATGGCGATAATGGGTTTATCTGTCTTAAACAAAGTTTTGAACCAGTTATTCATGACATTTTTTCTCTTTGTCGTGTAAATAAGTCTTGGTAGTTTATGGTTATGTTTTCTTTGATGCACTTCTTTTCTGGGTCATTATCTTGATTATGTCTCGGTGTCTAAGCTTGTAGTCTTTTGGTAGTCTTAACCCGGTTCTGGCGTCAATAGCGAGTATATAGTCTTTGACCAGTCTTGTGTGTATGGTCTCCGCTAAATCTATTGGGGTTGTCCCATCTTTCATGAGGTGCACATCTGGTAAAACGTTCCCATCGCCATCGCTGAACCTTGTATCATCGCTTACAGGGTAGATCATGTTCATTTTGAGTAGTTTAAAGGCAAGGGTGTTTAGAACCTGCTGAATGCCTGTACGCATATATCTGTACATGACTTTTTCCTCAATGTATTCTATGGCTTTTTTCTGGTCCAGTGTAAGGACTTCTTCATCTACTACTTTGAAGCTCTCCTGTCCGGGCATATACTTGATTAATCCACTCTTGTCTGCCAGTCTTAGAGCTAGCTCTGCCTCGGCGCTACAAGCAGCTACCAGTGAATGTGTGTAGTATTCATTGAGTTTCTCTAGGTTCTCCTCGGCGCTGGGTAGATCCATCTTGTTGGCTACGATGAGTGTTGGTTTTATTATGGGAAGCAGTCTGTGGGAGAATTCGAGGGTGTCTTCTGGGGTCCACTCCTTGTATGGTTTATCCATTAACTCCGCTTGATTCAGCGCCTCTGCTACGTGGTTGGGGTGAGTCTTGATTCCTGTTAATGATTTATTCAGCGCCTCGATGACGCCTTCATTATCCGCGTCTTTTGTGATCTGATTCTTGTTTCGGTCAATTATATGGCTGATCCATAACTCGATCTCCATCTCTATATCCATAACATCCTGCACCGGGTTTCCGCTCCCCGGTTGAGTGATTTTTCCCTCCTCGTCTATGGAGCCTGAGGCGTCTACCACGTGTATCAAAGCGTCTGCCTGTCCAATGGCTGATAAGAACCTGTTTCCTAAGCCTCTCCCCTTCCACGCGTCTTTGAGGAGCCCGGGTACATCTATTATCCTTACCGGTATGTAGCGCCAGCCCTCTATGCAGGCAGAGTTCTGGGGGTTGTCCTCTAAGTCGAGTTCACGGCATATGCATAGGTCGCATACATATGCTGTTCCTATGTTGGGTTTCTCTGTGGTGAAGGGATAGTTGGATATCTCGGCGTTGAGGAGTGTAGCTGCGTTGAAGAGGGTTGTCTTGCCCACGTTGGTTTTACCAATTATGGCGAATGTTAGCATCAGAGACCACTAAATAAATGGTGGACGTGGTCCATTTGAGAGTATCGATATTTTTTTTCTCTCTTGGGGGAGGCTCCTAGTTACGGTTCTTTGTTTTTTCTGGTGACATAATTATAATCTGGTTAAACCCCATCACAAACATGTTACTAGATGAAATCTTCAATAGTGACTGAGTATAAACACATGTTATTTGTAACGGTCTTAATACTAATCCTATTCTCCTTAGTTACTAGTACACCTTTTGTCAACGGCGAAGACCTTGAGATACCTTGTGAGATAACTACCTATGGTGATGCATGGGAGGGAAGTCTAGGTTTTGGTTTATTCTACTTTGATATTGAGAATATCTGGCAACAGTATCGCGCGTACATGGTGATAATGAGGACAGATGGATCAATACAATATCTGAGAGACACTGAGCCTGGAAGCTATAATATCGTACACCTGATAGACAATGAGACAATACTCTTCAACGGTGAACCAAGAAACAAGGTCAATCTATTAGACACGAATACCTGTGAGGTCACGGTTCTTCCCCAGAACCTTGGACACCATGATGTGCAGTATAACCCGGTAACCGGTAATTTGATGACGCTTAGAAAACATATTGTAGAAATCGGTGACATGTTTTACGAGCATGATAGATTGGTGAAACTGGATCCCGCTGGAAATATCTTATGGTCATGGACTACAGCTGATAATTTCACGATTGATATGGCGTGTAATTTCTCCCGTGTGAGAAATAACTCATTGGATCTGACTCACTGCAACTCCATAGACTGGGATATTGAAAACGATATAGTTTATGTAAACATAAGAAATCTTAACACCTTCTGCAAGATCAATGCTACCAACGGTGAGTTAATATGGAGTCTGGGGGAGTATGGTGACTTTGCCTTGTTCGATAAGAACGGTGATCCTGTTGATAGCCTTTGGTATCATGGCCACAGCGTAGAAGAGGTAGAACCCAACATCTTCCTATTATTCGATAATGTTCTTCATAATAAAACAAATTATAATCACAAACGTAGCAGGATTCTGGAAATATCTATCAACGAGGATAATATGACGGCGTGGAATAGCTGGAGCTGGACCGCGCCGAGAGAGAAACATTCAGGATACTGGTCCGACTCTGATAGACTCCCTAACGGTAACAGACTGGGGATATTTGGAACACAACACCATGATATTGCTAACTCCACTGGCGCATGGCTAGTAGAGGTTAGCCCCGAAGGGGATATCGTACGAGAATACGATTTCCCCTATGGATGGGGTATGTATAGATGCGAGATAATAGAAACAACAGAGGTGTTCAAAAACCCGACATTTCAAGATCTTGAATCAATATCTCGTGATGAGGCTGTTACCCTTATCTATCCCAGCGAATCAGAGGTAAAACCTCAAGGATGTTATCCAGCCTCTCCTACAGACTGGAATGCAGCGAGTACAATATACACATTACTAGATAACGTGACTGAGACTCTTGACACTGATATTACTGTGGTGAATCAGACAGATGGATCACCCATCCTACCTTCTGGCTCAACCCTCATAACCGTAGGTGGACCCCTAGTAAATCCTTTAACTGCCTACTATGAATCCGATCAGACACCCAGCTATAAATGGGCGCCCATAAAATGCGTAACTCAGGATAACTGGATAGAATACCAGGACAAGAGACGGTCAAGAGGTAGCGGGGATGGCTCTTGAGGATGTTAACGATAATAGTGATTTATTCCTCATTCAGGTATTCAGGGACGGTAGAGGGCGTAACATAGGAATCTGTTATGGATTCGGCTGGAAGGGCACGCTGGCAGCCAGTAAATACATTGTTAGAGAATATGAGGCATTGAACTCTGGAGAAGCTTCATGGATGGTTGGACAGTAGATCGACTCAAATAACAATGGCTTTGTTAATGGTCCCGGAGATGGAGACCTTTACATAGTGCTTGACTCAAATTAACTCCTCTTTTTTTTAAGTTATTTCTCCCCCTAACCGTCTAGCCAACTACTAAGGTATAAACAGGGTCTCTTTTCTTCATTAACTGATAACGATGTCTGAACATGTGGATAATAATCAGCAGACCAATGGTATAATTGGGCCAAGCAACGAGATGCTGGGACCGGTAAAGACTGGTGGAAGAATAACCTTCACAACGGCTCCGGGATGCTGGGGCCCCATGATAACACCCAAAATCAAGGGCGGCCACGAAGTGAACACCCCTGTAGCAGTTGAGGGGGCAAAGGTTGGAGACGCCGTGACCATACGGATAGAAGAGATCAAGATACTATCCAAAGCTTGTAGCAGCGGCGTCGATGAACCCCGTGAGGGGGCTTTTGAGGGAGACCCTTTCGTGATAAAAAAATGTCCCCAGTGCGGGATAGAGTACCCTGATTATGAGGTGGAGGGGATCGGACAAGACGCTGTAAGATGTAAGAAATGCGGGGCACCTGTTTCCCCATTCAAAATGGTGAACGGATACACTATGGTGCTGGACCCCGGGAATGGTGTAGGTGTCACGGTGAACAAGGAGAAGGCCGAGGAGATAGCCGGTGACGCGTGGGAATGGCATAGTATACCTGAGAACAGTCAGCAAGTACCCATTCTTGTCTTCGGTCAGGCAGACATAGTTGGAGCCGGGGCAAGGCTAAGCCCCTTCCTGGGCCAGATAGGGACGATACCTGCAGTAGATATACCTGATAGCCATAACGCGGGGGATTTTGGAACATTCCTTGTAGATGCTTCTCATGAGTATGGACTAACAGAGGAAGAGTATGAATCCATGTTAACCGATGGGCACCTCGACATTAATGTAACGGGTGAAGGCACTATCGTAATAGCGCCTGTGAAGGTAAAAGGTGGAGGCGTCTATGCTGGTGATGCTCATGCTATGCAAGGTGATGGAGAGGTAGCCGGACATACAACGGATATAACCGCTGAGACAAAGGTAAAGGTTAATCTGATTAAAGATCTGGGAAATCAAGGCCCCATACTCTTGCCTCCTGTCGAGTATCTTCCCCCCTTAGCCAAACCTTGGAGATCTGATGAGTGGGAGAAGATCGAGAAACTAGCCGAGAAGATGGGTACCGTGCCTGAGAGGACCGCACCGATCCAGTTCGTGGGATCAGGATCCACTATTAATGAAGCTGCTGATAATGGCTTCAAGAGGGCAGCTGACCTACTGGGTATGAGTGTACCCGAGGTAAAGAACAGGGTTACTTTCAGTGGAGCCGTTGAGATAGGCAGGCTACCTGGTATGGCGCTGGTTAGTCTTCACGCACCTCTGAGTAAACTGGAGGAACTAGGCCTAGGGGATTTTATACGGGAGCAATACGGAGAATAAAACCTATTATTTTAACTATTTTTACTGAGAATTTCGATTTACTTCGTAGAGCCTTTATTTCAGATACATATTAAGAAATGAATATTTTTAACTCGTTTTAAGAGTAATGGGGGTGCTCTACTGGTTATTAGTGTTATTGATATGATCAATTGACTGGGGTTGATAGTTTTATTTACCTAGGCGTATTGTTAATTCATGGGTTCTGATAAAAACTGGTTTACTCTTGTGTGTGGTGGAGATGTTTACTCTCCTAGTCATATTGGTGTAAAAGATATTATGATTGTGGGTGAACGTATTGTGGCAATTGATGAAAACTTGGAGCTTCCAGAGGAATTGGGCGTCTCTGTGATTGATGCATCTGGGAAACTCGTATTTCCGGGGCTTATTGATTCTCATGTTCATGTGATTGGTGGCGGTGGAGAAGGTGGTCCAGCTACTCGTACTCCTGAGATATCTTTGTCGAACATTATCTCATCTGGGATAACTACTGTGGTGGGTGTACTGGGTACGGATAACGTAAGTAGATCCGTAGAAGCGTTACTGGCGAAAACACGGGGATTATACCTTGAGGGTGTGAGTGCTTATATGTTCACAGGCTCTTTCCACTACCCAGCTTCCACTATTACAGGTAGCGTGAAGAAGGATGTAGCTTTCTTCAAAGAAGTCGTGGGCGTAAAGACTGCGATCTCTGATCACAGAGGCTCTCATATGACTCAAGCTGAGTTTGTTCGATTATGCTCTGAGGCACGTTTCGGCGGTATGCTCGGGGGTAAGAAGGGCGTTGTGCATGTTCACATGGGTGATGGAGATCAGGGGTTGGATCTAATTTATGATGTAATTGATCAGGGTAACATACCTATTAGCCAGTTTCACCCCACACATGTATCAAGGAATCCGGCTCTACTAGAACAAGGTATTGATTTTGTGAGGAAAGGCGGATCTATTGACTTGAATCCGGAGCCCAGTGTAATGGGCACGGTTAAGGTGGTATTCAAGTTAATCGAGAATGATGTTGATCTAGACAGGATTACGTTCAGCAGTGATGGTAATGGGTCTCACTGTGAGTTTGACGAGAACGGGGAGCTTACTGGTCTTGGTGTTAGCAGTGTATCCGTCATAATTGAATCCCTAATAGGTATAATAGAGTCGGGTCTTCTACCTGTAGAAGATGCTTTGAGATTCTTCACATCTAACCCAGCGGATATATTGGAGTTGGAGAATAAGGGCAGGATAAGCGTGGGCATGGATGCTGATCTATTGATACTTGGCAGTGACCTGTCTTTAGACTATGTTATGTCCCGTGGTAGAGTAATGCTTGAGCATGGGGCTATACTGGTAAAGGGAACATTCGAGGGTTAAATTTTCTTTACTCTTTCCGAGACAGGTATTATTCCCTTCATATATTTTTCTCGATGTTCATCAATGGGTATTGTCGCATCGAAACAGAGTTTACACCCTCTTTTATTCTCAAGGTCAGATGAGGGGTCTAATCTGGAGGCGTATGTGTCTGGTTTCTTTATGAGGTCTCGGTCGCCCTGAAACCTCGTTGCTAACGCCCACTCAACTTCGTTCGGATTATTGGGGTCTATATCAGTGTCTACTAGCACTAGGTGTTTGAGTGCTGGTACTTCTTCTATTGCCGCTTCCAGTATCTTCTCGCTGTCATTTTCTGTTTTCTTGTTGTAGGATATTACGCCGTGAAGCCAGCTGGATCCATTTGGTGTCATGTTTATATCTCTAACCATGTAGCCTATGTTTGTGATTCTTCTCCAGAGTTTTACCTCGTTGGGAATACTCTCAAGTAATCTGTGCTCACTTCCTCCTCCAAGAAGTCCCTGATAAATATAGTCTTCACGAGTTATTACGTCTACTACTTGGATTACGGGCATTTCTTTGCTTTCCTTCATGGTGCCTGTTACACAAATATATGGGCCTTCGACCGCTGTCTGTTGGAGCATTAATTTTGCCTCTATTATGATCTCGCTATGTGCTGGAGCGAGGGCATCTACGTTTGGACATTTGATTAAATCCAGTTTATTATCAAGTAATGTGTTAGCTACACTATACTCTGATACGTTTTTTTGTGGTCTGAGAGCAGCCGCTATCATGGTTGCAGGGTGGTTTCCGATGCTTATACTGATGTCAAAATGACTTATGTCTGATTCTTTTGCTTCTTTGATGTATTCTTTTAAGTGACCTGGTTGGATGCTTATTGAGGCTCTATCTGGGCTTAATACGTCTATTCTGTGGTATGAGACATTACCTCCTTCTCCAGTGGGGTTCTTAGCGTACACTAATCCCGCTGTAATGTATGGTCCCTGTTCGCCCTTGTAATGAGTGAGTACTGGTAACTTGTCTAGTGATAGTTTATTTCTTGAAATAGGATCATCAATAATTTTACAGGGTTTAGGGTTCTCTATCGCTTTGTATAGGTGTTCATAGAGTTTATCATGCGTTATGTTTAGGCTCTTGCAGAGAGTGGTTCTTGAGTTACAGACGTTTGCTACGACGCTGTGTTTAGAGTCTTCTACGTTTTCGAAGAGTATGGTTGCATCTCTATCATATTTCTTTATGATTGCTGGTATCTCATATTCTGTGGATAACTCTTCTTTTATTCTGATTAATGATCCTTCTGCGTCTTTTTCATTTAGATATTCCCTTAGACTCATTACAACGCCTCCGTTATTATTGATTGTATACTATACTAGACCTGTTAATCTAACCTTTTGTTTGGGTCCATTGCTTAGAATTAAGTTTACTTTTTCACTGGGATCTTGAATGTGAATGTTGATCCCTTTCCTTTTCCCGGTGATTCTGCCCAGATTTCTCCTCCATGGAGTTCAACAATACCTTTGCAGATGCTGAGTCCAAGTCCTACGGACTGCTGAGACACTACTGGTCGTTCAATGTTCGGGAAGGGATTGAACAGTTTATCTATTTCTTCAGATGTTAAACCATACCCCTCATCTGATACGCTGAACTGTACAGTATTCTCAAGTAACTTTACGGATAAATTGATCTCAGTGTTCTCTGGGCTATACTTTGAAGCATTATCTAATAGATTTATTAAGACCTGACATAGTCTCATCTCGTCACAGTTCAAAACGATGGACTCTCTTGGCTCTGATACGGTAAGATGTTGTTCTCTCTCAGTTATCATAGTTGACATTTCTTCAACTACACAGGAGATCAGTTTGTTAACTTTAACTGGCGTTCTATTCAGTTCTAATCTTTTTTCTTCCAGTCTTTGTTGATCAAGTAGGTCTGATGTTAAAGCTTCTAGGCGTTCAGTGTTACGATAAGCGATATTCAGATAACTCTTCAATGATTGAGATTCTGCTTCCTCTAGCGCTAACTCAAGATAGCCTTTCATACTTGTCAGTGGTGTCCTAAGCTCATGTGTTGCAGTGTTAACAAAACGTGTTTTCATACGCTCCATGTTCATAGCTTGTTTAGCTCGGACTCTTTCCTGGAATAGTTGTTGTTGTAGGTTCTGTTTCTCTCTTGTTGATTTTATTCGATGTAATGATGCTCCTACATGCATCGCTAATGTCTCCACTAAGTGTTGGTCGTTAATATCGAAAGCATGGGTGTGCTCGCTTTCAATATTAATCACACCTATTGCTTCGCCTTCAATTATTATGGGTACATCAAGTTCAGAGCCAGCCGGGGTGTTCCTGAGAGGAGCTACATATAATTCGGATTCCTGTGCCTTTTCAAGTAGTATTGATTTCCCGGTGTTTATGGCTTCAACTGAGACACCTAATCCATCTAATGACATATGTAGTGTTTTATCGGTCTCGTATCCCCAATAATGATCAAACACCAGATCTCCGTCTTTAACGAATCCTAGACTGTACCACATATATCCAAGTACATCCGTTAAACACTCGCCTGTGATAGAGATAACTTCCTCCCTCTCTTCTGTTTCAGCTAACCTAGCGGCATGATCATGAAGTAGCTCCAGTCTTTTCTGAAATGTATAACGATCTGTTATATCCGTGGTTATTACCCCTAATCCATCACCTGTTTTGAAAGCCTTCAAGGTGAAATGTCTTAATCCATGTCTAGGTGTGTCAAGTGAAAATTCAACGAAATATGGTTCCTCGGTTTCTATAACCTGTTTATATTTATCAAATAACCCAGATTCTACTATTTTTGGCTGTAACTCGGTTATGTTTTTTCCAATTATTTCATTCTCGCTTACCCCAAACCGATCTCTGGCTGTTTTATTTACCTTGATCAGGTTCAGTTTTGAATCAAAGATACTGAAGCCATCGGTTGCTGACTGCATAAAAGCATCTAACTGTTCCCGGCTTTCTCTTAGTTTTTTCTCTAGAGCGAGTCTATCAGTTATGTCATCAAATATTACCAGCACTTCTCGCTGGTTATTAGGAGTGTCTATGTATTTTAGCCAGGTTTTTGCATACCGTTTTTCCCCCTTTTTTGTTGTATATTTGAATTCAGTGGGGTTTACATGCGTGCCTTGAACTAGGTTTTTTATAACCTGAATGCAGCGCTTTATTGAATCCTTGTTAAGGAATTTTAGTTTAATGAAATGTTTTCCCAGTATTTCCTCTTTTTTGTATCCTGTTAATGTTGTTGTGGCGAGGTTGCATGAGGTCATATATCCGTGGATAGAGAATGTTATGATAGCGAAGGGGGATGTTTCTATCAATGTTTTGTATTTGGTGGCTTCTTCCCTATCTTGGCTTGATGGCATTTTTGTGACAAGAGTATGCCGTATTTATTAAATGATGTCGATAAGCTTTCTTCTGTTTCATTTATGGAGTAAAGATTAATTCATTTTCATAGGAAAAGCTGGTTCTACTTATGAGGGATCCCTAAATGTTTCTGGTATTATGTTTAATGGTCGAACTCTATCTTTTCCGCGTGTCTGAGGTAGACTCCGGTTAATACTCCGATTAACATACCTACTAGGTGAACGTTGTGTGCTATCTGGGATGGGGTGAAGAGTCCAGCGAGGTCAGATAACGCCCACAGCGCTGCGGCGAGGATCATGGGTAACGGCACCATGCCGGTAAAATACACCAGCCTGAAGGGTTCTAGGACCGCTAGTGCTCCTATGACGCCGTAGATGGCTCCTGATGCCCCGAGCACAGGGATTAGCTGGGTGCCTGCGGTATAATAATGCGCTAGGTTCCCAATTATTCCGGATGTTATGAATAGTGCTGCGAATAGGTTTTGGCTGATTCTGGTCTCTAGGACTGTTCCGAAGAAGAAGAGGGCGAACATGTTGAATAACAGGTGATTTAGGTCAAGGTGAAGGAATATTGATGTGATAATGGTCCATGGGTACCTTGTTATGAGGGCTGGCGTGAAGGCTAGATATATCCAGGTATGTGTTATCCGAATGAGAATATAGACTGATATGGATAATATTATGAAAATATAGGTCCATTTGGGTTTGTATTCCGTCCACATGCTATATTTGATCTATACTTGTCGGTTAAATCTTCATGCATTGAACATATCCTATTATCGAGTATAATTCATATAGATTTGATGAATGTTCTCTCCATAGTAAAATAAAAGTTTCATAATGTATGGCTTGTATCTCGGGAATTGTAATTTTCGGTTTTTGAACTATTATTGCTTTAAATAATATTGAAAGGATATATATTATGATGCTTATGGAAAAAAAGGGATCTATCAGAGCTATTTTTGATATAGTTGAAACTGTTATCAGCAAAATATGTGTAACTATGTGGTGAAGGTAATTATAGTGAAGTTATGGTGATTATTGGGTTTTTATCACAAATGTTAATAGTTAAATAATTCAAATAATGAACTTGTTGACGATATTTATTGAAAATATTTCTTAAGGAGAACTTATGTTGAATCAATTAAAAACACGGCAAGGATGGATTGTGGCTTTATCGGGTTTAGGTGTAAACTCTATGCTAGGAACACTTTACGCATGGGGTGTTATATCTGCAGCGTTTATAGATCAACTGGGGTGGACTGCAACTGAGACTCAAATACCCTATATGGTTGCATGCGCTATCTTTGCTTTATCGATGATTCCTGGGGGGCGAATGCAGGATATATTAGGTCCCAGACCTGTGTTAACGGCTTCAGCAATTCTTGCTGGGGTTGGATTCGTATTGTCTGGGATGTTTTTAACTGTAATTGCCTTGACGATGTTTTTTGGCGTTGTTTTCGGGGTTTCAATGGGGTTGGGTTATGCTGCACCTACTCCCACGGCTGTAAAATGGTTTGAACCAAGTAAACGGGGAGTGATTTCCGGGATAGTAGTTAGTGGTTTTGGGCTAGCGCCCGTGTATATTGCGCCCTTGACCACTGGCCTCTTAGGAAGATATGGAATACAGACAACTTTCTACACACTTGGGTTAGGGTTTTTTATGGGTATTTTAATTTTATCGAGGTTCATCACTAATCCCTCACCGGAGTACATGCAGGAATTAAACATTAAGAGTTACACAGAGAAAGAAGACGATAACAAGATTGATTATGATTGGTATGAGGTATTGAAGACTAAACAATTCTATCAAATATGGGCGATGTTTAGTTTTGGAACTTTTGCTGGGTTATTGATTATCGGGCAACTTTCTAAAATAGGATTGGAGCAGGCGGGTATTACAAATGGTTTCATTTTAATAGCGTTATACGCGGTCTTTAACGCTCTGGGTAGGATAGGGTGCGGCATAATCTCTGATAAAATAGGACGAATGAAAACCCTGTTTGTCATGTTTATTCTTCAAGTAATTGTCTATGTCTTATTCCCACAATTAACCACGCCAGTAGGGATGTTTTTCGGGGTTTCTATCGTAGGATTTACTTTCGGTGGTATGCTTACCCTGTTTCCTGCAACAACCGCTGATTATTTTGGGTTAAAAAATCTGGGGGTAAACTTCGGTATGGTGATTACTGCTTGGGGTATAGGCGGTGTTTTTGGACCTTTATTAGGAGGAATGGTAAGAGATGCTACAGGAACCTATACTATAGGCTTTATAGTATCAGCTTTTTTAAGTGGATTAGGTGCCTTGATTAGTCTATTCACAAAAGCACCCCAAGATTCCTAGTATATAACTTGGTTTGCGTCTGTAAACTGATGCAGAGCGGTGGTCTTCAATACCCTCCATAGATGAAAAAAGAATGACGCTATAAGTTAATATGATGAGCTTAGATAAGTTAACCTGCTAATACCTGCACAAAAACACCAATCAAATTAAACCCATAAATGATACCCCAAGCCATACCTGGTATAGTAGATTCATAATTGACCGATAGATGGGGACTCATCTGAGCACTAACTGTACAGAGTTATTGGGTGTACACTTGGATAATAAGAATGAATATCGTGTATTTGCCTCGGAGAATATGTGGGAAAACTAGCGAGAATCATAAAATAAATCAATTTTTGGGTTGAAACGGATGATACATGCACTCAGTGGTTGAGCAGAAGAAAGAACACATCAAGTCCTTCAAGGATTATCTCGGTAAAACAGAGGCGTTTGGAGCTTGCTGCAGTATGTCCTTGGGTTTTATGGATTATTGTATATCAGCTAACTTGAAGGAGCAGCGGATCACGGGGGACTCTCTCTTAAGGATTCACTCATATTCTGTTAAACAGGAACAGAGAATCCATGACTGGTTTATATCTGGGAATGCTTCGTAAGGGAATCACTTATTCACAAGGAGCGTTTTGAGAGAGGACATGATCAGAATATACTAAAGGAGATGTAACCCAATTCCTTTCGTGAAACTCGTATAGACTACTTTTATACTATTTTCGACTCTTTAAGCTATATTGTCTGGAGAAAAAAATTCCGTTATTGGCGGTTACTACCAATAAGAGTTCTTGCAGCTGCAAATTATTTTGAAGAGGTTCCCTAGATAAACTATTCACTTTCTAAGTGTTTGAATTTTTTTCTGATATAGTAAGTAGCTTACTATATGGAATATTTTTTTTACGTTATTCTTGATTACCGGCGATGGGCTCTATTTTTCGTCAAACGACTTGAGCTGACTGCTACAGAGTTTTCAGTTTTGAAGTTTTTTTGTTTATTTCTGTGCTGTTTATTATGCAAGAATCGATGAATCATGTCCGCGACAGGTTATCATGAAGTGTAATATCAGAAAAAAATGTGGATATCAAATCTCCTTTGAGTGCCTTTCCTGATGGATTTTAAACTAGGTTAAACAATATTTTATATGGTGTAAGATGGAAAAACCCTATTTTCTATATCCGGTATAAGTGGATTGAACCCGCGGACTATACTGTTATTCAAGCTGAACTAGATGAGATTAAAATAGAGCACAGGCCAATGCCCTCTTCACCGTTTGATTGCTCAATCTATAAACATGAGAGGGACTGCTACAAGCTAACAGCCGACACCCTGTATGCCTTTATCTACCCCTTTAAAGCGGTATTATACCAGAAAACACCGGGAAACTTTACGTATAATGATCTCAAACTTCGCAAAGTCTTACTTAAACACTATCCAAGAGTAAGAGGAACAGCTCTAACCATAGCAGCCATCAGGGAACCTCCATTCAAAGTAGCTGAATCGCAGGTATAACAAATCAGCTTAAATATTCCCTGAATACGTCATTTTTATGAAATTAAAAACAAATCTATACAAAGCAACACCTATAAGTCGATCACTTAAAACGACAGTACCTCAAGCAATCGTAAACTATTAATATTTATTAAAACCCTTTTTTAGGCGTATGATTTGGTCTGATTAACCTCTCTGGGTGTGTTAGAAATGGAGAGGGTTGATCTTGTCGGGGAGATGATACATGATTTTCACTGGAGGTTATGGGCTCCGCATTATAAGCGTCTCCAGTTTATGGGTGCCCCCAGCGTAAAACTGGTTTATCTCTATCTCTGTCAGTGTGGTCCACAGAATTTCACTACTATCAGACGGGGTCTCTGCATTAGCAGCCGTACAGTGGATAAGGCCCTGAAAGAGCTGCTAGATGGTGGTTTCATCGAGCTTGACGAGGAATACTTTTTCTACAGTATAACGTATATTCCTCCAAGGGATTAAATTTTTATATTTTTTTGATGGCGTGTATTTTCCTTCGGGTTCTTTTTTACATCCACATGATGGGTGAGATGAATGATAAGGCAGTGATGAAGTTCACGCTGGTCGGTGAACCAGCTAGGATTTTAAGGGAACTGAAGAACCGGGGCGTGGTCCAGAGCTATAGAGACGCTGTATCTCAGGGCCTACTCCTTCTATATGATGAGACACTTAGGCGGGAGCTACAGATGTACCGCGTCTCCGCGGCTAAACGATTGGAGTAACTGGATTGAAACCCAGTCAGATTCTTAGAGGTTAATTTATTTGAAGCTGGGTATCATGAGGTTCGCGGGTAGATCCGAGAGCGTACAAGCCAACGGCCATAAGACCCACACCGTATACTTCATAGATGACGAGAAAAACAAACTCAAACCCCGGGTAACCCCGAGAGAATACGTGGATTGAAGCGCACGCGAGAAAAATGATGTGGGGTTTGAATCCTACTATAAGTGGAGAAACAAGGTAGACATTCTCTAAATCTATCCTTTTTTTATTTACTCCTCAGATAAATCGATGTTTTTATTATCTTTCTTATCCTGCCTTTTGTTGGTGTAGATGTCTATTCCCTCTTCCATCAAGATAATCCCAATTACTGAGAAACATATTGAGAGTTTCCATGCTTGCCTAGACTCTGTAGCGAGAGAGAAAATCTATATCGGAGGAATACAGGCTCGACCACTAGAAACCACCTATGAATTTGTGTTAAACAATATCAAAGAAAACAATCCACAGAATATTGCAGTATTCAATGATATGGTGGTGGGGTGGTGCGATATTATTCCAAAAAAAGGTATTGATTTCAAACACTGTGGTTTACTTGGAATGGGTGTTCACAAGGATTACCGTAGAAAAGGTATTGGCTCTGCGTTACTTGATGCGACACTGGCAGGAGCTAGAGAATTTGGTTTGGAGCGTGTAGAGTTAGAAGTATACACATCGAACACTGTAGCTATAAGATTATATGAAAAATACGGGTTCCAGTTTGAGGGAATAAAAAGAAAAGCCAGAAAACTTGAAGACAAATACTATGATATACAAATAATGGCGAAATTCCTCAATCAATGATTTTATCCTTACATACTTGAGAGATTCTTTATAATTGAATACCAGAGGTGAATCATAAGCCTTGAAGAAGATTCTTGACCTGAATAAGAAAACTTGGGATAACCTGGACTCACCTATTAAAAGAAATCGAATAGGATTATTAGGAATCCTATTATGATTAGTACTAGACATGCTTGGGCTACTACCAAGTGTCCGAGTACGTCTTCCATAACGGACAGAATCTAGAATACTTCCGAGAAGGTTTCAGGAAACACAGGTAAATCTGGCTGCTGAACACGATGAGCCCGAGATTCTTAAATGCAGTTTCAAGACTTTCAGGGCCTTCTACATCAAGAGACAGAGCTACAAGTTCAACGACCTATTCGAGGTAAAGTACAGGGCGGGGACATTAAAATCAGCACGACTGTGCAGTACATCGGACGTGAGGGCGCCATGAAACGCGAATTCGTTAGTTTAGTAACCCGCACCATCGAAGAAGAGCAGGATGCCAAAAAGCAGGGATACGATTACGTGAAAGACATGACGGTGTATCTCTGTGGAGAAAACTAAAGTAAAACAACGGAGGGTACGAGCTTTGATGCGGGGGGTGGGGTTCGAACCCACGGAGGACTAATCCATCAGGTCCTAAGCCTGAC
>CAZAQI010000024.1:0-4278 GCA_964487465.1 uncultured Candidatus Bathyarchaeia archaeon
ACCTATCCCTGTTCCCCCGTCTATCACCGCTGCTCTCTCATCACCTATCACAAGGTACATGAGGGCTTCATCGTACTGCCCATCCTCGTATAAAACATACAACCAGTCATGTATCCTGAAAACACTGTACCACGGATGCGAGGTCTTAATTTCCTCTAAACCTGAATACACTTCACGGGGCAAAACATCCCACCAATTCCCAGACATAGCGATGAAATAGCGCCCCCTCCTTAAAACAATTAAGTGAAGCAATTTTTTTCTCCCACCTTCTTTCAACCACTTCTGCTCTCTAATTTACCCGAACATAATGGGCTGATCAGGGTATGAACACACCCAGGGTTTACTTCTCTTGATAATAGCCTCGTAAAGATTAAAGCAGGGGAAGTGAAAAAAATAGTTAGAACAGTTCTATCGATCTAGTTAGATACAAAACAAGTACACCCCCGAACAAAGCCGGAACATACAGACCATTAAAAACAAGATAACCGGTCCAGAAACAGAGAATCCATATCAAACTAACCGAAACCCCGTCTGGAAGAGGATACTTTTCATCATCAACTACAAGATAAAAGAAGGCAGCATAGAGAAAACCAGTTAACAACCAACCAATGAAATTACTGAAAGGTACACCATAGTAAATTCCTCCACTACTGTATTTCCAGAAACCAATGTGAACCACAGCAGGATCAATAACAAGATCCACAAATAAATTGAAAACCGACGCAGTCAAACAAAATTCAATCAAACCCCGTGCATACTTCGATGCAACAAATAAACCACCCAAAAGTATAGGCAAATAAGCAAAAGAAATCGATAATGGCACAAGATCAAAAAATAATCCCCCCAGACGAGTACCGTATTCAAAACCACCATAAGGAAAACCAGTATAGACGGCAAAAGCCTCAACAAGAACAGGGATAATACTCAAAGCAATGAGCACAAAAACACCTTTTCTATAACCAAGATGCGACACAACTGAATAATAAGAAGGTAATGCAAAGATAACGATAAATAACCAACCAATACTGGAGAAACCTTCTATGTCCTGAAATCGCGTCATGAAGAAACTTGCAAAGAAAAATGATAAAATGCTTAAAAAAAATACTTTTTTTCGATTGATCATCAACTATCTATATAGTATTTGGAATGGTTTCTGAAAAAGTATTTTAATAGCCAAATGCCAAACCAGAATATGTTTGTAACAGTAATAGGAGCCGGATTCGGAGGACTATCTGCTGCAGCCCTCCTAGCAAAAGAAGGATATGATGTAACCCTTTTAGAGAAGAACAATCAACCAGGAGGCAGAGCCAGGGTGCTCAGAGACAAAGGCTACAACTTCGATATGGGTCCAAGCTGGTACCTAATGCCAGATGTATTCGAGAAATACTTCAACGAATTCGGTAAGAAACCCGAAGACTATTACAAACTAATAAGACTCGATCCAAGTTACAGGATATTCTTTGACGGTGACCAAATCACAGATGTTTCAGCAGATCTTGAGGAGAACTATGAACTCTTCGACTCCTTTGAGGAGAATGGAGGGGAAAAGCTCCGACGCTACCTCGAGCAAGCTGAACACCATTACAGGCTCGCTATGGATGAGATGCTCTACAGAGAATACGATAGTATATGGGATCTATTCAGTGGAAAACTAGCCCTAGAAGGATTCAAACTACCCTTATTCAGTAATATCGATGGCTACGTGAGTAAATGGTTCAACTCACCTAAAGCAAAGAAGATACTGGAATACAGCATCGGCTTCATCGGAGGAAGTCCACACAACACACCGGCGCTATACTATATCATGAACCACGTGGACTTCAAACTAGGCGTATGGTACCCAGATGAGGGTGGCATCGGGCGAGTCGTAGACGCAATGGTTGAACTATGCAACGACCACGGTGTCGATATCAGATATGATCAAGAAGTAACAAAACTGGAATCAAAGGGAAAACAGATCCAAAAAGTTGTAACCACTAATAAGACCTATGAGCCAGACCTAGTTGTGGTCAACGCTGATTACCCGCATACCGAGCTAAACCTACTTGAACCAAAATACAGAACATATGATGCGAAATACTGGGAATCCAAGACCATGGCTCCAAGCGCCCTTGTCCTATATATCGGACTGGACAAGAAACTCCCAAAACTCGACCATCACAACCTTTTCCTAACCAAAGACTGGGACCAAGGCTTTGAGAGCATATTCAACCCTAAAAAGGCTCGTTGGCCCGAGACACCAAGCTACTATATCAACATCACCTCAAAATACGACACAACCACAGCCCCAGAGGGTGGTGAGACAATGTTCGTGCTCGTTCCTCTGGCCCCCGACCTAAAGGACACACCTGAGATCAGGGAAAAATACTATGATAAACTGGTGTCTCATATCGAGACACTTGCTGGAGAACCCATCAAGGGCCACGAGGTTGTAAAACACATCTACGCGGTAAATGACTTCAAACAAGACTATAACGCCTACAAGGGCACGGCATTAGGTCTAACCCACAGCCTACTTCAGACAGCTATATTCCGGCCAAGCCACAAAAGTAAGAAACTAGACAACCTCTACTACACTGGACACTATACACATCCAGGTATAGGAATGCCAATGTGCATAATCAGTAGCCAGGTTCTAACAAAAACGATAACCGAGCAACATAGAGGAGGAATCAAGTGAACAGCCTCCATAATACAATATTTAAGAAAGGCAGTAAAACCTACTATTATAGTAGCTTCTTTTTCCCATCCAAGGTCAGAGAGGATGTTTATCGGCTTTACAGTTTCGTGCGGGTAGCTGATGACTATGTTGATACTGTTCCACAGCAGAAGCAATCATTCTACGACTTTAAGGAGATGTATAATCGTGCATTGAATGGTGATGCGACGGATAACGTTGTGATTGATAGCTTTGTTGATCTCGTGAATAAGCGGGGATTTAACCCTGAATGGGTTGAGGCTTTTCTCTCCAGTATGGAGTCTGATCTCTACATCAATAGTTATGAGACTATGGAGCGTCTTAGAAAGTATCTCTATGGCTCAGCGGAGGTAGTTGGCTTGATGATGTCAAGAATTCTCGAGTTACCCGAGGAAGCATATGACTCTGCTAGACACCTTGGGAGAGCAATGCAGTATGTAAACTTCATACGAGATATCAACGAGGATCTATGGCTCGGGCGTAACTATTTTCCACGAAAAGAGTTCCATGATAACGACTTGAGGAGTCTTGAACAAGAGGATACCCTGAGGAACCCTGTTGGTTTTGATAGGTTCGTTCGCGCTCAGCTTGAAAGATTTAAGTCGTGGCAGTTTGAGGCGGAGAAGGGATTCAAGTACATACCAAGAAGATACCTGATTCCGATAAAAACCGCTAGCGAGATGTATAAGTGGACAGCAAAGATAATCGAACGCGACCCTTTCATCGTCTATAAGCGTAAAGTAAAGCCCAGTATACCGAGAATAGTAGCTCAAATAGGTAGAAACGCGGTATTAGCATGAGTCTGAGAGACCTGGACCTAGCTTATCGTGTTAGCAGGTTTAGGTTCTGGTTTTACCTCACCGGGCCATATACGGTTGGATGCATATATGGTGCATCAAGGTATCTTGATTTACTTAATTTGCGTTTCTTCGTTTACTTCTTCTATTTTCTCTTCCCCGCGAACGTGTTTCTGTACGGGGTGAATGATTACTGGGATATAGAGACCGACCTGTTTAATCCCAAGAAGGATGGGAGAGAACATAGAATCAGTGAAGAGGAGAAGAAACGATTAGCCGTAATACTGCAAGCGATTACAGCACTCAGTATCTTTCTTATTCCCTTCATGCAGAGTATGGGTGAGCGGATAATTTTCATATTATTCCTGTTTCTGAGTCACCAGTACAGCGCGAAGCCGCTAAGATTCAAAGAGAAACCAATACTGGACTCGGCATCAAATGTACTCTACATCCTGCCCGGTGTCTTCGCATACTACTGGATCACAGGAAGGCTACCGCCCCTTTTGATTCTTTTAGCTGGATTTCTACATACATATGCAATGCACCTTTTTTCAGCGATACCGGACATTGAATATGATGAAGAGACAGGGATAACCACTACTGCTGT
Organism: uncultured Candidatus Bathyarchaeia archaeon; assembly: GCA_964487465.1. Lineage (GTDB taxonomy): Archaea > Thermoproteota > Bathyarchaeia > TCS64 > TCS64 > RBG-16-57-9. The sequence goes on from CAZAQI010000024.1 coordinate 4,103, forward strand.
CCTCCTCGGTAGAAAAGCCTCTTTGATAATTTGTTTATTAGCTTGGGGAGGCTTGTCAGCGATTGTTATACTCGCTGGTGGTGGCTCACCTTTAAGCCTCCTATCTTTAGTTTATCCCTTGATGGTTCTAAATGTGCTCATTAGAAACCTGAAGGTTGAATCCGTTTACTGGTATT
>CAZAQI010000024.1:4288-20950 GCA_964487465.1 uncultured Candidatus Bathyarchaeia archaeon
CCATACCTCAACATAGGGTTAGGTGGACTGATGTTCCTTCTTGAAGCAATAAAGACTCCGTGGGGCTAATCCTCTATCGCTCGGAGCATAAGTAGAGACTTATCTATTCGTGGATTACCCTTGTTTTATTATTAATTTGTATATCCCCGGCATCAACCCGAATTCTTTGGTTGATCCATACTGATTAGTATTTACTGCACTTCAAAATATGCAGGTAAAGCCTGGGACAGCTCCTCTGGAACATTTGAGACTAATATCTCGTTCACAGCGCCCCGTTTAGAAGCCTTCGAGTTTATTGATCTCGCGGCCTGTACAGTATGCACAGTAAAATGCTCCTCGTATTTGTCCACTAATACTTTAACGTTGGAATTACTTAGAACAAAATACACCCCTTTTTCGTCAAGCATATTACAGGTATCCACAAGCATAAGCTGGTCATCATAACTGAAACCATCACTGGAGTACGATGTGAAATCAGAGGTATCACTTACGGGAAGATAGGGGGGATCAAAATAGACGAGATCTCCCGTGTTACTGTAGTCGATTATATAGGTAAAGTCCTTGTTGAATATCTCCACATCTTTCAGTAACTCACTGGCTTCATATATCCGGTCTTCTGGTACAATCGTGGGGTTCTTGTATCGCCCGAATGGTACGTTAAACTCGTTCTTAGAGTTCACACGATATAATCCGTTAAACCCTGTTTTATTAAAATAAAGTAATAACGCGGCTTGTTCTAAATCTGTTATTTCTTCATGGTTAAACCGGTCTCTTAGCTCATAATATACTTCTTTTTCATATGGATATTGTCTCGCTGTCTCGACTAGTTCATCAGGTTTGTCTCTGACGATCCTATAAAAATTGATCAAGTGCTTGTTAACGTCGTTTATAGACCCTTTCTTTGGTTTTATCTGGAAAAAGACTGCCCCGCCACCGAAAAATGGTTCATGATACACCCTTTTTCTATAATCTTTTGGCATTAATGATATTATTTCATCGGAGAGTTTACGTTTCCCACCCGCCCATTTTAGTATCGGATCAGCCATGGTATCTCGATATACGGTTTATCCCTTTAAAAACCCTGAAGCATTATAGCTGATGATTGAAGGTACCCTAGTTCATGTTATACATATTTTCTTGGGGCATTCATATCGATCCTCTGTGAACGATGGTGCAAATGGGTGCAACACGCTGTCATCCCAGTTCTTTGATGAGGTTATTGTCTGAGATAGGTCTAATTTCTGCTTAATCAATGAGTTGTTTGAAACCTAGAAAACATCGATAATTAATATTAAAAGGTTGATTACCGCTCTAGCCAATATGGAATGTGATATACTCGTAGTAGGGGCAGGGATCATGGGGCTCAGCACAGCCTACCACCTCAAGAAGCAGGACCCCGGCAAAGACATACTTGTAATCGACAAATACGCTGGACCAGGCCAGGGAAATAGCGCCAAGAGCGAGGGCGGGTTCAGAAACATGTTCACCAGCAAGACAAACTACCTCCTAGCAAACACCAGCATCGACTTCTTCTTCCACATGGAGGAAGAAATGGGCTACGACCTCAAACTAGAACCCATAGGATACCTCTGGCTATTCAGCGAAGACCAGTACAATGAGATACACGAAGCCATAGAAGAAATGAAGAAACGAGAACTCGGAGTAAAAATACTAAACAGGGCTCAGCTAGAGACAACCATACCCAACCTGAACACCGACTTCGGAGGTGATGAGGAAGCAGAACTACTTGGCTTAAAAGACGTGGACTATGGCGTATTCGGCGAGAAATGTGGAAGTCTGGACGCCGACGCACTGGTACGAGCATATGAGGCAGAGTACCTGAAAATGGGTGGACGAGTACAGTACAATACAGAAGCCACAGGGATCAAAGTAGAACCCGAGATAGAGCTAGGCATACCCGGAGAACCCTTCGTCTGGCAGAAAAAAGTAATAACCGGGGTAGAGACAGACAAGGGTACGATAAACGCGGAGACCACAGTCATCGCTTGCGGTGTCTGGGCCTCCCAGCTAATGGACCCCGTGGGGCTGGACTCCTTTATGCGGCCGAAAAAACGGCAACTATTCGCATTCAAAGACCCCAAGGTAGACCCCATCATGAAGACCAAGGAACTCAACGAGGAGGGAGCATTACCGTTAACAATCCTGCCCACAGCAAACATCCTACTCAAATCAGAGCTAACCGAGGGAAGCATCTGGCTAGGCTGCGCAGACTATATCCCACGAAAATTTGAACTCGAGGAAGACCCCCAACCCGAAGAGGACTACTACACCAACAACGTCTACCATGCACTCATCATGTATTTCCCAGAGTTCGAGGATGTACGCCCCATGAACAGCTGGGCCGGTCAATACGCCATCAACAGCTTCGACGAGTCCCCCGTAATCTACAAGGAACCCGGGTTCCTATACGTTGGAGCCGGAAGCGGCAGCGGCATAATGAAGGGCGACGCCATAGGCCGAATCGCATCAGCCCTATACTATGGAGAAGAGATAGCAGAGCTCTACGGTGGACGCAGGTTTAAGGTCGCTGACCTAGGGGTGCATCACAGAAACATTGAACCAGAGAAATTCGTGATCTAGGGCCAAAACATTATCTCAATCTTCCATTCTATGGATATTGTAGAATTTCTTTATAAATGAGCCAACCCATACTTTTAATCGTGACTGAAATAAACCCGGGGGTAAATGGGTTCCTCAGCAAAAATGACCCGGCTACATCAGAGAAAAACCTAGGCAAAAACACAGTCCATACAACCCAGAAATGCAAAACAGCCAGAATAGCCTCCTCCCCCGAAAAAATAAGGGGGTACCCAGGGGAAAACCCAAGAACAACCCTGTTACCCAAATAGGGACAGGAAACAGCCCTGTTCAGAAAAGATTCTACCCAAAAAGGGCGTCTATTCAACCCAACAGGGGCGCCTATTCTAGGTAAAAACGCGACACCCGGGAAACATGAAGATCAGGGTTTTTCAGCAGTTTTTCTCAAGTATCTCCTCTAGTTTTGACTTGAATTCATCTTCCTCATATAACCCAACGAATGTTCCCAAGTGTTCCCCGTTACAGAAAACCGGGATAATGGGCGTCGTTTCCGCCTCATACCTCTCAGCTAGTCTAAGATTCTCCATGGTCTCCATCATGTTCATCCTGAGGAACTGGATATCCGGGTACTCTTCCGGTAACTCTTTGAAAATAGGCTTGAATCTAGCGCATAGACTACAATGTTTCTTCCAGATTAACAATACCACAGCCTTACTTTCATCAAGGTACTGGTCAAGTTCATCAGCGTTTATGTCAAAAATCTCTTTCATACATCATAGTGTAAAATGGTGGATTAAAAAGAAGAATATTAAACGGTGAGGTAACCGGCACTCTTCCAGCTGGACATACCACCGAGAATATTATGAATATTCTTCACTCCATTCTTCAGGAGTATACTGGACGCGAAACCTGACCTGGTACCGGATTTACAGATAACAGCTATCGGCTTATCCCGTGGGATCTCACTGATGTGATCCCCGATGGTGCCCGCGTAGATATGCAAGCTTCCCTCAATATGACCTGACTCATACTCCTCCAGGCTACGTACATCGATAACCGTCCACTCCTCTGTGTCAAGCTTCTCCTTAAGCTCAGGAGCCGTCATCATATCCAACCTATCCAGAGCCCTAGCCGTCAAATACCATGAGACAATACTGGGCTTCAGGTAACCCACAATATTATCATAACCCATCCTCCCTAACCCGGTAACCACTTCACCGAGCTCACCAAGGTTACCTAGAATTAGCACTATTGGCTTATCATATGGGAGAACCCACCCCGACATACCCAGACGACTAATATTCACGTTATAACTGCCCTTAATGTGCCCAGCGCCGAAGGAAGGCGGTGGCCTCGTATCAAGGGTTACAGCACCCTCAGCAATATATCTCTCAAAATCCCTGGCTGTTAACGCCTCCACCGTAGGCCCGAGGCCATACTCTGGGGCGCCTTCCAGATTGTATTTCTCCATCATCTTAAAGTATGGATTATACTCATGATGCTCCTCAACCTTGAATTTAATGAACTCCTCCCTGCTCATCTGCAGTAATGGATTCATCAAGCGTTCAGCCCCCAGAGTGCTCTCCTCTCTCTCAGCTATCCCAGAGCCGCAGACAGAGCCACTGCCATGAGCTGGACAGATCTTGACGTGATCACCCAAGGGCAATAGTTTCTCGTGTATGCTCTCATAGAGCCATGTACTCCACTTCTCACGGTTCTCAGGGCCACCGAAGTCAGTCCTACCTGCATCACTTATGAACAAGGTATCACCGGTGCACACAAGCACAGGCTCATCCCCTGTCTCAAGATCAGTAACTGCGTAGCTCCTGCATCCAGGTGTATGACCAGGAGTGGCCAACGCCTTTACCTTAAGGTTACCCACATGGTACTCGTCTCCATCCTCCGCTGTCTTACCGTACTTATAATCAGGCCAGTCCCCATGATATATCTCCGCACCCGTATGCCTAGCCAACTCTATGCTCCCGATAACATAGTCCTCGTTTCTATGAGTCTCAAAAATATACTCGATGTTCACACCATGTCTCTTGGCTAAGTCCAGGTATTGTTGTATGTCTCTCGTTGGATCCACTACAAAGGCGCTCGTACCTGAGCCTATGAAGTAGCTAAGATGAGACACAACATCTGATTTGAGTTTTTCAAATATCATATAAACATCTTAGGAATCATGGTTTAAAAAAGGTCTTCAATAAAAATTGATGGGAACCGTTATCGATTTTTTACCCCCTTGATAACCCCGTCCACAAGGCGGCGAACCGAGCCAAGTCCCTTCCTCTCCTTATCCCGTCTCCAAGGATACGAGGCCACTCCGAAGCCCTTGACGCTCGGGTACTCAAACATGAGCTCCAACGCTTCCCCAAGCTCATCAGCCGTGGGGCCATTCTCCACCGGTAACCCCGCTCCCGGGATATCCACCGGATCCAGTACATCCAGATCCACGTGTACGTAGATTAGATCCGTAATCCGGCTGAGGCGATCCATCTCCATATCAATAGCTGGGCTGAGTCTCTTGATATCATCCACACTGATCTGCGATATCCCATGTTTATCTAGAAGATGCTGCTCCCATGGATCAGTATCCCTGACACCCACCATAGTCACATACTGCATAGCCAGCGGAGGATCAAGTCCACTGGTCCTACGAATATGATCCAGACACAACCCCGTGCTAATAGCCACAGGCATACCACCCATCATTCCACTTAGACTGGTCTCAGGTGTATTAAAGTCCCCGTGAGCATCAACCCAGACAAGACCAACCCGTAGCGGCGCCCATGAACCACCAGACCTCTGATGCCCCGCAAGCATCCCCATTAACCCATTACAGTTAGCCAACAACCCAATAGGTAATAACCCCTGTTTGATTTGATCAGCCACGATATCAGCTAGATGATTATTAGCCAACCCCAGCCGATACCGTATCCCATACATCTTCTCCTCCAAACCCGTTAACCGGGCTTCCCGGTTATCCACCACCTCATAACCCTGTCCCCGAAGCCCATCCATCAACGCCTCAGGCCCACTATCTATCTCCTCTCTACCAAAATGACCATTATACGGTTGCTTCACGAAACCAACTTTAACCATTTTAATCAACACCTGTACATGGTTTGATAAATAAAAGATGTACTAGAAAGAAAAACGGGGATTAGTATCTTCTACGATTTCTGCGCCCGAAAGATTTCTGCCTGAACTCAACCTGTTGATCACTCAGATTATTCTCCAACTCAACATCCTCAAAAGGAGCATCCTCCAATACCTCAAAGCTACCATATTTTCCCAGGTTCAACCTCATGCTACCCCTGAAAACATTAATGTAAGCATTGTTGAGCCGTAACACCATGCCCTCTTCCACTTCATCTATAGCATCATCCCATAAAGTCAGAAGAATGCTACCGGTATCATCAGCCACTAAGGCCTCGCAGACATTGTGAACACTATTATCTTTTCTAGAGGTGACTTCTCTCGACTCGCCCATACTGATAACTTTGGCGACAGTGTATATTTTTCTCGAATAGTTCTCTAGCTCCCCTATCTTCATCTGGGGTTCTTCTTCATAGTCTGACATTATCCATATCTCACAGTAGTCTAATCTGATTGCCTTACGTACGCGTAAAAGTATTGCCATTAAACACTACTAGGAACTTAAACTACCCGCAAAAAAAATGAAACAAGTTCATGGATAGGTTTAAACCCGATCCACTTTCTATTGAGCCTTGAAAATGCCGTACTCCCACCCAATCACTGGTTCAGACCTCTACGTTACAATAACCGCAGCCGCTAATACACATGTACCAGATATCCATCAGACTCTAGGTAAACTGGACAAGATAGCAGACGGCAAAGTGTATCAACTATTCGACGCCGACAAGATCACCGACCACCGACACATCCACTACGCAGCTGCAAACGCATATCACGCCATGAAGACGGGTAACAACATAAGTAAAACCCTAAACGTGGAGACCCTCCTATACGCCTCCACTCAGGACCAGATATACAAAGCCATACAAGCAATAGGCGTCAACCCAAAAACAAGACACATAGCTATACTCGTGGTCTCTAAAACAGATAATGATGAGCTCGCTAAACAGATTGCTCACCACCTAGGCACCCTAGATGACAACCTTCTGCAGCTAACCCCCGAGAAATACGATACCCTGAAACAATTTTACGGCATAACCGAGACCGCTATAAACACCGTAAAGGGAGAAAAATATCACGCATTAACCAGTTTAATCACCGAGAAAGGGGCCTTACTCAGCCTCAAGAGATAACTCCGCCCGCTCCTTCTGAACATTCAACATATCCTCCTCACGGATAATAGAGACCCCCGTCTTACCCCCGATGATCTCAATCAGCACCACCCAGTCCGGTTCCTCCAAATCAACCTCATTATCAAAAACCGCTGCCACAGGCTCTATCACATCTAATCTCCCCAGATCAGTTCTACGTTTCTCAACCGTCACCCGGAAAGTATCCTCCGGCTTCACCTTTCCTTTCTGGGACTCAACCTCCCCCACGATCTCATCCATACTCGTCTCCACCCACTCAATGACGGGTAATATCCTGAATAATTTATCATACCTATCAGGCTCTGACCGTAAGTGTTCACGTAGCAAATGAATAGTCTCCACCGGGTCCAGATTTGTCTGCCCCTGAATAAGCCCCCCGATCCTGGTTTTATTAGTCCGTGCCTCTTCGTCTCCAACTGCTCTTAGGTTCATCCAGAGCTGGCTACTGGCTGCGCTCATCAATATCTTCTCAGTAGTGGCTAGTAGGTTGTATTCCATGATGCTCCTCACATATGATGTTTGAAGGCTTTTTATATTGCTTACACCACCAGACCATGAATAATATGAAAGTTGGCTCAAGATGCGGATACTGTCTCCTCCACAGAGGATACCAGATGATAAAACTAAGTACCGACGACGAGGAGACCCGAAAAGAAGCCATGATAGCATTACTCAAACTCATGGGCAATGAATTCAACGAAGAGACAGTACCCTCCGTACTAGGCGCCGAGAGAGGCAGATTAATAGCCAAGATAACTAAATGCCAGGACCCATACCAAGAGCAGAAAAAAGAAGAGAACAAAAGAGCCCTGAAAATACTCCCAGAGTTAAAAAAACTCATCGAAGAAACAACTCCCAGTGAAAAACTGAGAACCGCATGCAAGATCGCGTGCCTTGGAAACGTAATAGACTACGACGTACCCGGTAACAACGCGAACCTAGAAGACGCCCTGAAACTACTCAAGGAACCACTTTACATAGATGACACAGACAAACTGAAGAAACATACAAAACCCGGCTTAAACCTCCTCTTCCTATCTGACAACGCAGGTGAGATCGCCCTCGATACTCTGGTCGTGGATGAACTGAAGAGATTAGGCTGCAAGGTAACTGTAGCTGTCAAGGATGGCCCCCCGAGCCTGAATGATGCCTTAATGGAGGACGCCCTAATGGTAGGCATGGACCGGGTAGCTGACGAACTCATCACCACCGGCGCCAAAGCTATAGGCGTAAGACTCGATGAATCCCCCCAATGGTTCATAGACACTTACCTAAACGCTGACCTAATAGTGGCCAAAGGAATGGCCAACTGGGAGACCATGACTGAAACCCCCGCCCCCTGCCCCACAATGTACCTCTTCAGAACAAAATGTGAACCCGTGGCTAAAACAGTGGGTGCACCTGAAGGAGAAAGCATAGCTTACCTAGTAGAGAAAGGGTGGAAACTCTAACCCTGCAAAGCCTCTTTTATCATCTTCCCGCTTATTGGACCACTTCTAGTGATCCACATCTCTGATCCACTCAAATCAAGAATAGTGGAGGGCAACTGACCCGGAGTTGGTCCCCCATCAACAACCACATCCACCTCTTCTCCTAATTGATCTATCGCCTCCTTAGCGGTTCTCGGCGGTTCTTCACCTGATTTGTTAGCGCTAGTGCTCACAATTACCCCCGCTGATAGCCTCGCTAGTTTTCTAGCGGTCTCGCATCCAGGTACCCTGATACCCAGTGTTTTCTTCCCCCGGGTAACCCAAATAGGGAAATCCATCTTCTTAGGTAGGATCAACATCAAGGGACCAGGCCAAAGCTTCTCAGCAAGTTTCTCAGCGGTAACATTAAACTCAACTATCTTACGCGCAACCTCTATGGAAGAGCATATCAGCGGCAACGGGTTGTCGGCTCTCTCCTTTATCTGGAGTATTCTCTTAGTTGCATCCGGGTCGCTGGGGGCGCAGCCAAGACCGTAAACGGTCTCTGTGGGGTAAATCGCTACTCCTCCATCTCTGATGATCTTAGAGGCGTACTCCAATCCCTTCTCATCTGGTTTTACTGTCTTCATTCAGATACAAAGTACAGACGACCCTAATATGCACTACTCATGGGGAAATATGAACCCCAGAGAATAGATTGTTAACATGCCCAGTAAAAGAAAAAATATGTGAACCAAGGATTTTTTCCAGTCCCCATCATCGTGAATCTCCGGGATCAACTCAGATGCTGATAAAAATAAGAAAGCACCAGCACTGAAAGCTATCATCCAGCCGCTTAGCTCATCCACTAGTGTAATAAACAATGATCCAAATACACCACCTACGACAATGGAGAGCGCGGCAGCGAAATTATATACTAAAGATTTTCTACGCTCGATACCAGTATCCCATAGTCTCCCATCTCCTGGGGTAACTCGTGAAAAGCGACAGCTATACTGGTAGCTACCCCGATTGTAAAACTGTTTATGAAACTGGCCGCAATTATCATCCATCAATAAAGTTGTGAATAAAGTCGCCGATAAGGTTCAGGTAAGCAAAGCTCTTAGTATTATTTTCCTCTATAAGGGGAAACTCATGGGTATGACCATGACCATGATACCAGTATAATCCTCTCTCTAAGAAGAGAAATAGGACAAAACCAAGGGCAATGATAGGAAACACGAGATGTTCATCTACTATCTCAACTGCCTCTGGCATCAGGTCAAATAGTGAGGCACCTAATATTGTTCCAGCTGAGTAAGCGATTAAAAAGTCCAATACTCTATGCAACCTCTTCTCCGATGTGCTTAGTGTGAATATCCCGATCAACGAAAGTAGGCTGATTAAGAGGGTTGAACTTATCGTATTAACGTGCTGGGAAGCATGAATCAGATTTTGTTCCATGATTGAAAAACATTATCTAGTTTCTTAGTTCCTGGTGTATGTCTTGATTCGGTTTATGTTTGATTCTTGTCTATTTTATCGGGTATTTGATGTGCTGATTTTTCTTATTGGACACGTTATTGAATGCGCGAAACCAGTAAAATACACATAGTCCTACGTGGATAAGCCGACGGTAACTCGCCCCTTTATTTGTTAGTTTAAAAGATACATTTTATATCCACCACCTCATTACCAGAGGCAATCAATAATCCAAGAGCAGACACTTAAAATGGAATTTAAAGACATACAAATCAAAGACGAGATCAAGAAAGCGATAAACGAACTCGATTTCGAAGAAATGTTCCCAATACAGGAAAACGCGATACCCCCTATGATGGAGGGAAAAAACGTACTGGGACAAGCAAAGACCGGAACAGGGAAAACCGCGGCTTTCGGCGTACCAATGCTCCAGATGCTGGACCCGGATAGCAAAAACGTTGAAGGATTAGTAGTAGCTCCCACAAGGGAACTTGCCCAACAAATAACAGATGACATTAATTCATATGGTAAATATCTCAAGATTGAAGCCACAGCCATCTACGGGGGAGTATCCTATAATCCCCAAATTAATGCCCTCAAGAGAGGTGTAACCATAGTGGTGGGTACACCTGGGCGGTTAATTGACTTGATAAAAAAAGGTCACCTGGATCTTAGACACGTTAAGATGGTTGCATTGGATGAAGCTGACAGGATGTTCGATATGGGGTTCTATGATGATATCGAGTATATTCTCAGGAAACTACCAAAGAAACGTCAGATCAGTCTTTGGAGCGCGACCTTTGATGAACGGACAATGGTACTGAGCAAGCAGTTCATGCCCGACTTTATTGAGGTAAATATGAGCAGAGACGAGATCAGTAACCTGGATATTACCCAGTACTATATTGTCATGGCTCATCACGAGAAACGGAGAACCTTGAAGGAGGTTATTGAGTTCTTCGATGTGGATCGATGTATAATATTCTGTAGAACCAAGTATACTGTGGACCGGCTAGCATCATATCTAAAAAAGAATAATATCCCAGCTGAGCCCATTCATGGTGATTACAGCCAGAACCGTAGACAAAGAGTGCTTAATGGGTTCAGAGACGATAACTTTGAGCTTATGATAGCCACGGAGGTAGCTGCCAGAGGACTGGACATCGATGATGTTCCCTTTATCATCAACTATGATATTCCTGATGACCCTAACATGTATTTCCACCGTATAGGCCGAACAGCGAGAGCCGGCAAAAAGGGTACGGCTATTACCTTTGTATTGCCCGATCAGGAACTGGAGCTGGAGCGGATTAAGGCAATCACCACGACAGAGATCGAGAAATGGAGTCCTCCCCCGAGTTTCCTCTTCTAACCAGTTATATATCGAATCCTCTTTTTACTGTGTCATGAGCACATATTTCGATAATCAGCCAACCGAACAAGAGATACTGGAATCAATCAAGGGTTTTTCTTCATGGCTTGAGATAGACCTAGACTCTATTGGACGTAACTTGGAGCAGGTCAGGGAGAGGACCTGTGGACGAGAGGTGATTCCATGTGTCAAATCCAACGCCTATGGACACGGGATCGTACCCATTGTTGCTTATCTGATGGAGCAGGACATAGAAAGAGTACTTGTGGCAAAGCTGTATGAGGCTTTGCAGCTCCGAGAAGCCGGGTTAGATGTTGGAATAGTATCCATTGATCCACTTTTCAGCGAAGAGGAATACAGTAAAGTGGTGGAACACAATATCACTCAAACCATATACCAGCCGAAGCCAGCTAGAAAACTTAACAAGGCGGCTATGAAAGCAGGTAAGGTTACCCCCATCTGGATAAAAGTTGACACAGGTCTTGGACGTGTAGGGGTTAAGTGGAGTGAAGCCGTTGAATTCATCTCCATGATTGATGAACTGGAAGGTTTACGCATAGAGGGAATGTTCAGCACCATGAGTGAAGTCGAGGAGTTGGACCGGAAACAGGTTCAACGCATGCTGGACATCGAGGAAGAGTGCATGGAAAAAGGGATAACTGTGGGAACCAAGAGTATCGCAAGCAGTAACGCGGTCTTCCATAAACCCTACACTTATCTGGACGCTACACGCCCCGGGTTAATGCTCACAGGGTTTTACCCTGAACCCGGTGATATGGGTCAGGGAATCGAGTTGGAGCAGAGTCTCTGCTGGAAAGCGAGGATCGAGCACGTTAAACCCGTGGATAAAGGCGAGTCATTGACCTATAGTAGACGTTTTGTTGCATCTGAACCCATGACCGTGGGTACTGTGCACATCGGGTACTACGATGGTTTCCCCCGGGGCTTAACTAACAAGGGTAAAGTGCGTGTAGGTGATGAGGTCAGGGATGTGCTGGGCACAGTATCTGTGAACCACTTCTTACTGGATCTCACGGATACAAGTTTTGAGGTAGGTAATGTGGTTGAGCCTATAAGCCGTGAGGGTGAGAATAACGCCTTGAATGTGGCTGAGACCGCGGGTATAATGACTTATAGTCTGGGTAACGGGTTGCATATGCTTATTCCACGGGTATATTACCGAGGTGGGAAGCCTGTAGCAGTATCTAATCCTCGTTTGGTGGAATAATCATATTCCCATGGAACATTACCCTTTAAATTATAGTACCGGGGAATATTTGGAGAGCTGGGGTAGCATAGCTTGGCTAATGCGCTGGACTCATGATCCAGAGGTTAAAGGCACCAGTGCCGTAGCCGGATAAAGAGCGTGGGTTCAAATCCCATCCCCAGCACCTTCTTTCTCACGTGTTTCGAGCCGTTTTAGGGGTTATTTCAGGGGATAAAACCCCTTTACGGCTTCCCCTTGTTGCAAGCATAGTTGCCGTTAGCTTTTGGGTTCAATTTTCACGTTTTCTAGTTTTTAGCTTGGTTATAGTTGGAAGTAACTTGGGTGTCCTGGGTCTCCTATTTTTCCGTATCTGGAGCACATTCAATACATGCCGTGCCCCTTTGAAGCCGGTTAAAGGGATAGTGTTATATTCTTTTATAGCGCTCAGCGGATCTCACCCTTACACGTTTAAAATCCCGCTCCAAGGTTTCATCGTAGATAGTTTGAACACCTTTGATGACTAATATCCCTTGATCCTTTGATGATTTCCCGTTTCCTGAGACCATAGTACATCTCAGCCATTTCTCCCTGCAGCCTGCATTTTATTAAGACAGAGTTCTTAGACATTAGATCTGTATCCTCTTTTTTACTTCTATTTTCTCTTTCTCAACCTTGACAGGGTAAACTCAATGTGACCCTCATTAGGACATCTTTTTACGTATTGTTTTTTTGACGTTTACTAATTTTTCTAGTTATTACAAGAAACTGTCTTCTCAATTGGAGAGATTTCTGATTAACTCCTAAAATGCTAAGATAACTGTATCTCAAATCACCTAAAATGGACCAGACTTCCAAAAAATGTGGTGTATATCCTTGTATTTTCAAATACACGTGTAGCTTTAGAGCTTATTCAAGATCCACTCAATAGCCTCACCATAAGCTTGAGCTACCTTAGTAGGAGTCGCCCTTTCTTCATCCTTCAATGCCGGTAATTCATGGACCTTCTCTGGTTTGAGAAAATGAACAATATCCATAGCACGAGCTTGGACATCACTTGATTGCAGCTCCACGGCTCTTTTTAACCGCACTGGATCATAGTGCACCGCTGAACCCGGAGCCACCCCGATAACGGCAACATGCTCATAATCAGGGGCCGGGTAAATAATATTCGTAAAACTCTCCGCAATGAGAAAATCATACATATTCCCAAGATAATTCACACAGTTCCCGATAGAAACAGCGCTATTACAATTATAAAACTCAGACCACTCACTAAGACTATCCACTTCAATCACTTCATCAGCTCCCTCAAGAACGGTATCAATTATGCCCTCATCTATCAATTGCCGGGAATCCCGGCGAACTAAAAACCGGTTAACCACCTCACCACCCTTCACATGTGTGTACCTCTCCAAAACAAAGTTATTGAAAAGATTTCCACGATCCAGATACAGATTACGCATTCTTCCCTCCTCTAAATACAATTTAGGATCCAATGGAGAAACAAGCGCATCAATGGGATTCAAGACCTCAAAAACTTCATCACAATCCGCTGCATCCCTCAGCTTAACAACATCACTACTATACAAACGCCCCTCCCCCAGACACCTCTCAAAAGCATTATAATGATGCCAGAAACTATGACTAGCCCTACCCTTTAACGGAGCCACACTTATCCCCCGCTCTCTCATCTCGTGGAGAAGCCCTATACTGAATGTGGTCTTACCCGGGGAGTCAGCGAAAAGACCAAAGACAAAAACAGAATCCATTGTAAATCCATCCCTTTAACCCGATCCTAGCTTAAAAAACTGGTACCACTTCATTCCTAAACCCAACTAGAACACCGATCCCTATAACTAATACAGATTAGAAGTGAAGCATCGTTAAAAACATAGCCCCCCTAGAGAAAAGGATGGCGAAAACACAGAGCTGGGCCCATAAATCACTAAAATTACTGATTTTCCTAGCTCTGTTCATACATCTTCAATACTTTATCCCGGTTAACGCTGATGAAACAGGCAACCGCACTCTAAATCAGTTCACATCATACAACTTCACAAGCGGATATTATAACCTGGTAACATTAGCAGAAAGCAAAACAGCGGAACCCTGGATAATACACCAGAACCACAAGAAATATCTTAACCTCTCATACACCGCACCTACCCGGGGAAATCTGGAGGTAAGGATAAAACCCCTGGAAGGGTCCTACCCTTACATTGAACTAGGCGAAGGATGGAACCCAGACCCCCCCCGTTATACGCGAAACATGAGTCCAAACGAGACCACATGGTTCCTACTCACACCCCCACTGGTTCTCTCAGACACAAACACCTCCAGAGTAATCGATGGCGAGATAATAACCTGGGAGATCTACAGATGGCCAGATCTATCAGGTATGGTAAACTTCACTTTTTTCTCCTCTGAAGACGTTGAGTTTAACCTATTAATTCACCCAGTATCCCCGCGGCAGAATGAGAAAATCACCTTCTTCACAAACAACAATGCCAAGATCCGTAACATTACATGGACATTATCCGGTGAAAACCTAGACTGGATAAATAAGACAAACATATTAGAAGCTACAAACCTAAAATCAGGCAACTACAGCGTATCCGTACAAGGCATAGATGAATTTAACACAACTCACATATCACACCGAGAACTCCATGTCAAACCACCTGTAAATAATCCCTCAGCCTTCGACCTCAGCCTATTCTCAATAAGCCACCCCGAATCAGTAACCCCCGGGGAATTAATCCCCTTAACAGCCACCTTCGACTATACAACACCTATATGCATGGACGTAAAATTTACCCTTACTACCCTAGAAACAGGGGAAATCCTCAAAGAAACAACGCGTATCTTAAACGGAACAGGATCAACCCGGTTCACCCACGATTTAATTACCGAAAAAGAAGGCATCTACCGCTTCAAAATAAACGTATACTATAAAACAAACCAGGAATGGATCGAGTTAACTCCATCTGATACAAGTTTCATGGTAACAGTAAACGAACCCGAAAATCCAGCTAAATTACCCGGATACAATACCTTACCTGTATCCGCTGGAATCTTATTGCTAATAATAACCCGTATATTTAAGGATAAAAGAAATAATTAAAAATAAACTAAAAAACGGGTTATTCTTTTGCTAAGATTATCGCTATGTTACTGATGTTTCTAGGGTTCCCTTCCTCAGTCTCTAGCTGTTCAGTACCTATGTTTATTTCCTTAACCTCTAGATCGGAGAGGAACTGGTTTCTGACGACCTCTGCCACGTCGACTGCTTTACTTATCGCCCGTCCACGCGCCATCAGTGTTACTTCTGTTTCTGCTTCTTTTAGCGCTGTCATCACTGCGAGACAGTAGGCCATAACTGGCTTTCTTCCTATGTATATTATGTTTTCTTGGCTCATAGTGTTCACCGTATGATGTGTATCGGTATCTGTAATCTCTTAAAAGAACTATTAATGTTTTAGGTGAATCCCCAGAATATTCAACAAAAAATCACCCAACAAATGTATGTAATCACAGATTACAAACAATTAGCTAAATCCTTGACCTCCTGTTCTAACTCAATCTAACCCCATAGTGGGCAAGGAGCAGTAAAAATGAAACTAAGCAAAAGAAACGGTATGACTGGAATAGAAACCGCAATAATCCTGGTTGCTTTCGTTATCACAGCAGCAGCCTTCGCATTCGTAGTACTAAACATGGGGTTCCTGACAGCAGAAAAAACCCAATCAGTGATCTCATCCGGTATGAGCGAGGCTAGCAGCGCGCTGCTAGTTGACAGCGGAGTAATCGGACAATTCAATAATACAGACGGAGACCAAGCGGACATAGACTTAGCCAAACTAACATTCTACATAAAACTAAGCCAAGGACATGAGCCGGTCGATCTGGATGACAGTAAACTGGTCGCCACATACACTAACCCCCGGACTCACGCTGAGCTTTACGACACAAATGGTACAATCATGACCATCACGGGTGTTAACGATGATGGAGATAGCCTATGTGAGACAGGTGAAAAATTCAAAGTACAAATTGACTTCGGTCAACTAACAAACTCCACGATGGAACCAGACGTGACTCTAGAAGACGCATGCACTCATCCATACGAGGAATTCAGAGTAGAGTTAAGACCATCCGCGGGAGCAGTCTTAACAATAGAGCGCCAGTTACCAGCCGTATACAGCGATATAATGGTTCTAGAATAGAACCCTTTCCTCCTCCCCTTTTTCTAATCACTAACCAGAAAAACCTTATTTTTAATAAAAGGAGGTTTATTGGAGATTATAGCGTGTTTTTAAC
>CAZAQI010000025.1:0-20666 GCA_964487465.1 uncultured Candidatus Bathyarchaeia archaeon
ATTAGAGTCTGAGTTATAGTCTATTGTAGGTATTCCTTCCATATCAGCGTCTGCAACCGCTTGATCATAGGGGATCATGGAGATTACGGGAACATTCAATTCTTTCATTTTTTTATAAATAAATGCCTCATCTTTTTCACGCAAAACCTTGTTACCTACTGCTAAGACCGTTTCAACTTCAATATCATCAGCCATTTTTAGTATTCTTCTCACAGTATCAACTGATTTCATCCTAGGTTCAATAACCACCAACATTGCATCCATCCTACGGGCAGTACCCCTTCCCAGATGTTCAAGTCCGGCTACCATATCCATAACAAGCGCTTCATCACGTTGTATGAGCATATGTTGGATGAGTACTCTGAGCATCGCGTTAGCTCCACACATGCACCCTGTTCCTCCCCCCTTCACGGTGCCCATTATCAATAGTTTAACGTCATCAGGTGCATTAACTCCGAATCGATCAACAACATCGTTTACATTAGGTGTCATGTTGAACATATTACCTAGAGCTTCTTCAGGTGAAACTCCTGTTTTTTCCTTAATCAATTCTTCATTATCCGAGAGCGGTGTTATGTTATTAGCTACTTCATAATCGACTCCTAGACTATATGCAAGGTTAAGATTAGGATCCGCATCTACCGCCAATACTCTGTAACCATCTTGCGCAAGGAGTCTGGAGAGTGTAGCAGCAACGAATGTTTTACCTACCCCTCCTTTACCTGCTATAGCGATCTTCAAGTTTTACACCTAGTATCCTGCTTTTTTCATAATTTTTTTTATAGATTGATATGTTGGGCTCTCTTCAGGAAGTTTAAACAGGGACGTTCCTTCAATATTGTAATCCATAATTAGTGGGTCTGGTTCTATTCTACCTAAGAAGGGGAAAGGTTGCTTTTTAGCTTCATCAACCATTTTTTCTGGAAATCGGTAACCTCCGACGAGGTAATAGTTTTCAAAGTCTATATCTACCTCCTTCATTATTCTATACGACCGGGCTGCATTATCAAAGCTCTTCTTACTGGGATCAAGTATATTGAATACATCCTTGATCTCTTTAGTTATTCTTCTATTGAGGTGCTCGACGCCTGCAGGGGAATCAACTATTACGTATTCATAGTTTTCTCCCCATAAATCCATAATCTGACTTAATGATCTATCAGGTAAACAGTAACAACCCTCTATCCACTTGGTCCCAATTCCAATGAAATCAAAGAAACCTCGCCCCTCGTATAGACTCTCTTGAAATAGAAATGGTTCAATTTTGTCTGTGGGTGTCATACCACTCATTCTGGCCATCTTACGTTCTTCGATGATCTCTGATAATACGCTAGCAATACTTCTCTTACCGTGTTTTTTAAGATCTATACCTAACATGTCAGCGAGACTTTCATCAGGATCGGAGTCTACTAATAATATTGGTTCTATCTTTTTTTCGCCTAAATAACGGCTCAGAAGTGTTGTGAATGTGGTTTTTCCGGTTCCTCCCCTACCTGTAACTACAATAGTGCCTTTATGCTTACCCATTTTCCTTCTCCCCAGATTTATTGAGAGTTATCACTGAATAAAATGTGAATATAGCTTAATCAGCTTTTAGTATATGATGGGAAATAATCTTTATCTCCAGGTATATACAGGGCTTTGCTGTACTCTTCGATAAATTCTAGGTCAACTAACAGATCGATGTAAACCATTTTTTTAGCTACTTCCGCAGCTTCTTTTCTCTTGTCCGTTGATATTAGTGTAGCATATGCTCCTGATAGGGATCCGTTTCCTAGTGGATGATATTCTCCATTGGGGAATTCTGGTAGTATCCCTAATCTTATGGCGTTCTCCATGTCTGTATATGTTCCAAATGCTCCTGCCAGATAGATGTGTTTAGTGTCCCAGATATCTATCTTAAGTTTCTTCATGAGCACTGTGACTGCTCCGCAAGCAGCAGCTTTGGAGTCGATAACGTAGTCGAGATCTGCTTGTGTTAATACAATGTCTTTTCCAATACTTGTTTCTTCAGCAGGTACTACAAGATACTCTAACCCCCATTTTCCCTCTCTCACGTAGGGCATACTTGGTACGAATTTACCTGAGAAATCCATTACGCCTACTCTGAAAACCTCTGCTACAAGGTCAATCAAACCAGAGCCGCAGATTCCTTTTGCCGGAGCGTCTCCAATTGTAGATATCTTGGCTTTTTTTGTTTCCTCGTCTATTCTTACATGGTCTATGCCGCCTACGGCTGCTCTCATACCATGTCTTACTCCTTCCCCTTCAAACGCTGGTCCACTGGCGCAACTACACGAGAACAACCATTTATTGTTCCCGAAAATTAACTCACCGTTGGTACCTAGATCTACTATAAGGCTCATATCTTCTGATTTATGCATCTCACTAGCGATAACATCACCGATTGCGTCTCCACCAAGAAATCTGCTGACATTAGGGAGACAGTAAATGTAGCTATCTGGGTTTACATTTAAACCGATCTCTCCTGCTCTCTTAATAATGGGTTCGCGCGGTACCTCTACGTTTGCTATCTCAAGATACCCTGATTCAAGACCAGCGAATAAGTGGTTCATTACCGTATTACCCCCTACCGAGGTTTCACTGATTTCTTGAGGTTGAATACCTGTTTCATTATAAATTTCATCAATAATTTGGTTAATGGAGTTAACTACTACATCTTGAAGTTTTTTTAACCCCTCATCTGTTCTAGCAATTGCAACTCTGGTAACTAGGTCCTCACCATATGTTATTTGTTGATTCATTGCAGAGTTTTTCTCTAGTATCTCACCCGTGTTTAGATCTGTTATTAGAGCTACTATGGTTGTAGTTCCTATGTCGATTGCTAAGCCATAATTTTTTGATCTTGTATCCCCTTCTTCTGCGTTAATTACTTCTGGGAATTCGTTGGTGCGTGTGATAGTTACTGTTACTGTTTCTTCATTGAATCCAGTTATTTTATTATAAATTTTTTCAGGAACTCTGGGGGGTGTTCCATTATAGTCTCTAATTTTAAGGCGTCGATAATTAAGTAAGATCTTACTACTTTTTTCTGGTTTGGATTCTAAGCGATATTTTTTTACCGCTGGATTTATTTCGGGGATCTTTAGTTCGGAACTAATGAGAATCTTTGGGTTCTCAACACGGCTTTCTAAAGGTATGGTGAATTCGCAGTCTTCAATTAGTTTGACCATGCAAGCTAAGTAGTATCCGTCTTCCAGTTCTTTTTTTGATAGAAGTTTATCTGGGATCTTTGAACGTTTCTCAACATCGCCTTTATCGAGAATAACTTTACATTTTCCACATATACCTTTCCCCCCACATAGAGCTTCTATGTGAACCCCTTCATCTTGTAGCTTGTGGAGGAGTATGTCTCCTTTTTTAGCAAACATTTCTCTGTTTATGGGATTCAGTAATACTCTTATGGTCAATAGTTGATCATATTGAATAGGTTTTAGCAGTTAAAAATAGTTGACTATAGGGTAAGTAATATAGCGCTTCATGTGGATTCAGTTATTAATGATTCTAGGTATATCCGGTAGTCCTCGTTCAAAATCAACTGAATATGTATGTAAATATGGACTTCAGCTTCTTGATGAGCTTGGTTATGAGACACGTTATTGGAGTGTTATGACCAAAAAATTAAGGTTTTGCACTCACTGTGATCATTGTAGAAAAAGAAACGGTTGTATCTTTAATGATGATATGGATGAACTTTACTCTTTGATGGAGGAGGCTGGTGCCTATGTGATAGCTACTCCCGTCTATCATGGAGGTATAAGCGGGCAACTAAAGACCGTATTCGATCGCTGTAGAGCTCTTCTCTCAAAAAACAGCAATGTATTCAGGTATAAACCTGTGATATCAATAGCTGTAGGAGGCGACAGGGTTGGTGGACATGAACACGCTATCCAGCAGATACTATCATTTTTCCAGATGAATGGAGGTGTTCCAATAAGTGGAGGTACTTTCGGGGCTAACCTCGGTGCAACTTTCTGGTCAAGAGATAGCTTGGAAAGCGTTAAACAAGATGAGGAAGGATTCAAGACTTTATCTAAAACCATTAATCATTTGGACAAGTACCTGAAGAGGTTGACCAGATGAAGATAGCTTGGGGTGTTACAGGTAGCGGGGATAAGCTAATTGAAACCTACGATATTATGAAACAGTTAAAGGATAGCCAAGGTAACTCATTGATTATACACGTCTATCTTTCTAAATCAGCGGAAGTAGTTGCAAGTTATTATGGTCTTGCTGAAGCGCTAAAAGAGTTTGATAGTTACAATGTTGAGAAGGATGCTAACACTCCTTTTCTTTCAGGTATGCTCCAGTTGGCTAAATATGATTTCTTATTAATAGCCCCCGCTACGAGTAATACTGTAGCAAAAATAGTTCTTGGTATATCTGATACTCTTCTCACCAATGCCGCAATTCAGGGGATAAAAGGATTCCCTGATGTGTATATTATGCCCGTGGATTTCCGTGAAGGAGTAATTACCACCATTATGCCCTCTGGAGGAGAACTCAAACTCAGGGTGAGAAAAGAGGATGCTGAGAATGTTAGACGTTTAGAGAAAATGGAAGGCTTTCATGTTTTTGAGAAACCAGAAAAAATACAGGATATCATTAAAAAAGAAAATGGGGCTTAAGCAAGCTTGGTGCTTGCTAATTTTTCAACAGCTCTGACTACTGCTTGAGTGCCATTGGCCAGCATGTCTTCGGCTTGGCAGTGGCGATACATTTGAAGAACAAGACTCGTAGATGGTAAAGGCATCTTATTAGCAGCAGCTGTTTCCATGATAATTCCCAGATCTTTCAGGTAATCTTTAATCTTGAACCCAGGAGACATATCACCTTTTAAAACCCTGGCTCCGTTGTTAGTGAGTTGCCAGCTTCCCGCTGCTCCACCGGAAACTGCTTGGTGTACTTTTTCTACGTCTACTCCTGCTTTGGCTGCGAATACCAGTGCTTCAGCTACTCCCAGCATGGCTGTTCCTACGAGTATCTGGTTTACGGCTTTGCATACTTGACCGTCCCCGTTTCCCCCAATATAGGTAATAGTTTTTCCCATGACCTCGAACAGGGGTTCGCATTTTTTGTAGATTTCTTCTTTTCCACCAACCATTATACTTAGTGTACCATCACGTGCCCCTATTACCCCTCCGCTTACAGGTGCATCTAGCATCTCTACTCCACTTTCCGTTAGTATTTCAGCTATTTCGACTGTGGCGATTGGGCTTATTGTGCTCATGTCGATGAATATATCTCCCTTTTTTGCTCCGTGGATAGCTCCATTTGCTCCTAGAAGCACCTCTTTAACATCGTCACTGCCAGTTACTATGCTGATTACTACGTCACTGTTTTCCGCTACTTCTTTAGGTGATTTTGCTAGTTTAGCTCCCGCTTCAACGATTGGCTTGGTTTTTGAGGTTGTTCGGTTCCAAACTGTAAGCTGGTACCCTGCTTTGAGTAGGTTCATGCTCATTCCTGAGCCCATTAATCCAATTCCAATAAATCCTATCTTATCCAAATTGATCAGATAGTAAAAACGTTTGAGCTTCTAAACGGTTTCGTTTATTATACTATGCTCTGTTTTAGCCTTAGTATCAGGTAGTTTCCGCCGAATCCCAGTATTATTAGGATTATGCCTACCATGAGCCATCTGTTAGCTGCAGTCCGATTGTATGCTACCTGTGTGCTCCGGTATGTCATGTAGAATCCTGCTATTATGGCTCCGTTTATCATCATAATGACGAATCCTTCTGTGGAGGTCTGTTCATTAGAGTAAGGGTGAAGGCTACTGTAACCGTTCTGTAATGGTATTATAGATGGAGGGCTTTCAAGGATATTATAGATTCCGCCCCCCATGATGAATATACAGAACAGTACTACTGCGAATGAGATGTATTTTTTAGGGATTAGTACCTTACTGGTGCCTCCAGTACTCTTTAATGCTTTTTTGATTCGCTTCTTGGCGGATGGCATCTCAGATTCCTCTGCGGATTAGACGCTGGCTATCCATATAATCCTTTTCTCTCTCAGGAAAGATACTGTTTATAAATGAAAATCCATGTAGAATGATGCTGAGGGGGTACTGTGCCACAAAGAATACTATGTAGTAAATGCGGTGAGGTTTTATATGAGGGTGATCTTCTCAAGTCGCCTCAAGACGTTATAAAAAAGTTTGAAGGTCGATGCCCGAGTTGTGGAAAAGAGCTTAATTTCGATACGAACTCTGTTACGGTTAAGCCTTGTGAAGACGCCTAGATTGGAATAACTGTTTTAACCCAGTCTTGGGAATTACCTTACGGTAATTACGTTGGATGTAGAGAATTTAAAGAAGACTCATATTTACGGGTATCACGCCGAGCATGGAAATATTGTTGACTTTGGCGGTTTTGCCATGCCCGTATGGTATGATGGTATTCAAGCAGAGCATAAAGCGGTTAGAGATTCTTGCGGTGTCTTTGATACTAGTCATATGGGACGTACTTGGGCTACTGGCACTGATGTTGAACGGTTCCTAAATTATGTTGTAACAAATGATGTATCGACGCTTGAACCCAATGAGGGATTGTACACCGTTATGTGCAAGCCCACTGGTGGTATAGTTGATGACTTGATCCTATACCGGATTAATGATGAAAAATTCTGGGTAGTGTATAACGCGAGTAACCGTGAAAAGGACTTTAAATGGTTGAAGAAGAACAGCAAGGGCTTTGATGTAGACCTCAAGGATGTTAGCGACGAGGTAGCCATGATTGCTGTTCAAGGGCCTCAGGCTCAGGAAACATTACAAAAGATTACTGAAGAGGATCTAACTGAGATTGAACGATTTAACATTGGTGAGGCTACTGTAAGTGGATATGATGTTATGGTGGCTAGAACAGGATATACCGGTGAGGATGGATTCGAGTTGTATATCCCTGATACGACTCCCGATGAGCCTGAGAGCGCGATGAAGATCTGGGAAGACTTGGTTGATGCGGGTGCTGTTCCCTGTGGCCTAGGGGCAAGGGATAGCCTGAGGCTGGAGGCTGGTCTCTGGCTCTATGGTAATGATATTGATGAGAGCATTAATCCGTTGGAGGCCGGTCTCAGCTGGACGGTTAAGCTGGATAAAGACGGCTACTTTGTGGGCCAGCGCGCTATTCAGAAGATGAAGGATGAAGGAGTCAAGAAGAGGCTTGTAGGTCTTAAGATGGAGGAGCGTGGGATACCTCGGCATGGGTACCCTGTGTTGAATATGGAGGAGGAAGAGATAGGTGTAGTCACTAGTGGAGGCCTAAGCCCCACATTGGGTTATGGTATTGCTTTAGCGTATGTTCCTCCGGAGTATCGTAAACGTGGTACTGAACTCTATATTGAGATAAGGGGACGTCCTGTGAAGGGAAAAGTAGTTAAGCATCGACCCTTTTATGATGACTCTGAATACGGTTGGAAGAGGGATAAGTAATGAGTGATGAGTACAAGGTTGAAGAAGGACTTTTCTACACCAAGGAGCATGAGTGGGCGAAGAAGCTGGATGATGGTAATGTGGCTGTCGGTATAGCTGATTATGCTCAGGCTCAGCTTCATGAGGTTGTTTACGTTGAATTGCCTGAGGTGGACTCTGAGCTGGAGCAGATGGAGGCAGTCGGCGCAGTAGAGTCAGTTAAGGCAGTGAGCGACTTTTATTGTCCTGTGGGCGGTAAGGTGATTGAGGTTAATGAGAGTCTCATTGATGCCCCTGAGAAGATTAACGAGGATCCGTATGGTGAGGGTTGGATCGCTAAGGTTGAACCCAGTAGTTTGGATGATGATCTGGGTGAGCTTATGGATGCTGAGGCTTACGGGGAATATTTAAAAACCTTATCTCACTAACTTTTTTCTCCTTGCGGGGGTTCCCAAGTGGCCAAAGGGGTCAGGTTCAGGTCCTGATGGATTAGTCCTTCGTGGGTTCGAGTCCCACCCCCCGCACCATTTGTATATTGTTTGTTATAATTGGTAGGGGGTTATATCGAGAAAAAATAGATCTTTTATTCTATTCTTTTTTGTGGTGTGTTTTATTGGGTAGTGATTTTGGTGTTTATTATTTAATTAGTTTTGAACCTTGGTTATGTGGATGTTTTTCTATGCTTTTTTTGGTAATTTTTCCTTTATCTTGCTATTATCTTGTATTTTTTTCGTATTTTGAAATAAGCTTTAAATGTGATTCGGATTACTAATTTATGGAGACTATTTATATGAAGAGAAAAGGGGTTTCAACGTACATATCTGTTCTGTTGTTGATTGTTGTAGTTATCGCTGGGGGTATAATGATTTACGGTTACACTATGGGATGGTTCGGTAGACTGGGTGGAGAAGGAGAAATGGGAACACTATCCTTAGACTCAGCAACAGCATCTGAAGGTGGTAATATTACAGCTTATATTAGAAACGTTGGTGGAAGTGATGTTACAATAGACACCTCTTATGTTGATGATGTCCAAGCAACAGCAGTAAATCAGACAACTATCGAACAAGGTTCTGTTAGCAAGATAGAGATAGAGCCTGATCAAACCTTGTCAGCTGGGACAACTTACGAGGTAAAGATAGTGGCTAAGGATAATACTCAGATTGTATTTAGTGTGAAAGCTGAATAATATCTCATATTTTATTTTCTTCTAATACAAGGTTATTGATGTGAAGAGGCGTGGCGTTAGTGAGATTATTTCTACGATTATTATTATCTTAATTGTTAGCGTCGCGGGTACGTATCTTTTCTCATATAGTATGGGTCTTTTTCAGGATTATAATGATGATTATTTCAGGGAGACTGAGCTTGTTATGGGGCAGGCTCGTGAGCGATTTAATGTCCCGGCTGTTTGGTGGGATCAGAGTAGTAACCTATTGAATATAACGGTATATAATTTCGGTGAGATCGATCTAAGTATCAGCGATGTTTACATAAATGGTATACGGGTTACGAGTTACAGTTCTGGTAGAGACACGAAGATACTAACAGGTAGTTTACATCAAGTGGTTTTCAGTTCACCTGTAAGCATCTCTTATGGAGAAGAATACAGAATCAGGGTTGTCAGTAATAGAGGAGTGGTGAGGGTATTTGACTGGAAAGCATAGAGCAGTGGGTTCCCTGATCTCCGTTATGTTCCTTATACTGATCCTTACCTCCGGTTATGGCTATTACCAGACTCGTCAGACCATGCAGACTAGGAGACAACTAATACTGGATGAGATGGAGGAGTTTGACCATAATAAAGCATTGGAAGATCTAGAAATAAACAAAATTAGCTTATCAGGGTCTAACCAGTTGAACCTAAAACTGGAAAACACCGGCGAGATCCTGTTAACCGTATCCTATATCGGTGTTTTCAATGAGTCTGTCTCACCACGAGAGCAACAATATATAGATGTAGAGTTCTCGTTAAGCCCCGTTGATAAGATATGGTATAATTCATCGATTAAAATCAATCCAAGCCAAGAATATACTATTCAACTATTGACAGATAGAGGAAACATATTCTATACTTCATATCCTTTCATTGAACAGTTACCGTCTGGAAACGGAACAGATACCCGGATAAACATCAACTCGATTGGACTCCTTGAACAAACATATCCAAGTGATTATAGAATCAATAATGGAACATATACAGGTGGTTCACTCCCAGACAGTGTAACAGATACTGATGGAGACTTTTTCACAGTCGATAGCGAGCTACAGACCACTGATCTAACCTATGTTCCTTCAGCATACACTATAAGCTCAGGGGAATTAGCCTCTGGCACAGTATCAGATGTACAGCAAGATGATCAGAACACGCTTCAAATCAGATCCAGTCCCTCTGATTTTCCCCCACAGTGGAACCAGTGGGGCTACAGGAAAAAAATCACTGTTAACAGCACGCATATAGACGAGGATCTAATCGACTTCCCTGTATTCATCAATATCACTGACCCCGATTTAGCTAATAATGCTCAAAATGACTTCGATGATATTCTATTCCTAGATCAAAATAATTCAACCCAATTAGATCACGAGATAGAGGACTATGATAGCACAACGGGATACCTTGCCGCATGGGTCAGTACTGATCTTTCTTCTACTCAGGAGACCGTAATATGGATGTATTACGGAAACCCCTCATCACCCAATCAAGAGAAAACCTCCCAGGTATGGGCTAATGATTTTAACGGAGTATGGCACATGAGTCAAAACCCGGGAACTGATCCCCAGCTTCTAGATAGCACCTCCAATAACGAGGATGGAAGCTTCCAAGGAGGAATGGACTCCAGTGACCAGGTTAATGGAAAGGCTAATGGAGCCCTCGATTTTGATGGTATAAATGATTACATAAACTTGGGAGACGTTAACACCCGGCTTGATGCCGTTACCGTAGAGGCATGGTTTTATCATGAGTCCACAGGTGATGAACGTATTTTCTGTAAATCAAGTGGCACAGCTGTATCTGATCACATTCTAAGCTTGGGTATAGATGATGATATTGTTAGAGTTAGGCTAGATACTCAGGGACCTGGGGGCGGCGTGACCTCTCATGATAGCAATTCTTTCGCGACCACAAATAAGTGGCAATATGTGGCTTTCACATGGAGTCGCACAACTGAAAACTTGTACATATATGGTGACGACGCGGTTATTGGCTCATTTACTAAACAGGGATTTAGAATTCAGGATCCAAATATCGATGTAATTATTGGTAACGTAAACACGGTTGACAGCAGATACTGGGAAGGTGTATTAGATGAAATAAGGCTATCTTCAGAGGCTAGAAGCCCAGCTTGGCTAAAAGCAACCTATTTCACTGTATCTGAACCAGATAAGTTTGTTAGTTTTGGTTCCCAGCAGGGACAGGACACAAGTGTAAGCGTTGTGTTTACGGGAAATAGCAACACCTTAAGCTTGAATGCATTGAACTTTACTACACATATAGCATATAACACGAGCAGCGTACCTACGACTATCCAATTATATGATTACAATGCAGGACAATACCCCACATCCGGTGATGGGTACATATCTTATACATCTAGCGCAACCGCTGAAACCGAGGAAATAAAATCTCAATACATTACTACAAACCCAGATAATTACAGAGACTCCAATGGAAATTGGGAAATACGTGTAACCGGTGATTTATCCGGGTCAAATTTACTAGCTTATTACGATTACATATCCTATGAGACGGAGACTAACCCTGTTCATATTGCTTCAACAAATTATACCTTCACGGCGATAAACTCCAGTAACCCCACCTCGATAAAATTAAAACTGGTATCCCGTCTTACGGAAAGTGGAGTTAATTCATTAGCCCAGTTATATGATTATAATTCCCAGCAGTATGCTGATTCAGGTGAAGCCTACACGATTTGGAGTAGTACCTCTGGAAGTGATATCCTTTGGTTGAATATTACATCAAACCCCGAGTATTATGTAGATAATGGCATAGCTTCACTAAGATTTGTATCTACATATGATTCATCTTTTAGTCAAGAAACAGACCAGCTATATCTAAACTATACCTACGCTTCAACCGATCTACCTTATGACACCTACAAAGCTTACCTGATAAGCGTAACAAAGATATCTACAGGTGAACCTTTACCCTACATCGGGCTCATAATGTATGCAGATGGGTCTAGCGTGGATTTTCTAGGTCAAAGTAACCCCCTTTACACAAGTACAGATGTGAATGGAGAGTATAGGCTTACCTTAAAGTCAAGGACTCCCGGAGGAGAGACCTTCACTTTATACACATACGTTGGAAGCCGAGTTGAGAGCAAGGAGTTAGTGCAATTACCATGAGTGATAAAGAGATAGAAAAGAGTATAATTCCAGAGCAGGAAAGCATGTCTTTCAAGGATTTCTACCGCGTCAATCCTCCATATGGATTTGTTGGCATCGAGATCGATGACGAAACAGACTCACTCAAATATCACACGGTTGAACCGAATCTTACCGATGAAGAATCAGAGTTACTTGAGAGAATAAAATCCATTCTAATTGATCGGATGAATATTCCTCTTGACGTACTCAAAGACTCAGAAAAAATGGAGGTTTATCTTAGAGAAGAAGTTCAGGAAATATTCAAAAGGTTCAAACAAAAAATACCGGAAGAATCAGAGGACAAGTTCATCTATTACCTTATGAGAGATTTCCTTGGATACGGTAAAATAGATCTTCTCATAAGAGATGAGAAAATAGAGGATATTTCATGCAACGGTTTTAACACACCTATCTATGTCTGGCACCAAGATTATGAGTCTATACCCACAAATATTGTTTACACTTCTTCTGATGAGCTTGATAAAGAGGTAATTAGACTCGCTTATCGTTCTGGACGCCAAGTGAGTATCAGTAATCCCATTATGCAGGGAACCTTACCCCAGGGATACAGAGTCCAGATCACACTGGATGAAATATCAAAACGAGGCGATACATTTACCATACGCAAATTCAGGGAAAACCCCTTCACAATAATAGATCTTATAGACAACAATACAGTATCAGCAAAGATCGCGGCTTACCTATGGATACTAGTCGAGCATAGCCGAAGCATAATGATATGTGGAGCAACAGCCAGCGGCAAAACCACCCTCTTGAACTCGCTCTGTATGTTCATAAAACCAGATATGAAAGTAATTACCATAGAAGAAGTACGCGAACTAAGACTTCATGACAACTGGATACCTATGGTTCCACGACCCAGCTACCAGCCAGGTGTAACAGAGATCACACTATTCGATTTACTCAAAACTGCTCTGAGACAGAGACCAGACTATATTATCGTTGGAGAGATTAGAGGCGAAGAAGCATATACTCTCTTTCAGGCTATTGCCACAGGACACGGTGGTCTCTGTACCATTCATAGTGATAGTGTTCAGTACGCCATCAAGCGTCTAATGACTAGACCCTTGAATATCCCCGCAATGTTAATGCCGTTAATGAACGTGTTACTCCAGATACGACGCGTTAAAGTGAACGGAGAGGTTGTTAGGAGATCTGATACAGTTACAGAGATAATTGGTCTTAGCTCCTCAGAGGAGGTTCAATATGAAAATAGATTCAAATGGGATTCAGTTAACGATGATTATCGACATCTAGAGTCTGCAGGTCGTGGAGAATCCGCGTTTAAGCAGATTTCCGAGTTACGACATATACCCGAGTCGGATCTTGAAGAAGAGATGCGTAAACGCACACGAATTCTTCAATGGATGGTTGAGGAAAACATTAGATCATATGACAAAGTAAGGAATATTATTTACACGTATTATGTTAACCCTGACGAAGTTCTAGCTAGTTCAAGGTATGATGAGGATTATGATAGATAAATTCTTGTCCGAGTGGGAGAACGCGTACAAAGAGAGTGGCATATCTAGACCTTTTTATGTTTATCTTCGCGTCGGCAAACTATTACTGTTTATCGGTTTTATTCTAGAGTATTTTATCTTGTTTGGTCTACATTTTTTAATGGGTGTACATGGTCAGAGACTTTTCTCATCTCCTTTAATTTTAGCAGTTATTATTGGATTGATCTCCTTACTAGTCTATCTATGGTATCCTCTCTACGTACAGGATTTGGTTAGAAACGATGTCTCTAACAATTTACTCTACACAACAACATTCATGTTCATTCTTTCCAAGGGTGGTTTGTCAATCGAAAGGATAATGGAAAGGGTCTCTGAAACAGAGCCAAGTGAATATATCAGAAAACTAATTGACAAGTTTTTAATAAACATCAAAATGTTTGGATACAACCCTCAGGACTCCCTGAATGATTTGAAGCAAAGAAATCCATGCCCCTTATTTAATAACTTGATAAATGGTCTGATCAGTACAGTCAAGACCAGTGGAGATCTAAGTGGCTTTTTTGAATACGAATCTAATATGTTAATAAAAAGACGTGAAGAAGAAAATATTGAGTTAATAAATAACCTAGGGTTTCTGAGCGAGATCTATGTAACAATGTTGGTTATTGCCCCTCTTCTTCTACTAATTTTATTAACTACTTTCAGCTTCGCTGGTCAGGGGTCTGAGGCCTCGGGAGTAAGTTCATTGAATCTGGTGGTTTTCATCGGCATACCCTTGCTCTCGCTTCTTATGATTGTTTTAATTGATATGCAGGTGAGTTTAGACTGAATTACTTTGATGAAAAAACTGTGAAACTGATCCAGACAATTAGCATCATCTCTGGCTTAATATTGTTTACACTCATCTTTATTACAAGTGGGTATTTCCCTTCCTCCCCTTACTGGATACCCCTAAGTCGAAGGATAAACACCGGACTTGCGTTAAGCTTTTTATTAATAATGCTTGCTCCAGCTTATATTGAATGGTCAAATAGCAGATATATATCAGCAGTTGAAGAAAACTTACCCAACTTGTTGAGAGATATCACAAATGAGATCCAATCAGGTGTCCCATTGATGTTCGCGCTAGAAGGTGCAACAAAAAACGATTATGGGCCTATAACAGAGCCATTACTAATGACTATGAACCGGATAAACTTCACAGCCGATATTGAGGGATCATTTTCCTGGTTCGGTGACAGACTTGTGGTCCCGCAGGGAAAACGACTCTCACTGATATTAACTGAAGCCTATAATACTGGTGGGAACCTTACGGATATACTTGTATCCAGTCATGAAATATTTTCTATATTATCAGATTTTAAGGAAGAACGTGAATCATTATCAACCCCGTATCTTTACGTTATCTATCTAGGTCTTTTTGTTTTTCTTACAATAAGCTGGGTTCTAATAACCCGGTTTCTGGGACCAATTTCAGAGATGGTAGGAGATCAAAACATTCAGTCCGTGGATCTTATTTCAGGCTTTTTCAACATAGACTATTACTGGGCTATATTATTCTGGGCATCAGTTATGGAATCCATCGTCGGTGGATTAATCGGGGGAAAAATAAAATACGGAAAACTCGGCAGAGGGGTTATATACGCATCAATTATGCTCTCAATAACCATCCTATTTTTTAATTCACGACTATTTAGTTAGTGTATATGTCCGGTGTAGGCTCTGATAGTGGAATCGCTTTTCTTCACTCCCTTATAGAGAAAGGAGTTGAACGCATTGAACCCGGAGTCACGCCGAAAGGTATTCACTACAATAATGTCGAATATTCTGATTCGAATTGGCGTATTAAGAACCAACAACTCGAAAAACTAGCTAATCAGGGATATTTGAGATCAGAGGATTTTACTCGAGCCATATTTTGTCCGTCATGTGACTCGCCTCACGTCTACTCAAAATACGCTTGTCCCAGTACTCGTAGCATCTTCGTGAGAAAGGTGAGGCTCCTTAATCATAAACACGATGGATTTCATGGGAGATTCGAGGAATTCGAGGAAAATGGACGTCTGGTCTGTCCCAAATGCCAACAAGACCTAGGGGATCCAGAAGACAAATCCACTTGGGATGAGACGCTACAAGAGATAGGATACAGTTTTGAGTGCGAGGAAAACGGTAAAAGGTTTGAGAAACCACTGGTACTGCATCACTGTGTAAGCTGCGATGAAATGTTCGACTATAAGACCGCCCGCTATGTACCCCTCAAAGCCTACACGGTAACAAAACAAGCCTACGATGAAGTAGTTAAGAAAACAGAGATAGATGAGCTCGTAGAACCGGTTGTTAATTACTTGAAAGAGCATAATCTCGAAATCAGGTATGGGCTTGAGATAAAGGGAACATCTGGAAGCCTCCACGAGTTCGACCTAGCAGCTTTACAGGATAACTCATTACTCGTAATGGATTACTCCCTTGGGGAATCCGATAAACTGGTTTCCCTTCTGGGGAAAAAACTCGACATACCTGGAGTGGAAGCAGCTTTAATAGATTTCTCTGATAACGAGGAACTATTCAATTTGGGGAAAGTGTATAACATTCCCATAATTGATACCGGGAAAAAAGATTGGTCAAAAACCATTGACGAGATATTAATTAAAATGAAGAAAGAACCAGAGGAGAAAAAAAGGAGCGGACTCAGACGACTATTGGAACGAAGAACATGAACAACATAGAGAAACTTGAGGATAAATTGATACTATCCCCGGATTCATTCCTTAACTTACTGACAACGCTGGTGAACTATTTTGGCTCGGCGGGGGAGTCCATGATCTTTCAGATGGGTCGGGAGAATGGTAGAGTCTTCACTCAAGAAGTATTGGGGCGTGAGGAAAAAGCCGCTGATTCTTTGGAGCAAAAATTCAGGTTAATCATTGAGCAAGCCAGTAAGATAGGGTGGGCGGATATGTATGTGGAAGAGTTCAACACCGATAATGGTAGTATCAAGGTTGTTCTAAAGGATAACATCTTCAAGACTTACTGTATCAAGATTGATCTACCTCAATGCTATTTTCTTCGAGGATACTTGGCGGGAATAATAAAGGAGCTCACAAACATGGATTACAGCTTCGAAGATAGCCAGTGCTACGCCCATGGGGATAAACACTGCTCCATTAGAATGATCACAGGGTAGAGGTACCCTCTCAGCGGGCTCCAAAGGGGTTTGTCTTCACCGAGAGTACCAATGTAATGGCTGTTCCACTCGTTATATGTTAATCGTTTCCCGCATCTATTTTATTCTTTAAACTCTCTGTATAGGTGATTTGATTTGACTGATTTTGATGTAAAGATCACTAACGTTAGGATAGTTGATGGCGTAAACAAGGAGTACTTTGGCGATCTGGGTATTAGTGAGGGGAGGATCCTTGAAGCCGGGGTAGTTAATGGCGACGCTGAAAATGTAATAGACGGGGATGGTTTGTACGCCTTACCCGGGTTTGTAGATCCCCATAGTCATGGAGATTGGGGTTTCGCTTGGTACCCTGATTGTGAGAGCGCAGTTATGCAGGGCTGTACCACTGTTGTAGCGGGGCAGTGCGGTGGGAGCCCGGCACCAATTAACGAGTATATTCGTGCTCCTGGGGTTATTTGGGATGAGATCTATGAGAAATATCCCTATCTCTACCATGGTGAGACACTGTATAGTATTGATGACGTGAATGAGATACTTGAGGAGAAATATGGTTGGGGTATAGAATATAGGACTATGGCTGGCTATTTTGAGAAGCTAAGGGATAAGGGGATCAGCATTAATTATGTTCCACTTCTGGGTCACGGTACTGTGCGCTTTCATGTTATGGGCGAGGATTACAAGAGAGAAGCCAGAAAGGATGAGGTTGCGGAGATGAAGGAGCTTATCCATCAGGGTATGCAGGAGGGTTGTAGAGGCCTGTCCGCTGGACTCGACTATGATCCAGATGTCTTCGCGTCTAAAGATGAAATGCGTGAATGTGTCTCTGTACTCAAAGAATATAATGGTATATACAGTCCTCACTGGCGACGAACTGGACGGAGAAGAGACATAGAGATGGGCTCCTATAACGCAGAGCCCATTGAAGGAATAATCGAGGTAATTAATACTGCTAGAGAAACGGGGGTAAGACTAAATATAGCTCACCTTGCACCAGGATGGCACGCTGTCCCTCCAATGACCCCTGAGATAGGTCAAGCCGTAGGACAGTCCACCTTAGAACCCATAGATGAAGCCTTGGAAGAGGGAATAGAGATCAGTTTTGATGTTATACCCTGGCAGTGTTGGGAGCCCCTGCCCTATCTATGTAGCCTCCACTTCACCCAGTGGCTAAGACTACTGGGTAGCCGGGAGAAACTAGCGGAGTGGCTGAAAGTGGACGAGTTCAGGGATAAAGCATGGGATGAGATAAAGTCCGGAAAACTCTTCCAGAGACTGGTTATCAATCCATGTGTGAATCAACACTGGGCTGAGAACCTTAAGATAGTGAAACATAGTGAATCAAAGTATAGTGGCAAAACCTTGGCTGAGGCAGCGGAGATACATGAAAAAGACCAGTGGAACACTCTATGTGATTTAATTATAATGGATCCTGATAGCATGGGTGCTCACACAGATTACCGTGGTATAGAGGCTCAGATGAAGGAGTTCTTCAAACATAGACTAGGAACAGTGGGCCTGGATGTGGGTATAATGGATGACCAAGATGTGATGAACAGAAACCCACCATACGCCACACCACTACCTGACACCTTCAGTGGTTACCCTAAATTCTTCATGAGATATGTCAGGGACAGTGACTTCTTAACGATGGAAGAAGCAGTCCAGAAAACATCAACTATTCCAGCTAAGACCTTTAACTTGACTGATAGAGGAACATTGGTACCTGGGTCATACGCGGATATAGTCTTAATGGATCTAGAGAATTTGAATCACACTGGTCCCCCCGAGTTGACTACCACCTATCCAAAAGGCATCCAGTACGTATTGGTTAATGGTGAGATAGTGGTAGAAAAAAGCAAACACACCGGCTCGAGGCCCGGCTCTATACTAATCCGTGAAACCTAGTAGAGATAACTCATGAATGTGAACATAAGATCGCCTAAAACAATCGATAAGAGATAACCCACTAACAACACCACAATATATGGAAGGGTAGCCGACACCCAGACCCACTCAACATTTCTTTCTCTCAACTCCCTGAAGAATTTTCTAGCTTTTTTATCATCCGAGAGATTAGGTTGCAGGATTAACTTACCTCGGCCCTCTAACGGGTATTCGAAGGGTGGGCCTCTGACCGCTTTAATAGGCATTTTTCTACCTGTAAACATGATAGCTATTTTCTTAAACGGTGATACTTCTTCATGTCTATCAAATAATGATACTCCCCGCTTCCCAGTGTAAATATTCCTGGCAAAAGTGTACAGCGCCATAAGTAAACCGGATATAGCCGAGTTAGATATTAGCGTGAATGAGAATAATAAAGGAGGAAACCCGATGAAACTGAACTCTGGAACTCTTGGATGAATAATAGCTAGCGCGATAAAGGCAATAAGATCCGCTTCACCAAACAAGTTGAAAAACCATAGAATCCCAGATAACAAAACCATGAATCCTACATTAATTATAAAACCCGTTCCTGTCAGGTTTCCATTAATATATTCATAAGAATCCAGTATCAAACCACATCCTGCAGGTATAAACCAAACAATATCATGTATTTCACGGGTCTTTAGGTCACGATAAGAAGCATACCCCAGCATAGCCAATGATATGAAAACCCTTGCTAAGTCAACAGTGTATGCGCTGATACCCATGCCCGTGACTCTGTTTCCTGTGTATTTAATTTTTATAGACCCGTCGTAGAAGAAACTGTATGCGGTATCATGTTAGAAGAAAGGATAAGGATATTAAAGACGAGGAAACAATGAAAAAGATACTCCGTGAGACCAGTTACGTTACGTTAGCTTTGGTGAAAGATGGGGAACCATATCTTGTATCACTGAGCCACGGATACGATGAAGAAGAGAACTGTCTCTACTTTCATTCCGCTCCCGAGGGTAAAAAACTCGACTATATTAGAGAGAACCCCATCGTATGGGGGCAGGCTTTGATGGATCACGGATATCATAAAGGCGAGTGTAGCCATCTATATGCCTCAGTCATGTTTAAGGGAGAATTAGAGTTCATCGAGGATGCTGAGGCAAAACGTCACGCATTTAAGACCATGGTACTTCAGCTTGAACCTGAGCCTGATTCAATTATGGATGATATGCTAGGTAGCGAAGGTATTCCATCAACTATTGTGGGAAGAATCAATATAGAATATATGACAGGTAAGAAGTCAGACGAGGTAACCGTATGATTATGGTGTGATCTGAAAAACCCTTAAAATATATCTAGACAGGCTTATACCGATGAATCATATGCCCTATTGTGGTTTTATGGGATCTTACTGGCTATCAAGATCTTCCCAGATAACCTCATTTGATGGTGAAAAATACTCCCCAACATACAACCATCTAAAACTAGATTCAAGATAATCAAAAGCATACAAACCTGTCCTAAAAATCTAGACTATCCCCGTACGTGTCAAGACCACAAGAACCAGTCAAACTAACAAAATCCTCAGCGACCCCGGGAAGAACCTCTCTCAAATTATTAGCATTCATAGAACTAGCCTCAAGGACAGATAGCCCCAGCACTATATATGAATCATAAACCTTAGCCTCATGGAAACAAAGTTTGTCACCGAAACGGCTATGATATTAACAGGCAATCGAACTAGAATAATTATCCACACAGGTAAATGATGAGGAGATACCAACCTGATATCCGAGGATAAACCTCCGAGACCGAATAAACATCTAACTGTTTTGCCACAGTATCAGTGCTAAATCAACCAATCCCGGATGATCATTTAACTCAGATAAGATTGTACTTGTTACACCAAGCTGATAAGAAATCCCCTGCCTCTTGATTCAGCTTCTCCTTTCTTGACTCACTAAGTGGGTTAGCAATCTGGTATAAAGGGAGAAACATTGGTTAATAGTAAGTAGGTTACTATTTAGGAAAAATTTTTTGCTTATTTGTGGTAGGTACCAATAAGGAAATTTTTTCTGGTATCTAGTTGGGTTTTGTCTCTTTGATGGAGGTTGTTAGGTTACGTGTTTTAGCTGGTTTAGTATCCAGATTAGGGGTTTGGGTCCTTTTATGCTAATTCATCCGCGATTGTTTCTAGAAGACGATTATTCAATGAGCCCCTCTTAGATAAATTGTAGAGGATTTTTATTATCTTTTGTTTCTGGGTTTCTATCTTTTTTTTCACCAAGTT
>CAZAQI010000026.1:0-12562 GCA_964487465.1 uncultured Candidatus Bathyarchaeia archaeon
ATCCATGTCAGCTATTTTTTTGTACAGATTTTTTACATAAGCCTCGACAAAGGTGGTCCATTTGTCTCCAAAATTATGTTTGATGTATAAGTAGTGTTTATCTTCTTTGTGTTCTTCGACTTGGAACCAGTGGGCGTAACGACCCATTTGGTCTACTATCTGGAACCTAACCGTTTCTTGGTTAAGCTCATCTCCTCTGGCTAAATATGATTTTAGGAATGTTGCGTGCGCCACGTTTTCGGCTATCCGTTTGATTTCTTCTTCATCAACTGCTTCTATAAGCTCTTTGATGGTATTGGGTGAAAAAATTACACTTCCTAACTCCTCGCTCCACTGATAAAATAATACATAGTCCGTTACAATTTTCTCCAATAAGTTACTAACAGATAAATTCCTTTTCTCAGCGATCTTGCTAACCTCTCGATATATCGCGTTATCAAGTCTAAATGATCGAGTTTTCGCTTTACCCTCGGGCTCAATGATCGACAAATTCAATCAATAGACTACTTGGGTAGTCAAATAAAATGTTGTAGTTCTGAGGGCTATTGTGCTTGTTTCTTGATGATCTTCTTGGTTTGTTTTGTAAGTTCCAGCCTACATCCACCGTGTCCATAGGTTCTGGTGAGGACTCCCTGCTTTACAAGGGATTTACGTTGGCGCTCATTAAAGTGCTCTGTAGCCTTCTCCCCTTCGTCTACCTTTAATAATTCCTCCCGGTAGAAGTGGATGACGTTCCTCCTGCTTCTCTCTTCGAAATCTATGTCCGTTTCTTCGGATATCAAGGTACGTCAAGTAACTGTTACTAGGCGGCTAGATAAAAAGTAAACCCCTCAAGGTTTACGATTTGTTTAGCGTATGTTAAGCCTACCCGTAATCATCTTAACGGCTGTACTGTGACTACAACTTCCCTTATAACGATA
Organism: uncultured Candidatus Bathyarchaeia archaeon; assembly: GCA_964487465.1. GTDB lineage: Archaea > Thermoproteota > Bathyarchaeia > TCS64 > TCS64 > RBG-16-57-9. The sequence goes on from CAZAQI010000026.1 coordinate 921, forward strand.
ACCGGGACAGTTGCAAGCAAGATCACCCTCAGGGGTCTCTACCACATTATAAGTACCATGATCGCCGACAACATTAAATCTGCCATTATTAAGAGGTTCAACCTGTCCATTCTTGACCAAGCGCTTAGCCTTCTCAAGGACCTTATAATGAATCTTCTCTCTACGTGGCATCCCAACGATCATCTCAATAGAGAATATTATCTCTATCGATTAAAATACCGGTTATCTTGCTTTTTCTAGGTTTTCTGCTTCCCTGATTCTGGATCTTATAATATCTTGGAGATAGTGGCTTATCTCCATGAGCTGTGTATCAGTGTCACTCCTTAGTTCTTGTTGCTCTATTAGTAGTCGTAACATGATCTGTGTCTGTATCTGCTGATTTATCTCCAAGAGTTCTAGTATTTTCTCCGTGTTATCATCTGTGGTGTTGTTACGCAGGTCCTCCAGTATTGCAGTGTATCTTGTGTTTAACCACTTTAACAGGTTTACTTGTTCGGGCATCCTGTCTCATCCATTCTCCTCTGTTTTAAACCTTTGTCACATCAATGAAGGTTAAATCATTGAAACACTGGTTGACTGGTAAACCACTTATTTCTATACCCCTTTTTCATATCTTGAATTATCTTGGTTTATGATCCATACGAGAAAATAGGGTTAAGACGCACCATCAACGCTGCCACATGCCTCACTAGCTTGGGAGGTAGTATCCCGGATCCCAGTGTTTTTGAGGCTATGCTGGACGCGTCTAAAGCCTTTATATCCATACCTGAGCTGCAGACATGGGCAGGAGAGAGATTAGCAGAATCATTAGACGCTGAAGCGGGTTTACCAACAGCTGGCGCGGTTAATTCCCTTATGTTAGCCTGTGCTGCATGTATGTTTAGGGATACCGAACTGAAGGAGCATGATCCTTTGGGTCTTTCAGACTGGACTCATATTATTCAGCGACTGCCCCGCTGTACAGATGATCTCCCATCGGAGTTTGTAGTGCTAGGTGATTCACGGAGTGAATATGATCACGCCATCGAGGCAGCTGGAGGTACTAGGGTTGAGGCTGGAACAAGGACAGGTGTTACAGTTGATGGCCTAGAAGAAGTCTTTCAACAAGGTGAGACTGCAGCCTATTATTATACATTATATGCCTTCAAAGACCAGATACCATTACACGAGTTTGTAAAAGTAGCTCACAGCTATAATGTGCCTGTAATCGTCGACGCAGCTCCCTGCCTTACCCATAAACCGGTGCCCCGGAAGATATTGGATACTGGAGCAGACTTGGTCATCTTTAGTGGGGGTAAACAGATGGGTGCTCCTAATAACAGTGGAATATTAATCGGTCGGGAGGATTTAATCAAGCTGGCACATCTTAACGCATATCCCTTTGATGGAATAGGCAGAGCTGCAAAGATGAGCCGCGAGACCATTATGGGACTTATAAAAGCCATGGAGCTATTCATGGAGCGGGATGATAACGCATACTATGAGACTATGCTTGAGGAGACCCATGAGTTCAGTGAGAAATTAGGGCAGATTACCGGTGTATCCTCAGGTGTATTAAAAGAGGAATCCATCTGCGATGATGTGGTTCAGCCCTCATATGCCTGGATAACCTTAGACCATGAGACAATCACCTTGAGGACACTATACGAGGAATTGCTAAAAGGTGAGCCTAGCATCAAAACACTATATGAACCTTTTTTCATTACCAACAAAGCAGCCAACCGTATAACTCTGAAGGTGGACTACCTCTTGCCGGGGGACAAAGAGATAATCCTTGAAAGGATTAAGGGGATAGTAGAGTAGGATTCACCAGCTGCCCTTTAACTGGTTTTATATTACTGATGGTGAGATAGCTATTTTGGGTGGTGATTGGTTTCTATTGTATTGAATCTGTTTTGAGGTAGTTTAGGGGTGTAATGGATGTTAAAACCAAGGTATATTGGGGAGGGATAATCCTACCCCTACGTATAAATAAGTATGCATCGGGACCACAGGGAACGCAGAAATAGTGCAAATAAAATTTAATCAAGTCAAATTAGCTACAATGAGCTCCTTGAGGTATTTTTCGTCAGACATATGACTCCGCCTAGTTGAATCGACATTGAACTGATCTGGGAACTCAGTATCTTTCATTGTTTTCTATCATTAAAGAGGTAACCTTGAATCATATACGTGAGAAAGATGAGAACGAGTGGTACCGGAGAAGTTTGTGCCTCAGGTAGAGCCAGTTCAGGGTTCTACGAGGCAAAGATTCATCACCATAAATAAAAAGTATGAGAATAAACCGGTTTAGTTCACGGTCATATGGCTTTCGGGGGTCTGTTTTATGTTTTGTAGATAACAAAGAGGAACAAGCACGAGAAGAAACCACGGAAAACAAATAGCCTTAAAATATTTTCCTTAACTCTGATAATCTGTAAATGGTCCAATCCGGTTCTATACCATCTGGTTTCTGTTCCTTTCTTTTGACCCAGACAGTATCCCATCCAGCCCTATGTGCTCCGATGATATCTTTGTGGTAATCGTTTCCAATGTAGACCATTTCCTCTGGATGGGCGTTGATCCGGTGGGTCATAGTTTTGAAGATGATTTTACAGGGTTTATGATACCCAAGCTCTCCTGATACTATTATATTCTCAAAGTATTCTCTTATGCCTATTCTATTAATTTTCTCTATTTGGAACTTAGGCGCTCCATTCGTTATCATAGTTAGTCTATACTCTTCAGCAAGTTCTTGAATAGTGTTTATAGTGTCAGGGTAGACCTGCATCTCTTTGAGAACTGTGTTCCAGTGATCTTGTGCGAGGAGGCTTGGATCATCCAGTACTTCTATTTCTTTGAGTAGCTCTTTGATGTGTTGGGTCCTGATATCGATTTCCCCTTCTCCTCTATCGACCTTCCTCATGTAGCTTTTTTTATATATTGACCAAATATCTTTGTACTTATCTACGAGTTGTTTTCTGGTATGTTTGCTTTTAGAGTATAATCTGTCTATTAGTCAATACATAGCTTGTTCTTCACTATCCCATGGATCACATAATGTTCCATCCAAGTCAAAACACAGTATACTCAAATTAATTCACTGTATGTCCAACAAGGTAATATAATACATTATCCTGGTGTATAATCTCAGGTTTATAACCCTCCTAGCCTTACTTAATAGCATGAGTTACGAGTTTCTGGAACATACTGCTGACGTCTATATTGAGGCTAGGGGCACTAGCTTGGAGGAGGCTTTCCAGTACGCTGCCATTGGAACCATGGATGTAATTACTGATACAGAGAATGTTTATCCAGAGATGTCCGTTGATGTTTTACTTGAAGCGGGGGATATGGAGCATTTGCTCTATCTATGGTTGGAGGAGATAATATTCAGGATGGACGCTGAAGGCTTGCTTTTCTCCGAGTTTAAGGTAAAAGAGATTACCGACTCTGGTGACATGTTAGAGTTAACGGGGGAGCTACAGGGCGAAGAGTTTGATCCTAGTAAGCATGAGCAGAGGCAGGCTGTGAAGGCGGTAACTTATCATAGGATGGAGGTCATTTGGGAAGAAGGTGAATATGTGCTGAGATTTGTGCTAGATGTATGATTCCTGTTTATAATGCACAACTAGTAATATCTAGATGAAATGAGCTTACCAATAGAGAAAATTAATGATTACATTTGGGAGATACCCATGACCGCGTCTAAAGGGATGAGGGTGCCAGGTAGAGTATATGCGGATGAGGCATTAATTAACAGTATGAAGAATGATAAGACACTAAATCAATGCATCAATGTAGCTCATCTGCCGGGTATTCAGAAATATAGTATCACCCTGCCTGATGGACACCAGGGATACGGATTTCCCATAGGCGGGGTAGCGGCAACCGACCACGATGAGGGGGTGATCAGTCCTGGCGGCGTAGGATACGATATCAACTGTGGTGTAAGACTTCTCTCAACGAATCTCACCGTAGAAGAGATTGAACCCAAATTGGGGAGTATAGTTAATAAGATGTTCAATAAAGTGCCCAGTGGTCTCGGGAGTAGCAGAAAACGGTTCAAACTCAACCGGAACGAGTTCCATGATATGGTGAGGGATGGAGTGGACTGGTTGATCGAACGGGATATGGGCCGTAATGAGGATGCTGAACACTGCGAGGAATGGGGTCGTATGAAAGAAGCTGACCCTGATGTACTTAGTGATAGAGCTATCCGTAGGGGTCTAGCCCAAGTGGGTACACTAGGATCAGGAAACCACTTCTTGGAGGTCCAACGTGTAGAGGAGATATTTGATCATGATACAGCGGTAAACTTCGGGTTAAAAGAACCAAACCAAGTTACCTTAATGATTCACACAGGGAGTAGGGGTTTTGGTCACCAAGTTTGTTCAGATTATCTTAAGGTTATGGATAAAGCAGTATCTCGGTATAATATCCAGTTACCGGACAGGGAGCTCGCCTGCGCACCGGCTAAGAGCCGTGAAGGAGAGGAGTATAGAAAAGCCATGGCTTGCGCCGTTAACTTTGCTTTCTGTAACCGTCAAGCCATCACTCACTGGGTCCGTGAGAGTTTTGAGGAGGTCTTTGGACGGCCCTCGGAGGATATGGGTATGAATTTGATTTATGATGTTGCTCATAATATTGTGAAGGATGAGACGCATCGAATAGATGGTAAAAAACGTAGGGTGTGGACTCATCGTAAAGGTGCAACACGTGCTTTCCCACCGGGTTCAACCGAGATACCCGGCAAGTACAGAGGGACAGGTCAACCCGTGTTTATACCTGGAACCATGGGTACTAGTAGCTATGTTTTAGCTGGTACAGGTAAGGCTATGGAGAAGACCTTTGGCTCCACTCCACATGGGGCTGGCCGGGTTATGAGCAGGACCAAGGCTAAGAGAACTCACTGGGGTGAGGATGTGCAGGATGAACTACGTAATCGAGGAATATATGTGATGACTGCTAGCACGGTTACATTAGCTGAGGAGGTTTCTGACGCTTATAAAGACGTGGAGCGTGTTGTTGATGTCACGGATAACTTGGGGATCGGTAAACGGGTTGCAAGGATGAAACCTTTGGCTGTCGTGAAGGGTTAATCAGTTTATATAATATCCCCTTTTCTAGTTGACATATGTTAATCGGCAATGTGATAGGTTTACTCGCGGCACTGTACTTAGCTGTTGGTATAGGAGCTAATGATGAGACTCTTGCCCCGTTGGCTGGAAGTGGCGCGCTATCTTTGGATTCAGCGGTTATTATAGGTGCCATCGCTGCCTCTCTTGGAGCTGTGTTTCTGGGGAGCCGCGTAGAGGATACTATAGGTAATGAATTATTAACGCGTTCCTTGATTCAATCAGATATCATATTAGTGTTAGTGGCTGTCGCTGTGTTTTTAACCGCGGCATCCAGCAGAGGTCTTCCTGTATCCACCACTCATAGCACAGTGGGGGCGGTTGTAGGTATTGGATTGGCTAAATGGGGGCTTCAGGGGGTGTCATGGAGTATTGTTTTCCGTATTAGTATTGGTTGGCTTTTATCCCCCCTGATAGGCTTCGCTGGCTCGTATACCTTAAACAAGTATGGTCGTCGCCTACAATCTAGATTGGTGAAGGGGTTGGAAAACGATCTCAGGTTATCCCGTTGGAGTGCCATCTTTTTGTTTTTTTGGGTGATTCTAACCGAGTTTAGTCGCGGTGCTAATGACTTAGCTAATGTAACTGCATTCCTCGTGCCCATGGGGATAGCTGAACCTTTGGTGGTTAGGCTGGTTACCGGTGCTGGTTTAGCCATTGGCTTGATGGTGATTGGGAGAAAGGTTGTTCAGACCGTTGGAGGCTCTCTTGTGAAGATGGAGCCCTTATCGGGTTTAGCTGCTCAAATCGTGGTATCTTTGACCTTGCTTATCGGTACTTTACTTGGTTTGCCACTTAGCGGTACCCATATCTTAGTAGGTGCAATAATTGGTATAGGCGTTTCAGAGAATCGATATATTGATTATGATAATATTCGTGAGATTGTTACTGCCTGGCTGGGTACTTTTATCGGTACTTTCTCCTTGAGTTATGCTAGTTACTGGATTCTGGTTTTCACCGGAATGCTGTGACCACGACCACTCTTACCAAATCTGCTGTGTCTTCGCAGCTATCTCCCACGTTTTCAAGTCTATCCGCTAGTTCTTTGATGAGTATGGCCTGGTTGACGCTTAACTCTGTGTCGTATAAGACTTCATGTATCTCAGTATATGTTTTATCCATCTCATGTTCCACTATCTCTACGAGATTACAACTGTCTAGGGCTTTCTCGTAGTCATCATATAGTGTTATTATGGTATCTCTTAGGGCGTGGACGCATTTGTTAGCCAGTTTCTGTTGCTCTACTAGGAGATCTCGTATATGCCCCGGTATGTTGTTTAGCTGAATTATTTTGACTATCTGGCTTGATTCATCTGTCCAGTCTATCACATTGTCCAGGAGCTGGACGAGTTTCATCATATCCTCTTTGCTTATGGGGGGTAGTACGCCGTGTGCTAGTTTGTCTATTATTTCTCGTCTCTGATAGTCTGCTGTCTCCTCGGCTTTTTTTATTTCTTCGATTATATGGTTTGCTTTTTCATTTTTTTCATCTAGTTTCTGTTTTATGGCTTTGCTGAGTAGATCAGTGGCTTTAATGCATGTTTCTAGATGTTTTTCAAGTAGTTCCAGTATTTGTATCTCAGGAGTTTTTCTTTGTAGGAAGTCCAGGAAGCTCATCAATTACTGGTTGGTGTTTGATTTGTTAAATAGTTTGGTGAATGGCTTGTGCTTTGATTCGTAATGGCTCCTAGGGTTACTCAAGGATTTGAGGGAATCAACGGAACAAACCAAGGAGCCATATGTATTTTGTTGTTACTATGAGATAAGATCTACGCTAGTTTTGTCTATTTATTAACTACGCTGATTATGAGTGATTATGTTAATTGGAGCAATCATTGGATACGTTTTGGCCAGTATTTTGATTCAGGCGCCTGTGCTGTGGATAGCGGGTAGAATTGTGGTGGGTGAAGACAGGGCAAAGTTTATTGACGCTGTGTTTATCACAATTGCAGCGGTTATCGCTAACACGGTTATTGGAGCATTATTGGGTCAAACCCTAGCTGGTTTGGTGCAGCTTGTGGTGTACCTTTACTTGATCGTCCGTTATTATGAGACTGACTGGGTTAAGGCGGCTATTATAGCGGTCTTGAACACGGTTATAGGATGGATAATCATGTGGATACTGATCACTTTCATAGGGATAAGCGCCATCTTCTAGAACCTTTTTTATTGTTACATTTCTGTAGGATGTTTAGTCTTTTTGCTTAGAATTTTTTCTGAACTAGGCTGTTTTCTGTCTGTTTGGCTAATGGGTGGTTTCAGGTATTTCCTATGGATACTTCTCCCTTTTTTCTAGGTTGTTTTTTCTTATCTTTTTTTAGTGTATTGTTTCCTTTTTTATGAATCCTGTCTTTCATATCTGAAACCCAAAAAAAGGTCTAATATCCCATTTATGGCCCATAACCTATGGAATATTTACTAGAAGTACTTACCTTTCCTCCCATAGCAATATAAACCTGAGAAACAATCCACTTATATGCCTAAAATAGACCTCAAACTAGTAGCCGCAGCCACTCTCCTCCTCGGGTTATTCACTGGGTTCTATATAGATAACACTCTACTCACAAAGCCTAGAATAAACAATCTAGCCCAGACCATAGAAAGTCAGAACCAATCTATAAACACGTTAAACACACAACTAGAAACACTACAAAATGAATATGAGAGCTTGGAAACACAGTATAGGGAACTATACGAGAACAATGTACCCCAAAACCAGTACAATCAACTTATGGAAGAAAAACAAAACTTAGATACACAAGTAAACAACCTAGAAGAACAAGTCTTAGACCTACGCTTGACCGTGGAACGTCTTGATACTACACTCATGGATAAAAACAACACAATTCAGACTCTGGAAACCGAGCTAGAAACCCTCCAGGAAAAATACGATGAAGCATACAACCCCCTCTCAATAAACTTTACAGTACAGGACTTGAACATAACTATAGTCGTAGACAAGGACACATACCCTGACAACACCCCCATAACCGGCACAGTCATAATAAACCACAGCAACGGAGCACCCTACACAGGAGACTTCAAACTATCCTTGACAAAAATATACGTAAACTCGGGAACATCAAGCCAGTACTATAATATACACCGTACAACAGATTACAACTGGAATACACCCTTCATACTAGGGGCAGGAAGCTACAAACTCACCCTAGGCGAGATAAGAACCCCCCAGGGCGAGACTGTGGTAACAAGTACACAGCTTAAACCCTACGCCCTATACCTTTTCCAGGGCTAACCCCGCATAGAATTTAAGCCCGGAAACACATCATATCCCAAGGTGCCATAATGGGTGGACGACTAGAACTACATGACCTTAACAAAGACTTCGACGGATTCAAACTAGTAGACCTAAACCTAGTAGCTGAACCCAGTCAATACCTTGTGGTCATAGGACCTACAGGCGCAGGTAAAACCCTGCTACTAGAAACAATACAGGGATTCCACCAACTGGACACTGGCGAGATACTGCTCGACGGTGCTGACATCACCAAGCTTCCTCAGCAGCAGCGTCGCATCGCCTATGTTCCCCAGAATCCAGTTTTCCCCCCTAGAAGCACGGTAAACCAGATACTTAGTTATGGCACAGACAGCGTATACAGTGACGCCCAGAAGATATTGGACGGCATAACAGATATGATGCACCTAAAACCTCACCTAGAACGTACAGTTGTAACCCTTAGTGGCGGTGAGAAACGAAAACTAGCCCTAGCGCGAGCTCTAATCCAGCAGCCCAGAGTGCTCCTTCTGGATGAGCCTTTGAATAATTTGGACATCATCAGTCAGAAGAGTCTAAGAGACGAGATACAGATGATCCACCGGTACCTGGATCTAACCACAATACACGTAACCCATAACCAGACCGAGGCCTTAACTATGGCAGATAAACTGGCTGTCATACGAGAAGGCCAACTAAGAGCAACGGGAACCGTGGAACAGGTCTATAGTAACCCCATGGATGAATACGCTGCACGCTTCTTCGGGTACCGTAACATATACCCTGTTGAAGAGTATCAGCACGGAGAACCATACACTAAGGCAAACATAGGAGAAATAATTCTCCGAACAAGCCACGTCCCAGACATGAATCAGGAGAAAATCGCCGTACACGGCGCCGAGATAATACTCCACAGAAAAACGCCGGTAAACACGGGAGACAACCTTTTCCAGGGCACAGTTAAAGAGATAATCACTACAGGCCCTATTACATATATAACCACGGACATCGGCGAGGATATCACCCTAACTATGGGTCGCAGAGCCGTAAAAGCATCAAACCTCCATAAAGGTGAACGAATATGGGTCCAGTTCAGCACCGACGCGGTTAAACCTATCAGGTCCTAGACAAGAACTCATCAATTCGATCTAACCCCTCCATATGGTTCCCCTGCTGTAATTAGATACATTCTATCACCTAATCAATAACAATGGAAATCTATTCCCTGAATCCACTCATAATATACTTAACATACACACCTCAGATACATGCATATATGAAGAAACGAACAACAAAACCAGAGTACATTGGTCCACTACTAAATACACTGAAAAAACTGGGGAAAACCTCAGAGGAAACACTATACGAACGAACATATCAATCAATAAAAAACCAGCTATACCCCGCCGACAAAGTCATGTTACCTAATGGAGAGCTAAGATGGCGCTACCAAATGCAACACATGCTAGATGGACTTATCGAGGCAGGTAAAATAGTTAAAAAAGAAGGAAAAATCTGGGTTAACGAGAACCAGCAGAGTTAACCCATTCCTCAACATTACTGAGAGTAGGTGGCCGTTTCGTAATTCCTGTCTCCTCATTAATCTCCAGAATTTTTGCGTAAAGAACCTCAGGATCTTCAGAGGCGATCTTACTGATACTATTATATCCCGCTGCCCTGAGTAACTCTTGATACTTGGGGCCTACACCATCGAGTTCAGCGATATCATCAAAGTCTTCTTCAACTGCGTCATCATCAGCCTTTTCCATGGACTCGGTGACTGATTCTTCCTCTTCCCTTGGGGTCTGATCTTTTTCTGTCACTTGTTCCTCCTCTTGATGTGTTCCCTCTTTCATCTCTTCTTCATACTGGGCTTTATACTCGCTAATCTTTATCACGTTCTTATCACTAGACTCGTCCCCAACTGTGGGTAAAATCTCCTCATTTACCTCTTCTTTTTTCTGTAGGTAATAGAGCAAAGCACCGAGTATTGCAGCAAATATAACGATTGTTAATAGTGGATTCATCTCGTTTCATTTACTAGAATAACCCCTTAATTTATAAATCCAGAGAAACCCGTGAAAAAAGACTGCTGATACCTTTAAAATAATCATTAAAATTCCTTTAACTAAATCACGTTACTATTTTTTCAATTTTTTAGTATACGCTTTCCATCTAATAGGTGAATATTGGTAAAATTGTATAAAATATTCAAGGAATCTGGGTATAGGTATATCGTCTGTACTGGTATTGTATAGTTAATTAAATGATATGTATAACTAAATAATAGGAGTAATAACACTCAATACAACATTTATTATAATTACTATGCTAATTATACTCAATGATCACTTCCAAGGAACTACTAGATAATCTAATTTCCGATGAAAAACTTGGATACTGTCAAAACTGTGGGGCTTGTACAGCAAGCTGTCCAATAGCCAAAGTAATGCCCGATAAATATAATCCACGAAAACTTCTACAAAAGGTACACCTAGACCCAGATGAGACAGCTAAAACAGAGGATCTCTGGCTATGTGCATGGTGCTATAGATGTACTGAGAGATGCCCTCAAGGAATACAACCTACCGAAGTTTTTCTACTAACAAGAAACTTTGCAACCGATAAAGGGTTAATTCCTTCTAATCCTCGACAGATAATAAATGAGATACTAAAGTCAGGGCGCTCAATGCCCTATGATGAATTCATCGATGAACTGAGAGAGGATTATGGGTTACCAAGAATCGGCGCTATACCTGAGAAGATAATCAAAGAACAGAGATTGATCGCAGGAGACTACTTCATAGGGAAGGTGAAAAAATGAGTCTTGAATATTCTCTTTATCCTGGATGCGTTGCTGCTACAAGAGAGATTGGCTATGAATTAGCTGTTAGAAATGTGTACAAACAACTGGATATTAAATTAAATAAAGTTGATGACTTTAGCTGCTGTCAACCAGCATGCCTAGTACATAGTATAGATTATGTTAAGGGATTAGCGTTAACCAGTAGAAACCTTGCAGTCGCTGAAGAACTAGACCTCCCCATGATGACTCTATGTTCAAGTTGTTTTGGGAACCTCTCAAGAGCAAAATATCTTCTGGATACTAACTCAAAACTCAAGGAAGAGGTTAACAAATTACTGGGGAAAGCTGGGCGAGAATACAAAGGTACCGTTAAGATAGAACACGTCGTAACAACTCTATACAATGATTACACCTTAGATGAACTGGAAAAAACTATTGATAATCCACTAGAAAAAATCAAGATAGCCCCCTTTTACGGTTGTCA
>CAZAQI010000026.1:12572-19830 GCA_964487465.1 uncultured Candidatus Bathyarchaeia archaeon
GGCTAAATACAGCAAGTTTGATGATCCTGAGCATCCAATAAAACTTGATGAATTAATAGAAGCTACTGGAGCTGAGTCTATAGATTACCCAGAAAAAACAAGTTGCTGTATAGGTTGCGGTAGCTTCTTCGGGAAGGTTTCAGAGGAGGCGTCAGTCAAATTGGCAGAGAATATCCTCACCAGTGCCGCGGAGAAAAACGCTGACTGTGTAGTAACTACATGTCCCTTCTGTATTATGCAACTTGAGATAGGGCAGATAAAGTTAAGAGAACATGACTTGGAATTCAATTTACCTATCCTACACTACGTGGATATATTGGGCTTATCCCTGGGGCTTAAGCCTGATGAACTTGGATTCGATTTACGGCGAGTAAACATATCCCCTCTTTTATCCAAGGTGTAGAATATCTTTTATCGGATAAACCCCGGTATTTACTACCATACAATAGGGATGATCAATGATTTCTAGTGATACGGAAGCTGATTCGGAGATATGGGCGCTTGAGGAAGCGGTTTGGAGGATGCATAGTGAGGTTTGTGATCAATGTGGAAAATGTTCATCCGCCTGCCCAGTATCAAAGGAGATAGAAGGGTTCAACCCGAGACAACTAGTGACTAGAATTGCCTTAGGTCATATAAATGAGGTATTGGATGAGGACGCTATATGGACATGTACAACGTGTCTTAAATGTAGAGAACGTTGTCCCGAGGAGATATCACCTTATAATATTATTCTAGCTTTGAGGAACTTGGCTTATCGAATGGGATTAAACTATCCGATTGGTTATGATGATTTTATTAACGGAATTCTTGAGCGTGGATATATTTCCAGTCCTCACTCGGTTAGGACGAGAACCGGTGAAAGGGTTACACGTATCACTTTAGAGCTACCGGAGCCTTCTGTGCCTATGAAGATGAACGCCTTCAAGGGAAATCTAGAGGAAATTTTGAGGGTGGGTAGTGACTAGTGAAATACGCATTATACCTTGGATGTACGGTTCAGACAGAGCAGTATGCTCTTGAGGCATCCGTTAGAGAAATCATGCCTAAATTAGGCATTGAGTTAAGTGATATGAGTAATACTAGCTGTTGTGGATTCCCAGCTTTTAGCAGTATATCCCAAGAAGCTTGGATATATTTAACAGCTAGGAATCTTGCTGTAGCTGAAAATATGGGGTGCCCTGTTTTACCTCTCTGTAATGGCTGTCATCTATCCTTCATCGAAACTAAGCATTATTTGGCTGAGGATGAGGTATTGAAAAACAAAATAGATGAAAAGTTGGCTAAAGAAGACTTATCTTATAATGGGGATGTTGAAATAGTTCATTTACTAGAATTATTACATGATGTAATAGGTTCAGAGAAAATCCGTGCCTCTGTATCTAATCCTCTGAAAGACCTTTCAATTGCAGCTCATCCTGGGTGTCATGTTATAAGACCATCAATGCTCCAAAAAGTGGATAACGCTGAAGATCCTCAGAAGCTGGACGACTTAATAAAAGCGATTGGAGCAGAGACATTTGATTACCCCGAGAAAATAGATTGCTGCGGTAGTCAGTTAGCCGTATCCTCTGGGCGTAGTACGTTAAAGATAGCCGGAGAGAAGCTTCAGAAGGTTAAATCATATGGTTTTGATGGGGTCACTACTACTTGTCCATTTTGCTTTAAAATGTATGATGCCCGACAACGGGCCATAATGGGAACGATGAGAGATCGTTCATTGACCATACCCGTTTTCTACTATACCCAGTTACTTGGATTATCTATGGGTATTGAGCCAGAGAGACTAGGTTTGATGATGAATCGAAGCCCCGTTGATGAGATAATTAAACAGATATTGGAGAAATAAAAATGGAAAAACCAGTACTAGTAATCGGTGGAGGTGTTGCTGGCATACAGGCATCACTGGATCTAGCTGACAGAGGTTTAAAAGTACACCTTGTAGAGAAATCACCCTCAATAGGAGGTGTAATGGCTCAATTAGATAAGACATTTCCCACTATGGATTGTAGTATATGTATACTAGCACCAAAAATGATTGAATGCTTTAGACACCCCAATATAACTATTCACACTCTTAGCACCGTTAAAGACTTAGATGGTGAGGAAGGAAATTTCTCCGTTACAATTCATAAAAAACCAAGATATGTGGATGAGACCAAATGCACTGGATGTGGAATATGTTCAGAGAAGTGTCCTACCAGTATCAAAGATGATTGGCAGGAAGGATTAACAGATAAGAAGGCTGTCTCGATAATGTTTCCCCAAGCGGTTCCATTAGTGGCTTACATCGATAAAGATAATTGTCTTTATTTCCAAAAGGGTATATGTCAAGTATGTAGCAAGGTATGTCCAGCGGGTGCCATTGATTATACACAGTCAGATATATATGAAAAAATAAATGTTTCAAGCATAATCGTAGCAACTGGGTTCCAAGAGTATGATCCTGTTGAACTTGCAGAATACGGATATGGTAGATATGACGACGTAATCACCGCCATGGAGTTTGAGAGACTAGTATGTGCTTCCGGACCAACCCATGGACACCTCAACAGACCTAGTGATGAAAAAATAGCTAAAAGAATAGCCTTTGTCCAATGTGTTGGTAGCAGGAGCCAGAAGAAAGGGTATCCGTATTGCAGTAGTGTCTGCTGTATGTACGCTACAAAAGAATCAGTTTTAATAAAGGAACATGACCCAGAGAGTGATGTAACTATCTTTTATCTGGACCTCAAAGTATTCGGTCAAGGGTTCCAAGAGTTTGTGGATCGTGCTGAAAATCAATATGGAGTGAAATATATCAGAGGAAGACCGGGTGAGATCCGTAAAGATCCGATCACAAATAATCTGAACGTATGGTATGAGAACACTGCAAATGGTGAGGTAGGAGAAAAAGAGGTTGATCTTGTTGTATTGGCTAGTAATATGGAGGCTCGTCCAGAGAACAAGGAACTAGCGGACGTACTTGGATTAGAATTAGATGAATGGGGCTTCTTCCAGCCAAAAGACAACATTACACACCCCATCGAGACTAAAAAACCGGGTATATTTATGTGCGGATGTTGTCATGGCCCCAGAGATATTCCTGAATCGGTTGCGGAAGCAAGTGGTTCAGCGGCTTGTGCCGCAGAGGTCGCTAGGAGGTATGCTTAATGAGTAAAGACCTTAGAATAGGTGTTTTCGTATGTCACTGTGGAATTAACATAGGTGGATACGTAGATGTTCCTGATGTTGTAGAGTATTCTGAGAATTTGAATGATGTAGTATACGCTGAACCCAATCTCTATACCTGTTCGTCCGATGGCTTACAGAAGATACAGGAAGCTATCAAGAAACATGATCTAAACCGAGTCGTAGTAGCTTCATGCACTCCAAGGACACATGAACCATTATTCCAGTCGGCGTGCGAGGAAGCAGGATTAAACAAGTACTTGTTTGAGATGGCGAACATAAGAGACCAGTGTAGCTGGGTTCACATGCACGAACCAGAAAAAGCCACCGAGAAGGCCAAGGACTTAGTAAGAATGGCAGTCGCCAAGGCAAGGCTACTAACACCGGAGGAGGAGCCAGAGATCGAGATACGGCCAGTTGGACTAATTATAGGTGGAGGCGTATCCGGTATGACTGCAGCATTGTCTTTGGAGGATCAAGGATTCAATGTTCACCTCGTTGAGAAGACAGATAAACTGGGTGGTATATTGAATGACTTAGATTCTCTTTTCCCATCCAACATGAAAGCTAATGATGTCATTAACCCCTTAATAGACCGGATAGCAGATAGTAAGAATATTAACGTCTATTTGAAGTCAGAGATAGAAAATATAAAGGGATTCATTGGAAACTTTGATGTAGATATTAGGGGAAGAGGTCAATCGATCCCAATTAACGTGGGAACAATTATACTGGCAACAGGCGCAGAGTATCTTGAGCCAGTTGGTTTATACAGATACGATGAAATAGAGCAAGTTGTAACACAGAAAGAACTTGAAGATAAGATACGGAAAAAACAACTTGATGATGTTAAGAAAATTGTTATGATCCAGTGCGTGGGTGCAAGAAATGAGGAGCGACCATATTGTTCAAGAATTTGCTGTAGCGAGGCGATGAAGAACGCAAAATTGCTGGTTGACGAAGATCCAGATCGGGATATCTACATACTTTATAGGGATCTCCAAACTTATGGTTTAGAATATACAGAGATGGAGTGGAACGCCAAACAGAGTGGAGTAAAGCTCCTGAAATATGAAAAGGATCGTCTCCCGGTCGTGGAGAATTGTCTTAATGGTCAAAAAGTATCATTATTTTCACCCCTTCTGGGCACGGAGTTAACAATAGAATCCGATATGGTAGTTCTAAGCGTACCCCTGATCCCTAACCCTGATAACAAGAAATTATCCCAGTTACTTAAGGTTCCAATAAACTCAGATGGGTTCTTTATGGAGGCACACGTAAAACTACGTCCAGTGGATTTTGCTACAGATGGGGTATATGTATGTGGTACAGCTCACAGCCCAAAGGAAGTAGCCGAGAGCATCTCACAGGCAAAGGGGGCTGCCTCAAGAGCTGGAATACCTATGGCGAAGAGAACCCTAAAGACAGCAGCATATTCCAGTGTTGTGGATGAGACGAAATGCAGTGGATGCGGAACCTGTATAGAAGTATGTCCCTATAATGCAATTTCAAAGAACGAGAAAGGTTTAGCAGAGGTAACAGCCGCCGTTTGTAAAGGCTGTGGTGTATGTGGAGCAAGCTGTCCTGAGAAGGCAATAACAATGAGACATTTCACCAATGAGGAAATAGATGCACAGGGATTAGCAGCCCTTAAGGAGGCCTAAAAATTGACGAACTTTGAACCTAAAATAGTCGGATATCTATGTAACTGGTGTAGCTACGCTGGAGCCGATCTATCTGGGGTTAGCAGGATACAATATCCTCCCAATATTAGAATAATAAGAGTCATGTGCAGTGGAAGAGTGGAGCCATCAATGCCCTTAAATCTACTTATCAATGGCGCTGATGGTGTAATGGTAACAGGGTGTCACATAGGCGACTGTCATTATATAACTGGTAATCTCCACGCCAAGAGAAAATTTACTCTACTCCGGAAACTGGTGGAAAAGACAGGTATGAGTCCAGAGAGAGTAATGCTTGAATGGGTATCAGCCAGCGAGGGGCAGAAATTCGCAAATCTAGTCAAAGACTTCACAGAAAAGATAAAGAATCTTGGACCTAATCCCATTGAAGATAACCCCGAGTTATTACTTAATCTGAAAGCAGCAAAATTGGCCTCTGATGAGATAAGACTACGTAGTTTTGTTGGAAAAGAAGAAAAATTGGTTACTGAGGGGAACGTCTACGGTGAGGTTTACACTGAGGAAGAGTTTGATAATATAATGGAAGATGCATTAGAAGACGAATATATTCGAAACAAAATAAGAATAATCTTAAACCAGAAACCTCAATCCGTTAAAGAAATAGCGGAAAAAATACGAGTTGATACAAAGGATATCCTAGAACATATTGTAGTGATGCGTCAAAGAGGCTGGATAGATTTGGATGAAATAACCGGTCAGACTCCCGTTTACCGCATAATGGAGGTTGCTTAAATGGAGAAGAACGGGGCCGTCCTAGTAGTAGGGGGAGGAATTGCTGGTATACAGGCAAGCCTAGACTTAGCTGACTCTGGTTTCAAGGTATACTTGATGGATAAAGAACCCACTATCGGAGGTATCATGACCCAATTGGACAAGACTTTCCCCACCAATGACTGTGCTATGTGTATTTTGGCCCCAAAACTTGTGGGAGCAGGTAGGCATCATAACATTGAGCTACTCACATACAGCGATCTCGTGGATCTAAGAGGTAAGGAAGGAAACTTCACAGCGGTAATTACAAGAAAAGCTAGAAGGGTTGACCCTGAAAAATGTACAGGGTGTGGTGACTGCGCGAAAAAATGCCCTGTAGAAGCAATTGATGAATACAATGAAGGATTTGGCGCGCGTAGTAGTAGCTATATAAAATACCCTCAAGCCGTTCCATTAATAGCGACAATAGATAAGACCAAATGTATTGGATGCGGTATCTGCGCAGAGGTATGCAAAGCAGACGCAATTATTTATGAAGAGGAGACAGTTGAGAAAGAAATAGATGTAGGATCAGTTATTCTCTCACCTGGTTTCAAAGCTTTTGATCCATCGAAATTGACTGAATATGGTTATGGAAGGTATCCAAACGTCGTATCTAGTATGGAGTTTGAACGAATACTTAGCGCGACAGGTCCGTACAGAGGAGTGGTAATGAGACCAAGCGACGGAGACCTACCCAAGAAGGTAGCTTTCCTCCAGTGCATCGGTTCAAGAGATGAACGAATAGGAAACCCCTATTGTAGTGGGGTCTGCTGCATGTATGCGATAAAGGAGGCTGTTATCGCTCAGGAGCACAACGAAGGTCTTGAGGCATCCATATTCTTCATGGATATGCGTGCCTTTGGTAAAGAATTCGATGATTATTATACACGAGCAGAGGAAGAGCATGGTATAAGATTTATCCGTTCAAGAATAGCCTCAACAACCCAGAACCCGGATACCCGGGGTGTAATACTAAGCTATGAGAAAGAAAGCGAGATAGTCGAAGAGGAGTTCGACATGGTTGTTCTTAGCGTCGGGTTGAGCCCTCCGGAAGACGCCCAGAAACTCGCTGAATCCATAGGTATCAAATTAAACAAGTATGGGTTTGCTGAAACAAGCATATTCGAGCCACTTCAGACCAGCAGACCAGGAGTATATGTCTGCGGAGCGTTCCAGGGACCAAAAGATATACCTGACAGCGTAGCACAGGCAAGCGGAGCAGCCGCTAAGGCATCAAAGAGCATTGCTTCAGCTAGGGGTACAATGGTTTCTAAACTTGAGTACCCAGACGAGAAGGATATAAGCTCCGCTGAGCCACGAATAGGAGTATTCGTTTGTCACTGTGGGATCAACATAGGTGGCGTGGTTGGCATAAGCAGTGTTGTAGAGTATGCTCGTCAATTACCAAACGTTGTATTCGCTGAGGAAAATCTATACACCTGCAGTCAGGATACTCAGGAGAATATCAAAGAGAAGATTATTGAAAACGATCTAAACAGAGTCATAGTAGCTTCATGCACTCCAAGAACGCATGAACCACTATTCAGAGCTACCCTTAGGGAAGCAGGGTTAAACGAGTACTTGTTTGAGATGGCGAACATAAGAGACCAGTGTAGCTGGGTTCACATGCA
>CAZAQI010000027.1:0-831 GCA_964487465.1 uncultured Candidatus Bathyarchaeia archaeon
ACCTAGTTCAGGCTCCAGCCATCTCAGAAATGCTGCTGAGCAAGGGCATAGAAGCAATTGTATTGATTTACAGAGGAGACGCTTGGGCTGATGGAATCGTTAACATACTTGAACCAGAGTTCGTGGATAACGGAGGAGTAGTACTTGAGAAGATCCGTTATGCAGCTCAGACAACCGAGTTCAGCAACTATCTACAAACCGCGGAAAATATCGCGGAGGAAGCAGTAGCTGAATACGGTGAGGACAAGGTAGCTGTTGAGATCATATCTTTCGCCGAGTATGTAACTATGATTACTCAGGCACAGGACTATGAGACTATTTACAGTCTTCCTTGGTTCGGCTCTGACGGTACAGTACTGAGTCAGCAGGCTCTAGATGACGCTCCTGATCAAGCGGCGCATCT
Source organism: uncultured Candidatus Bathyarchaeia archaeon (assembly GCA_964487465.1). Lineage (GTDB taxonomy): Archaea > Thermoproteota > Bathyarchaeia > TCS64 > TCS64 > RBG-16-57-9. Next base: position 404 of record CAZAQI010000027.1, read on the forward strand.
AAAGGTCTATAGCACTTATGCTGCACCAGCAGACTCTGAGATGTTTAACAGACTATATGATGAGTACTATGATCTAGTATCTCAGCCATTCGGTTACTACTATGCATGTACCAATGATATAGGTTGGATACTTACCAAGACCATCCTAGAGGCACAGAGCACTGATGCCACCGAAGTTATTCCACTGCAGAGTCCAGCTGCTTATACGCAGTTCGGGGCTAGCGGATGGAATAGGCTCAACGAGGATGGAGACAGGTATGCGAGTAACTACCAGATTTGGGCGGTCAATGATGATGCCTCTAGCTGGGAAGTTTACGGCCTATATGATGGTACAACAGGCGAAGTCACCTGGTATAAGTAACCATCTATACGTCTAACCTAATTTCTCTATTTTTTTATCTATTTTTTCAGAATTTTTCTTTGTTAGT
>CAZAQI010000027.1:841-6331 GCA_964487465.1 uncultured Candidatus Bathyarchaeia archaeon
AACCGTCTATACGTCTAACCTAATTTTTTATTTTTTTTATATATATCAGAATTTTTCTTTGTTAGTGTTTATAAGAAATCGGGGAGGGTTCTGCGACAAACCAGTGATGAAGCACCCCGACGCGTTTCTTAGAAAAGAACATATTATTTATATCTTTTCCTCTATATATTTTTAGTATATTTTTATATTTAGTATAATATTCGCGTCAATTTATAGCGTCATATATTAAAGGAATATGACGAGTCTTCCATTATATCACACTAGATCTTTATCAGAGCCAAATTTTTTGAAATGAATATATTATATTTATTATCTATCTAGTTTTTAAATGATGTAAATATGACTAGGATTGTAAAGATTTCCAGTATCGCCGCGGCTTGGAAGAGGGTTTGAGGGGATATAGCCTCATATAACCATCCAAAAAATAGGGCTGAGGGTACGGCTATTACATTCTTCATCACGCTTATGAAGCCAAATACTCTTCCTCGTTTCTCTATGGGCACTAGGTCTGCCCGCAGGGCGTGTATCGCTGGGAATTGTATGGTCTGTGCTATGGCCCTGAGAATATATGCTAGGGCTACGGTTTTCACACCTACAGCGAAGATCAGTATTATGGATACGGGGAGCTGAATTAGATAGCCTAGTAACATGCTTTGTCTTCTCTTGAGTTTATCTATAATCTTACCCACGGGTAATCCTAAGTGGAGAGAGATTGGTAGGTAGAGGGGGTTAATCCACCCCCATTCCAGTAGGGTTACTGATGTTTCTTGGATGACATATATGGACAGATACAGGATGAACACCTGTGTCTCAAAACTTGTAATTAGTTCCACAATTGTAAACCTCCAGAGATCTTGGGTCATCTCTTTGAATGCGATATTGAATGACTCTATGGAGTCCAGAAAATGGGTCTGTAAGTTGGGTGGTTTTACTTTTTTTCTATAAGGGTTTCGCGTAGAAACATAGTTCTGATTAACGCTATTAAAGCGATGATTCCCGTGGTTGCTAGGTATAGTATTCTCATTCCCGGTACTAGGTTATACTTGCTTACGATGAGTCCGGCGATGGGTGGTGAAAGGGCTGAGAATATTGATGGAGCCATGCTGATAAATGAGTATCCCATTCCCCTGTGTTCTTTGGGTAGACTGTCAGCCTCTAGTGCTTCTAGGGCTGGCATGTAAACCCTACTGAGGTTTAATATCACTGAGCCCAGTAATATGAATCCCCAATTCGGGGCTAATGCATTTAATAGGTAGCCCACTGCGACGAAATAAGTGAATACGATTATGATGCGTTTTCGCCCATACTTGTCTGCTATGTAAGCTCCGGGAATGGTGATAAGCGCTGATATAGCTGACCCCACAGAGGCGATAAATCCGATCTCAACCAGTGATGCCCCCCGTTCTTCGATGTAGTTTGACCTGTATGGGTACCAGAGACCGGAGGCAAAACCTGATAGAATATAGGTGATTATTAAGACTAGGAAATTGTCTCGGAGAAAACGAAATTGTTCTCTTAGCCATTTCCTTAAGTCCTTAGACATTTATAATCGATGAGTTATTGTGTTTTGAATATTTAAAAAAAGCTGGTTTATCCGGTTGCAGGGTATGTTGTGATGGATTCTATGTACTGGTCGGCAGTTATCTCTCCACTGTAATACGCCAACACGTCATCGGTGTCTACGGTGATAGGTGTGCTCATGGTCTCACCCAGGTAATTAATCTGCACTTTGTCAATCCACGCCGCGTTCTGTATAACAGTTAAACACATTGCCTGGTGTTCTGGCCAGAACTCTGACTCGGAACCAACATAGCTGAGGGTCACCATGGCGTATGTTTCATACACCTCTACAGCCTCAACCACTACATCGTTGACGCTCAGCTCGGTTAATATTTTGTACTCCACGGATCTGATGTCAGTGAACTCTAGGCTCCCGGCTGTGCCTGATAGGGTGAATATGGGTTCATCGTTGAAGTAGGATTCCACGTGAACGGGTAAGCCACTGATGGCGGCTGCTTCAGCGGCTATGTCGTATTGTAGCTCCATTAACTCGGGTAGTGTTGGTGTGGTGAACTGGATATGCATCACGTTGTCAACTAGTTCTACGTTGATCTCGGTGACTCCCCGGGTCTGGATGAACTCGTAGACCTCGGATACGGGGTCAGGGGTGGGCTGGAAGTATAGATATGCGCCGCCGATTCCAGCGACCAGCAGTATTAGCATGATTAGTTTTCTCATATTATCCCCTCGTCCTTCATCTGTATGATATAGGCGCCTATCCTATCCCTCTGGTTCTTGTAGACGCCTTTGCTCTGGGCGTTAAGCATCTGACTGTTAGTGTTAAAGGCGGTCTCGTCCTCAACGTCGTCTATTGTGTTGGATATTATCTGGCTGTAGGATAGCCCCATATCCTTGTACATGGTTGCTGCTTTCTCTGCTATCTCGTATTCCTTTCGGTACCCGTTGGCGACTTTTTTCTTGATCCCTGTGCCCATTGTTTGGATAACGTACTCAAAGGGTTTCGTGGCTGGGCTGGTGGGTAGGGCGTTTTTCATGGGGCTTATCTGTTTTTCCCGGTCCTCGATGCCGCTCATATCATTGTATATCTTAGCTGCATCAGTGGAGACTTTGAGGTCGGCTGAGGTTTTCTTGATGGCTTCCTCGTTATTAAACAGGTTGGTGTCCTTATCAGCCTTGAAGTAGTCCTTGTAGAGACCGATTATGGGTATCTTCTCAGCGATCTTATCCGCTAAGCTATCAATCATGGGATCGATTATCTGTTTGTTTGCCTGATACTTTACTTTAAACACTAGATTAGGGTCACCTGACTCCGATGGGGGACCCGGGTCCGTCGTTGGCGCTACCTTAACAGTTGTACCGGTGTGTGTCTTAACCTCGATTATCTCTACTTCACTTGTTCCTAGTTGCTTGATCTTTTCCTTGCGGTTCTCGGCTTTTTGTTTACCTTGCTGGCTCACGGTTTGTCCATTTGATAGTTTTAGCTCTGCTTCTGGTTCATTGAATTGTTTCATATTGGGTTTGACTGTGGGTTCACTTTGTCCCAGTTGTTGTTTGACCTTGTTTATGGAGTTGATGGCAATGTTCTGGAGTTGCTGGACGATCTCTAGTGATGTTTTCTTATCAGTTTCAGGGGGCGGCTCATTGATGGTTGTGTTACCTGTATCTGGGGTATCATCCCCAGTGTCCCCCGGGTCGCTTGTGTCTTGGTCTCCCAGGTTTCCGGAGGTGATACCGGCGAGGCTCTTTACATTGTTTCTGAGTTGTGTGAACGCTTGGTTCTGGAGGGTTGTGAGTTGTTCTCCGCTTAGTTCAGCTGCCATGTGGACATGGGCCCATACCTTAACAAGATATTCGCCTTTGGTGTAAAGTATGTACTGGTTCATGTATGGTGCACCTGTCTGGGGCATGGTCCCGGACAGGGTTAAGAGATAGCCATTACTGTAGGAGGACTGCTCCGGGTATTGGTTAATATCGTGGCTATTGGAGGCGTATAGATCATAATTAGGGTTGATCTTCTGGATGGTTACCACATATTTTATATCGTATGCTTTAACGTCCATGGTTGTTTCGCTGGTCTCATCAGTAATGGTGACGGTGGCGTAGATGCTGTTTATTGGGTAGATATTCATGTATGCCCTTGTCTCGATGTCATCTGGGCTGGGGTTGTATGGTTGCGTGGTCAGTCCCTTGTAGAGTCCAGGGGTTTCTAGTCCTAATCCGGCTAACTGGTTGCCTGTGGGGAAGTAACTGCGTGGAATATATGCGTGGACTGTGTTTGTCACGGGTAATAGTAGAATTATCACTAGTAGCGTTATTTTACGATGTTTTTTCATTTAATTCAATACCAACAATGCTCGGTTAGTTAAATCATTAACTCAGGTCAATTAAAACTGAAAAACATTCAACAAGGAGGCGAATTGTTTTAACGCTTGTTAAAAAATGAGGCGAGGGTGTTTTAGGTGAATAGCTCCTCTATTTAGTCTACTAGTCCAGCCAAGTAGTCGAAAGCATCCTTTACAGGCTCGGGTTTGGTGAGGTCTACTCCTGTCTGTTTCGGGTTCTCGGTAGGGTACCGTGATCCCCCGGCTTTGAGGAAGATGGTAGCGTTCTAAGGCTTCTTGGTCTCCCTCCTGTATGGGTTTGGCTAATGCATGTGCACCGCTTATTCCTGTGGTGTACTTGTAGACATAGTAATTGGTGTATAGGTGCCCGAACTGGGCCCGTGATGCCGATGGGATCATGGTCATAGTAGACCTCGTCACCGTATCCCTCTTTGAAGAGACTGGCCATCAAGTCGATTAAGGTATCGGCGCTCAGTGGTTTGCCTTCCTCCACCATGGTATGGGTCTCTAACTCGGACCTTGCCAGTGTTGGCATGATGAAGAAATTGCGGTGATAGTTGTTCATGGCCTCCTCCAAGAGTGTGACTGGTTACGAAAATGTTTGTGTTATTCATCTTTTGGCCAGTACTTGTATGATTCAAGACACTCTTCCTCAAGTACGCCTCCAGTTGATTCAAGCGGAGTATCATGCAGCTTGAAGACTTTCTCAATTGAGAGATACTTGTAGTCTCCCGGGATTAGATCTGCGAAGATCTCGTATCGCACTCCATAAATGACTTTTTTTATCCCAGCATCCTTGATGACAGAGGCGTACATTAGTCAGGGTGCAGTGCTTGTATACAGCGTTGAGCCCCTCAATACTTCCCGGGGATATTTCTTTGACGCCGACACCACGAGGTTTAGTTCAGCATGCTGGGTGGGATCATCAGTGCTAACGGGGTTCTCGGCTTCCAGGATTATCTTGTCATCGTGAACAGTAATGCACCGAATGGGTGGTTTCCTTTTTTAGCTGCTTGGACTGCCAGCTGGATCGGTGGCTCATGAGGCATCTACCTGAGTCAATAAATAAAAAGCTGGTTTCCTGAACCGGTTATCTTGGTTTACGTGTACCTAGGTCCTCAAAGAATCGTAGCAGGTACCCATCTGGGTCTTGGACGAGAAACTGTTTGTTTCCTACCTCGACATCATCCTTCTGATACCATTTTTCCTCAAGCTCCATGAAGAGACTGATGCTGTTTTGTTTTAGGCGTATAAGCAGTGAGTTAACATCAGGTACCTCGATTTGGAGATTAATGCCCCTTCCAAACGGGTACTCTAACTCGCCTGTCATCCATGTCCGCGTCAAGCCTATCTGATCTATCATTATCTGGGATTCGCCTAGGGATAGATAAGCGAAACCCTCCTCTTCTCTTTGGTATTCGATGGTGAATCCGAGAACCTCTTTGTAGAAATGTAGTGTTTTCTGGTAATCGGTTATGGATAACTCAGGGACAAGGCTATTGGATTTCATACCCATCGATATTCTTGCCCCTGTATTAAGAATTACACCTTCATAGAGAACCTTAGTATTCAAGCATGTTTCTGGTGGAGTCTAGTAGTTTGTTTATCTCGTCTATTGTTATCTCGG
>CAZAQI010000027.1:6341-19767 GCA_964487465.1 uncultured Candidatus Bathyarchaeia archaeon
AAGAGCTTGAATAACTGGGTTTTCTCGTTGGTAATATACTCAGAATCATTGATGTATGTGAGTCTCTGGTGTACTGCTCTCATGGTGGGGAGTACTTCGGATTCGAATATGCGGTGTCTGCGGGTCACATCAGTCTATTGGTACCAATAGAACATAGGCTCCCTGAGACCAATCTCGCTTCAATTTAGTGAAAAACGCACCTATTGGTACCAATACAAGTATGGGTTCCAAAGTAAACCCTCCTTGATTAGCCTTTTATTGGTACCAATAAAGCCAAGACTCTCTAAAGTCCCCTCCTCCTCTCCTTCAGTACACTAATAATCTATTGGTACCAATTGAAGGGTGGTTTCATTGAGAATGAAGTTAGTTTCTGGGTGTTCATTTTTTTATTGGTACCAATACCCGGTTAAGGTATTGGCTTGTCTTTCTATTATCGCAATCAAACCTTTCCGATATAATGGTGGATCCTTTACCCTCTACGTATATGAAAACACTGGTTTTTCAATGTTGGATTTATTCCTAATATTAGCCCTATATTGATAAAACTGATGTACCATATTCTAGATGAGGAAAGCCAAAAAGTATCTGCTCTTGTTTCATTCTTCTTGTATTGGTAATTAGTTTCAGTATTTTCGGTAAATCACATAATCCAGATGAACAGCAAGCATAATAATGAACAAAAGTTTATGAAAAAATAAGAGAAGTGGTTATCACTCGTCTTTCACGCCTTTGGCTATACGGTCGCCGACTTCCTTATCGATGCTGCGCCAGTATTCGAAGGCCCTCTTTAGCACGGGCTCCGATACGCCGTTTTTCAAATGTCCAACCACATTAGACACCAGTCGGTCGCGTTGTGCATCATTCATCACCTCTCGTACCAGAGTACCGGGCTGACCGAAATCATCGTCGTCCTTGCGCTTGGTGTAAGCAGCTCGAATGAACTCGCCGCTAGCACTCCAGACGGCCTCTTCGGGATACCTTTCAGGGTCAGCCTCAGGGCCTCCTTTTGAGTTAGGCGCATAAACCGGATCGGATACATTGTTTATCCGCATCGCCCCACCCTTACTGTAGCTGTGCACAGGAACTTTAGGCCGATTGACTGGGATCTGTTTATAGTTGACTCCTAGGCGCGCCCGGTGGGCGTCGGCGTAGGAAAATAGACGGGCTAGTAACATCTTGTCTGGGCTCGGACCTATGCCGGGGACGAGGTTATTCGGCTCGAAAGCAGCCTGCTCAATCTCAGCGTGAAAATCACTCGGATTGCGGTTCAACGTCAACCGCCCTACTTCCTGCACAGGGTAGTCTCCATGAGGCCACACCTTAGTCAGGTCGAAAGGATTAAATCGGTAATCCTCGGCCTCCTCGAAGGGCATAATCTGGACTTTAAGGGTCCAACTAGGATAATCCTCTCGCTCGATCGCCTCGAATAAATCACGGCGATGGTAGTCGGTGTCAACACCTGCGATCCTGTCGGCTTCTTCTTGGGTGAGGAAGTCAATTCCCTGGTCTGTCTTAAAGTGATACTTCACCCAGTAGCGTTCGCCTTCGGCATTAATCCACATATATGTGTGGCTCGTGTAGCCGTTCATGTGTCGATAGCTCTTGGGGATTCCACGATCGCTAAACAATATGGTGACCTGGTGGGCTGACTCAGGAGATAGAGTCCAAAAGTCCCACTGCATGTCATTATCACGCAGACCGTTGTCTGCGCGGCGTTTCTGAGAGTGGATAAAGTGCTGGAACTTCATGGGGTCACGTACGAAGAAAACGGGTGTATTGTTTCCAACCATATCGTAATTGCCCTCCGTGGTGTAAAACTTCAGTGCAAAGCCACGTACATCCCGCCATGTATCGGGGCTACCGCTCTCACCGGCCACGGTGGAGAATCGAGCAAGTACCTCGGTCTTTGTGCCCGGTTGGAACACGGCTGCCTTTGTGTAGGCGCTAACATCTTGGGTTACTTCAAAATGTCCGAAGGCTCCGGAGCCTTTTGCATGGGGTTGACGGTCTGGTATCATCTCCCGGTTGAAGTTGGCCATCTGTTCCATCAGGTAGTGGTCTTGCACCAGAATTGGGCCATCAGGTCCTACGGTTAGAGAAAACTCCTCGCTGGCTACTGGGATTCCAGCATCTGTTGTTGTAAGTTTGCGTTTGTCTTTCTTCATAATGGTTCCTCCTTTAGAATTTTTCTTTTCATAAGAAATACTCCTAGAATTAAGTAATATTACATTGGATTTAATTTAAACATTATTCTTACTTAAGAATGGATGTACAGTTATGGTTTTAAGGGCAGAATAGAGGTATTTAAAAGCCCATAACTAGAAGAATAATTTTCTTGTTAACAATTTGTTAGAGAATTGAAAATTATTGTTATATGAGGACTGTGAACACATCTGAATAAGAATATACCATTACAGAACTCGGGTCATCCATCTAGATGTGTTTCTTGTCATTACCGACTGGGATCGTTTTAAGATGCGGGGGGAGGGATTCGAACCCTCGAAAGCCTAAGCTAGAGGATCTTGAGTCCTGCCCCTTTGGCCACTCGGGAACCCCCGCACGGAACAATACAAACATCAAACCCATTATTAATCGTTACCCAGAAAACCTAAACCCCCGCACGGAACAATACATGTAATGAAACTAGTCATAAGCTTGGGCGGTAGCCTACTCACAGGAAAAAATACGGATTCATACATACAGCTAGAACACCAAACATACAAGAAATATGCTCAAACTCTAAAAGAACTTCATAATCAAGGCCACCAAATAATAGTAGTATGCGGGGGCGGGAAACCAGCAAGATACTTCATTAACACAGCTAAAAAACTAGACGCCGCAAACCATATCCAAGACACCATCGGGATAAAATGCACCCACATCAACGCCTTACTACTCACAGCAGCTCTAGGCCCAGTAGCAGACCAAACCACAATCTATCAGCAACCCCACCAAATAGAGAAAGCGCCACCGGACAAAATACTAGTAGGCGGCGGATACAGACCAGGCACCAGCACCGATTACCGCACAGTACAGTTCGCACAGAAAATTGACGCGGACCTTATCATCAACGCCACCGACGTAGATGGAGTATACACAAAAAACCCGGCTAGGCACAGGGATGCCGTAAAGCTCAAAACACTAACATACGCCAGACTCAAAGAAATCATACAGGAAAACACCAGACAACTCCCCGGCGAATATGGGCTCTTCGACCTAAAAGCAACCAGACTAGCAAAAAAAATAGGTATACCCACCATAATAATAGATGGCTCAGACCCCATGGAAATAAAACGAGCCACAGATGGAACCCACAACGGCTCAACAATAAACTAATTAAAATGATAACCAAAGCACTATGCGGAAGAAAAATAAGGGTTCCCCAGCCACCCGAATCCATCGAGGAAATATGCCTAGAATGCGACAAAGACAAATGCATGACCCACATCATCTACCATTACGCAGTCACTCACCAAGACAACAAGTAGAACCTTTCAACCCGTTCTGAATATATAAGTAATGTTCAAATACCGTGCCAAAGTATCAAAGAGCACTTAGTGATCCACAATGTCCTCAGGAAACCCCACATTAGACCGATTCAGATTCCAGAGAATGCTAGAAAGACTACAAGACCTAGAGGGCCGTGGAACCGAACTCGTCACAGTATACATACCACCAGACAAACAGATCCACGACGTAATGACAGACCTACGAAACGAGTACGGCACAGCAGCCAATATAAAATCCAAGACCACACGCAAAAACGTCCAGGAAGCCCTAACCAAGGCCATGGAGCGCCTCAAACTATTCAGAGAAGTACCCGAGACAGGGCTAGCCATATTCGCGGGCAACATCGCATCAGATCAGCAGGGCGTCGGAGACATGGAGACATTCACCCTCATACCACCGGAGCCCATCAACATCTACTACTACCGCTGCGAACACAGATTCATGCTAGAACCCCTGTGGGAGATACTTGAACACGAGGACACCTACGGCGTACTCGTAATGGACGCAAAAGACGCTACATTCGCCCTACTAAAAGGCCAAAGAGCAGACATCATCAAAGACATGACCAGCGGCGTCGCGGGCAAAACACGAGCAGGAGGACAGTCCAGCCGACGATACGAGCGAATCCGACAAATGCACCTCCAGGAATACTATAACCGCATCGGAGACACCATGACCGATGTATTCCTAAACGTAGACACCCTCCAAGGAATAATCGTCGGAGGCCCAGGGCCCACAAAAGAAGAATTCCTCAAAGGCAACTACCTCCACCACGAGATAAGAGACAAGATACTCACAACAGTAGACACCGGGTACACCGGCCACGAGGGCGTCAAAGAACTCGTCAACCGATCCAGAGACTTCCTCCAAAAAGTAAGATACATGCAGGAACGCAAAGCAGTACAAGAGTTCCTCAAACACCTTGGAGAAGACGACGGATTAGCCACCTACGGAGAAGACGAGGTACTACGTGAACTCAAGAACATGAACATATACATGCTCCTCGTAAGCGAAAAAGTACGACGCTGGTACGTAACCATCGAGTGCAGAACCTGTGGATACAAGGAAACACAGATCGTGGACATGGATGACTGGGAGAGTTTCCAGGAAAGAGTAGAAAACATGAACTGCCTCCAATGCGAGAGCGGCCAATACGAGATCAAGGAAAGAGAAGACTTTATAGAATTACTGGTCAAGAAAGCAGAGGAAGCAGAGGCAAAACTAGAAGTAGTAAGCACACACACCGAGGAAGGTGAGATGCTTCACAGAAGCTTCGGAGGCGTCGCAGCCATCACAAACTACCGCAGCTACTAGTATTCATCCAGGAACTCGTCAATCAAAGGATCCACGTGAGACCAGTCCACACCCTTCTTGAAACTATTCTTATCCTCGTCACTGGTTGGCACCGTATCGAACTGGCACTCATCATGCCCAAGAATCATACACCGGGTATGAATCATCTTCTCACTAATATCAGCGGCCATAGTCTTCGCGGGATCAATCAAACAATACATGGCTCCCAGCTCAGGCTCATCCATCTCTAGCATAATCTTACCAAGCTCACACAGAGGGGGCTTACCTTCTCTTCTCTCCCAGAAACCATACTTGGGCAAACCCTGATACCCCTGCTTTGTCCGCTCTGCCACGTATTCCCCGTAGAGTTTAACGCTATCCAGTATCAACTGTTTCCCCGCCTCCCAGCCCAGAGAATCCACGATAGATTTACTGAAAGCCAGATGCAGTAAAGCTAGTCGCTGGGTAACAACCTTAACCTCGTTCTCAGCCTCAACTAGAGGCACCAATTCATCACTCATAGATAAAATAGTTAAACAGAGAGTGTAAAAGAGTTTAGAGAATCATGGTGAAGCCGATGCTATCATAGTTCTCCACCACAGCCTCGCCGCCTTCCTCGGCTATGATCTCAAGTTCCTCCACTTTCAAAGTGTCTTTGATATCCTGTGCCCCCAATTCAAGATCATCGGAGTTCTCCGGCGCGTGGATGGTTAACTTGGGTACCGGCGCGTTGAGGCTTACGCCTTTCCTGTTCTTCTCTGTGCGTATACTGCTGATAGCCGCGATGACTATGTCCCCTACTCTCTCAGCCTCCTCATCCACTAGGGATGAATCATATTCAGGCCAGGCAGCTACTGTCACGCTCTCATCAATCTCATACATGGTTCGATAGATCTCATCGCAGATATGGGGGGTTATCGGCGCCATGAGTTTCAGTATATCCTTTAAGATATGGTGGAGGGTCCACTGGGCTGCCTTCTTGGGTTCACCCTCACCGTATAGCCTCGTCTTAGCGGCCTCAAGGTAGTGATCACAGAGCACGTGCCAGGTATAGTTTCTCGTAGCCTCTGTAGCGTTCATGAAGTCACAGTTTTCCATGGCCTCTGTGCTGCGTTTAATGATCTTCTGCATCTTGGTCATGATCCATCTATCAAGCAGCTGGGGCTCAGCCTCACCTCCATCATAATCCTCCAGTCTCATACCCACGAATCTGGCTGCGTTCCATAGTTTACGCATGAACCTCCACCCATACTCCACGTCTTCCCATCTGAATGGGATATCAGTACCCGTGGAGCCTCCTGCTGCCGCCCACTGCCTTGAAGCATCCGCACCATATTTCTCGAATACCTCTGGGGTGGACACGAAATTACCCAGGCTCTTACTCATCTTTCGTCCGTCCTCACCCAGCACCATGCCGTTGATGAGTACGCTATCATAGGGGGTCTCGTCGAATAAAGCGAGGTGCCTTACCATGAGGTAGTAGGCCCAGGTCCTGATGATGTCCTGTCCACTGGGGTGTACTGATGCGGGGAACTGATGTCTCCAGTTGGGTTTATCGGGCCAACCGGCGTGTATCGCACAGGTCATGCTGCTGTCAAACCATGTGTCCATTACATCGGTGTCGGGTACGAATTCGTTGCTTCCACATTCACATGTATCATCTATCATGGTTACCTTGGGGTCAACTGGTAACTCGTCTGGTTTCGCGAGCCTAATTTTTCCGCAGTCTTTGCAGTACCACGCCGGTACTGGGGTGGCGAATACTCGTTGCCTTGATAAGACCCAGTCCCAGTCTAGTCCTGTGGCCCAGTCGATGAGTCGCTGCCTCATCCAGTCAGGGTACCATGTGATCTTCTTGGCTGTCTCCACTACTTTATCTGTGAGCTGGATGGTTCTGAGGAACCATTGGCGCGCGGTTACTATCTCGATGGCGGTATCGCATCTCCAGCAGAGCCCTACCTCCTGTTCCAGTTGTTTCTCCTCTACGATTAATTCTTCTTCGCGCATATCTTCTACGAGTTTTCTCTGACCTTCATCTATGGTCATCCCAGCATAGTCCTCTGCCACTGGCTGCAGTTTTCCCTGTTCATCTATTAGCTTCACTACTGGTAGGTTGAATCTTGCTACTGCTACTACGTCTGCCTTGTCTCCGTAGGTGCATATCATCATGGCGCCTGTTCCGAAGGTGGGATCCACTTCATCGTTTGCTATTATGGGTACCTTTTGCCCGAATACGGGTACGGTTGCCTCTCCGCCTATAAGGTGCTGGTACCTCTCATCGGATGGGTTCACACCCAGTGCTACACATGCAGGTAGATAGATTGGTCTAGTGGTTGCTATCAATATCTGGCCTTGATCAGTCTCAAAGGGAATAGTGTAGATTAACCCGTTTTTCTGCTCATGTTCTACCTCGGCGTCTGCGATAGCTGTCTCGCATCGGGGACACCAATTTATCGGGTGCTCTCCCTTGTAGATCATATCTTTATCATATAACTTGAGGAAACTCAGCTGTATCTTCCTGATATACTCAGGCTCCATGGTCCTGTACTCTGTGGTCCAGTCAACGCTTGTCCCTAAACGCACAACAGCCGTCTTCATCTTAGCGATATACTGCTCTATCCAGTCCTCACACATCTCCCGGAATACGTCCGGTGGAACATCGCTCTTCCTCACACCCTTGGCCTTCTCCACCGCTACCTCTGTGGGTAAGCCGTGGCAATCCCATCCCTGGGGGAATAACACGTTGTAGCCCTGCATTCTCTTGTATCTGGCCCGTATATCGAAGTATGTCCAGTTCAGTACATTACCCATATGGAAGTCACCGCTAGGGTAAGGTGGGGGAGTGTCTACACTGTAGACAGGTCTCGTATCATCCTCCCAGTCGTATCTGTATATTTCTTCTTCTTCCCATTTACGTTGCCACTTTTCCTCCATCTCGATGAAATCGATCTTGCGTGGTAAGACTTTCAATGTAATTTATCTCCTTTTGGCGTTTGATGCGGATCCCTTGCCAAGTATAGGCTATCTTGGTTGGCTTGTTTCTTTAAAAGGTTGTCCGCGGTGGTCTGAGCAATGGGTTTGTGTCTCTGGTCTCTAAACTGCCCCATTGGGGGCAACAAAACGATACCCCATAATCCTCACATCAGACTAGGTTACTTAGACAAGATGCTTGAATATATATTTTCAGATAAATTGCATGCAGGATAGGGCATGTCAGCCATCAGACCACGTATATTTACCAATAACTGGGATCGAATCGCGTGATCAACTGTTTTAGAAAGCCCTGATTAAGCATCGAGTACTATTGTTTCATCATTTTTTCTAGAACCTTTCAAGGTTATTTCATCTGATAGGGTGACTCTCATGCCATCGACTGCAGAGTATACAGGGATATCTGTCTCTTTTGCTAGATAAGCTGCCTCCACCTCGGGATCCGCGTTCAGCATCCTCATACCGAAATGAGTTAATATACAGGACCCAGGCTGTGCTTCTTCCAGTATCTTCAACGCGTCATCTGTATTCAGATGTATAGAGATCTCGTTATCTCTGGGCCACATGGTGCAAAGGATCAGTAATCTTAGATCATTATAGCTCTCAGATAGCCCCGGATAGTAACCAGTGTCGCTGCTGTAACCTATGCTCCCGTTACTGGTTTGTATTCTCAGACCCACGGTACATGGGTCGCTATGCATAGCCTCAGTTGCCGTGAAATCCAGTTTCTCTACCTGGAAAGCTGTTCCCTCGTAGAGTTCGATTATGTCTCTAACTATGCCCTGATGATATTTACTTATACTCGGCCCGATACCGTTAGCGCCCCTTAACACGCTTTTGGATGCTGCAAGTACCCCTCTCTTGGCCGTAGTACCCCGGGTCATGGCCTCGATGAAGACCTCGGCATCAGTGTAATGATCTGGGTGACAGTGGGTCACGATTAAGCCATCTAGATTACTGGGGCTTAACTTAGTCCAGTTGCTGAACACCAGCGCCCCGGGGCCTGGATCGATATGGACTTGGGTGTCGCCTTCGGTTAATCGTATTCCAGCGGTTCGTCGCCTCTGGGTGGTCATTACGAACCTCCCGCCACCGGTTCCAAGGATATCGATAATGGTCTCAGGGATCATATACGGATATACGGGTTCTTCATATTTAGACGCATATGCAAACCCAGTAAGGGAAGGGTCTCTTTCTGCCTGAGTTCATTGTTGTTTTACTAATATTTCACCGTCTGTGGCACCCGTGTGTTCACCATTCTCCAAGGTAATTGATCCATTAATGATGACATACTCGATGCCTTCAGGGTATCTATGTGGATCATCAAAGGTGCTCAGATCCTTCACCGTATCCGGGTTGAATACTGTTATATCAGCTTTCATTCCTTCTCTGAGTACTCCACGGTCCTGCAAACCTAGTCTCGCTGCTGGCATGGAGGTCATCCTTCTCACGGCTTCCTCCAGTGTTAGTAGTTTCTTCTTTTTCACGTACTGGTCTAGGTACCGGGGGAAAGCCCCATAGCATCGGGGGTGAGGTTTACCGGAGCCCAGTTGCCCGGTGGGGGCGAGGACCCAGCCGTCGCTGCAAGGCATTACAGCCGGGTGTTGAACCATTGTGTCAACGTCTTCTTCCTCACCCCAGAAGGTGATGTTCATGGCTTCTCCCTGTTCATCTATCATTAGTTTACATACTGTATCGACGATGGTTTTCTCCCATTTATCAGCTATATCAGCGACGCTCATACCCTCAATCTCCTTATTCCCAGGGCGCTTAACATAAGAGACAATTACCTTGGAGAAGTCTCTACCAGTTTCACGGTACTCGGCCGCTATTTTCTCCCGGATCTCCGGGTCTTTTAGCTTCTCCAGCATCCGGGACACCCCATCGGCGTGGAGCCAATCCGGTATAATCTGACTCAATAAACTTGAGCCAGCCGTGTAGGGGTAGATATCAGCGGTTATGTCTAATCCCTTTTCTCTTGCTTCATCGATGTGTCTCAGAGTTGTCTCCCTGTGTCTTCCTCTGAGGTGTTTCCTACTACCACAACTGCTGCCAAGGTGGGATACCTCTACTGGTAGCTTCATCTCTTTTCCTAGTTTTATCGTATCTAGGAGATTGTTATCCTCTCCACGCATATGGGTGGAATATATTCCATCGTATTCACTGAGAACCTTACCTAGTTCAACAAGTTCCCTGTTATCTGAGTACAGGCCCGGCGGGTAGCCTAATCCCGTGCTCATCCCATAACTGCCTTGATCCATCGCGATAGTCAAGTACCCTCGCATGGTGTCCAGTTCACTCTTTGTTGGTTTTCTATCCTGGAAACCCATGGTCGCTATCCTGATGCTACCGTGACCCACGAAGGGAACCAGGTTTAGACTGGTGCCTTTCTCAGTTATTTTCTGTTTAAACGCCTTCAGGTTACTCCAGTCGTATTTGAAGTCCACTCCACTGGTGAATGGTTTCATGTACTCGATTAGGTCTTCCCTGTGTTCCTCGGATAAGGGATACATGGAGAGCCCACAGTTACCCATAGTTACCGTGGTTACTCCCTGGTGGATATAGCTGAAGGCTTTGGGGTTCCCCAGTATGGTGTGGTCCGCGTGGCTGTGAATGTCTATCCATCCCGGTGATATGGTTAAACCCTCGGCGTTGATTGTCCTTTCTGCGTCACCGGTTATTCTGCCTATCTTGGTGATCTTTTCTCCCTTGATAGCAATGTCTGTTTTTATCCATGGGGCTCCTGTTCCATCTATTATGGGGCCGTTTTTAATTACTAGATCGTGGGTCATTTTCTACATCTCTGGGTTGTTTTAGGGGTATTTAGTATGTGCGGGTACTGTGTGTTAAAAATAGTTAAATGACGGTTCTATGTTTTTTGGTGTCGTGGTAGTCTTATCTGTATTTTTTAGGCGTTGATTGAAGTATTGACGTTTGTTTTTCTGTTTTTTGCTTTTTCTTGGTATAATTATTGTTTTTTAATAATAATTTACTAGATTGTACCTAGGTTAACAATCATTTAGTTACAAGATAAGTACATCTAGTTAACTGTAACTAGAAAAAACATAGAATAGTTACACCTGAAAACATGGAATTAGAAGCAATATATCAAGAGAAACCCAAAAATAATCATGAACCCCCACCGAAGCCTATTCTTGGTTATTTTATTCTCCTCCATCATATTCACTAACTTCAACCACTGTGAAACAGACTACGCCCTATCCATGAAGATAAGACTGCGAACCACATCAGACTGGACACTGGTGAAGCTAGAGGGAATCGGTGAACTACTTCTAAGCAATCACACCCAATCAAAGTACAATCACAATGTTGTAACCGAGGATAATCATATATCCATCTGGATAGGGAAACCCCAATATGACGAAAATCTAACCCAAAGAGAGGTCTCGCTAGTCGTAGTTAACCCAGAGAATATAACAGTACATATCTCAAAAGGTTACATCGGGTATACAAACATCAAAGTTTCCGCGTGGACAGGTGAAAACTATCGAAGCATAAACAGAATCACCCATAGAAGAACCGCGGGGGACCAAAGTCATAACCGATATTCCACCATCATGTATCAAAAAAACCTTGAACCATACAAAATCAGATTAATACCCCCCTCTACCAAACAGGAAAAAGAGGTCTTTGCCGTATACTATCCCTGGTATGGTAAACCTGATGAAGGGAACTTGGGGAGACACTGGGGGTATGTCAACGAGACCAGCATACAGGAGTCCCCTAACTATCCACTATTAGGTGCTTACGATTCCACTAACCCCTCAATCATCAATAATCATATCGAGATGGCTAGAAGTAGTGGCATTACATGTTTTACAGTTAGCTGGTGGGGAATAGATACATATGAGGACAAGGCATTCAAAAAGTTGCTAAATAATACTAAAAATTTCAAGACCTGTGTTTACTATGAGACATATCGAATTCCAACGCCACTATTGGAAGAACAAGTAGTTTCTGAGTTACAGTACATAATCAAGAACTATGGTTCTCATCCGAACTATCTTCGATACAATGATAAACCCGTTGTGATAGTATTCAGCGCTGAGGGACAGAGCCGAGATAAGGATTTCTGGTTTAAGATAAGATCAAGGGTTGACACTTGTATATTAATCGGTGATTTCCGCAGTCTGGAGTTACTGGATGTTTTTGATGGCGTACACATCTACAATGAGCTAGATCTCCAAAAACATAAACATCTCACATCTTGGATCTCAAATCAAAAAAGGAGACTGGTGTATGATTCTATACCTATGTTTAATCTAGAAAGCAGAGATGGTTACATTATTTATGATAGCTTGCTGACTGTAGGTACAGTTACCCCGGGATATGATGACACCAAGATACGTGTTAACGGCACAAAGATTAGTAGACATGGAAATGAGACATACAGAAACTACTGGAGACCCATCCACGAGTACCCACTTGACTGGGTCCTAATAACCAGCTGGAATGAGTGGCATGAAGGAACCGAGATAGAGCCCAGTAGAGAGAACGGGTACAGTGCATTATATGAGACTAGAAAACAAGTGGAAAAATTTATGGAGATTAACGGTGGTCGTGAGGGCTGTCATGAGTCTTAATGGGGTGTATCTTTAACCAGCCATCCTCAATACTGTAGCCACGTAATCCATCATACTCTACATCGTTTCCCTCAAGGATATCTAAGGCTTTCTTCTCTAAGCCTTTGGGTGCGTATACGAATAGTTTCTTGTATTTGCGTCCCACACTCGCTGAATCACTTAGGAACTGCCATAACTTGGCTCTTTCAGAGATAATATTCTCCTCGGATTCAACCATCCCAAGCTCCTGCACTCCACCATCACAGTTGAGAATGACAATGCTAGGGTAAATCACCTCACCCCAGGGGGCAAGTAATCCGAAGCGTTTCTCCTCATCATTTACAATGGTCTTGTAGCATGGTGGCCAGCTATCCTCGGGTTGGTCTACGAATGGAAACCTTGTGGCTGCGATTATACGCGTAATTCTATGTCTTTGTCTCTCTGGGTCTATCATTTTAATCTAGTCCTATTTCCGGTGCCACGTCCTGCATGGCTTTTATGGATATTCGCGCGAACTCTTTGAAGGATAAATCTATTTCCTCGCATAACATGATGTTTTCTCGACTAACCTGCTTCGCAAAGGAACTATCTTTCATACGTCTTTTAACGCTTTTAGGCTTCATACCTTTCATGTTAGTAGGTCTAACTAATGCGTTCGCTACGATCATACCCGAAATAGCGTCAGCCGCCAGTAACGCGATGTCAAACCTTGTCTCCACCTTGTTACCCGTTAACTCATTGTGCCTTAGTATGGCGTTTATAGCCTCTTCTGGTAATATGTCTTCAACCATCTCGGCTGACTTTATGCCGTGCATACTCATGTCATCACCGAATTCCTCGTAATCGATATCATGAAGTATGCCTGTGGCTTCCCAGAGTTCCTGGTCTTCCTCGAAGTGTTCAGCTAAGCCCTTCATTATGGCACCGACAGCAATCATATGGTTGACCAAGTTCTCGTTTTTTACATGCTTCTTTACTAGGTCTATCTGTTCTTCTCGGGTGATCATACAGGTAAAACATGCTTGGCGGGGTATAAGATTTCGTAGGTT
>CAZAQI010000028.1:0-19573 GCA_964487465.1 uncultured Candidatus Bathyarchaeia archaeon
GATACGGCTAGACCAAAATATTGTTTATGATCATTGTTTTTAAAATAATGGAAATAATCTATGTCATGACTAAAAAAAGAAGCAAGAAAATATTAGTCTTGGATGAATCCTGGGAAGAAGAAATCCAGCGCATCAGGAATGGCTTTCAATGGTAGGTTCGAGTGGTCCGCGTCACTGTATCTCTTATACTCCCACATAAAGTCATCACCCGCGTTCTTCTCAAAGACCTTTCTCATGTTCTTGATACGGTCCTCAATACCGGGGCTAGTGATGGGTTCATGAGCCAGATAGAAGAGCTTTGATTTCGCGTATCCTTCTTGTAGCTGTTTTCCGATGCCATCGATCAACGCATTATCTACCTCAGATAGCCACGGGCTGCAAGCTAGAAAAGCCCTGAATAAATCTGGCCTAGACAATAAGGCATAAGATACGAGTAAGCCACCGTAAGAGTGACCCATCAAGACCCTGTAGTCTCTTGTGAGGTATTTTTCCTCAATCACTGGGAAAAGTTCATCTGATAGAAACCGTAGGAAATTCTCTGCCCCACCTCCACCGTATTCTCCATTATATGCCTCCCTCTCTGTGGGGGTAAAGTCTCTGAGCCTATCTGTGCTGGCTAACCCTACTACGATTGCTCTAGGTATGCGATCCCGGTTTGAGTAATGTTGTACGAAGCTGGCGCAGACATTGTGGAGGCTATGTCCATCGAGTAAATATATCACAGGGTAAGCTAAACTGGATTCCTTTAGGTCGGGTGGATGGTATACGTAGATTTCTCGGGTCTCATTCAGGTTTTCTGATTTTATCTTAAATGCATCATTGATCACAGGCCTCAACTAAATCACCGATTATAGTACGATAGTTTGCTATTTAGCGGCTACAAAAAAAGTTTTATTATATCTATTATTTTGAAACTCACTAGAGAAGCTTTCCCCGAAAGAAAACATCATTTTTATTATGTAAAAAGTGCAGAAATAAACACCTATTTTCTCAAACATATAATAAATGTTTTCTAAATATAAAATAAACTCGGAAAAAGAATTAACCAAATTATTCGTGTTTTGTATATCCTATCTGTTAAGAAAATACATTTTCAATCGCTTGTCTCTCAGCCACAGAAAACTATACAATTGAAGATAAGGTGAGTGCTGAGGAGCCTGTTTCCTGCAACAAACTTCCAGCCTCATCGAATCGGCTCACGCCGTACTCGGCTGGCCTCTCTCAGATTGCAGTATCATGGTCTCAGCACTCAGCCCGTCTGTACCACTAGTGGGTAACCCCGATTCATCGCATGTATATATCTCATCGAAGTCCGTCTTCGTGGCCGCGTCGAGTATCAACGGGCACTATATGAGACATTTAACCGTGTTTCTTAACGGTTCCTATTCGTGTCCAGTCTTTTTCAGGAATGTAACGCCATTTAGGCTCAGTTGCCTTATAGAATCTGCTCAGGTGATCTAATATTAGATCTGCGGCGTCCATCTCATCGTATCTTTTCCAAATAGTCCGGGTGTCGGGCCAATCCTCAATGACTGTACATTCAGGGGCTACCACGTAGATGTTTTTATTTCCCTGTCTTGTAGCTCTAAAGGGGTAGCTTCTGCATACTAGGGGTCTATGTGGATGTATTGTGCACCGGTTACCATCCAGGTGTTTGCAGTTCTCTGCACTATATGTGTGTAAAATAAGTTTAAAGTCCGGGTGATCAGGGTTTTTACCTAATCCTAGACTGGGTTTAATATTCTCTTCAGGAAAAAGATGTGTTTCCCAGGGGAATAATGAGATACCGGTCCATTCCTCTTTTTCCAGTGTGGAACAGCATTTACCACACTGTTTGCAGGGAAATGGAGTAGGCATATGGCTCTATGCATACCCCGGGATAAAAGGGATGGGTTATAGGTATTCTTTAAACCATCTGAGTATGTGCCTGTATCTCTCCTCCCTGTGTCCTGGTTTACCTGATCTGCTGAGCTCATGGTTCTCCTCTGGGAACCAGATTAGCTCTGTGGGTACATTATTGAGCTTGAGGGCTGTGAACCATTGCTCTCCCTCCGCCATGGGGCACCTGTAGTCTTCTTCGCTGTGGATTATGAGACATGGTGTCTTAACGTTTCCAGCGTAGTATAAGGGGCTGTGTTTCATCTGCTTGATGAGGTCTTCTCCCCAGTAGGTCTCGGCCCCGCTGATGGACTCGGGTTGCATGAAGCCGATGTCACTGACGCCGAACTTGCTCACCCAGTTGCATATGCTTCTACAGGTTACAGCTGCTTTGTAGCGATCCGTGTGACCAATAATCCAGTTAGTGGTATACCCGCCATAGCTTCCACCGGTTAACCCCAGTCGTTTCTCATCGATCCATGGATACCGCTTAATGGCTTCATCGGTAAAGTCCATGAAGTCCTCGTAATCCACTTCACCATAATGACGCATAACAGCCTGCGTATACTCTTCATCGTAACCCGCTGAGCCCCTCGGATTCGTGTAGATCACCGCGTATCCCTGGGCGCATAGTAACTGGAACTCCTGGTAGATTCCGTTACCGTAGACGCCTCTTGGGCCACCGTGCATCTCCAGTATACATGGATACGACTCGTTCTCATCCCAATCTATGGGTTTCATTATCCACCCGTCTACGGTCTCCTCCAGCCTGTTCTCGAAGGTGAAATGTTCTGGATGAGACAGTTCTAACTGGTCTAATAGTTCTTTGTTGAAGGAACTGATCTTGGATTCTTCTCCATCCAACAAGTACAATTCACATGGCTCGGTGAAGGTCATAGCGTTAAAGGCTATCAACCCGTTATCTGAGACACTGAACCCATCAACAGTCTTTCCCGTGACAAGGACATTAATGTCCACGGTTTCAACCTCTAAACGATATAGGTTGCAGTCGGGTATATCGGCGGTGTTGAAGAATATATATCGTCCATCACTGCTCCAGACAGGTCCATCGCCGGGGGTTGAGACCCTGAGATCGCTTCCTATCCCCATGAGTAAACTCCTGTTAAAGTCAAGAGTCAATAGTGTTGGCTCACCCCCATCAACGGGTATTAGATACAGTTCGTAGTCTACCGCTAGCTCCTCTGGTTGATGATGCCCTATAAAGGCCAGTTCGTCTCCATTTGGATTGTAACTATGACTGTCTATAGAATACGTGGAGTCGGTGAGTTTCTCAGGTTCACAACCGGTGACCGGGATCCTGTAGAGGTCACTTACTCTGCTGGTGTCCTGATCGGGTTCCATGTTAGTTACGAAGCTAATGTATTCACCATCCGGAGTCCATCGTGGATCATTGACATCATACTCTCCTTCAGATACCTGTACCGGTTCCTCCCCAGGTTTAACCGTGAATAAGTGGATTCTTCTCCCCTCGAAAAAACCCATGTTATTGTACTTGTATCTGATGCGTTTGATCTGTCTTACATCGGACTCTGTCTTTTCCCGGATCCAGACCCTGCTGGTGAATAGGATTGATTCACCGTCTGGGCCCCACCTCGGGTTTGATACACCGTTCTCCATATCAGCAACCAGTTTAGCCTCCCCACCCCCGGCGTTTATCACATATAACTGGGTTTTCTTATCCGGTTGGCGCCCATTACTCAGAAATAATAGTTTTCCACCGCTTGGACTCCACCGTGGATAGGTGTCAGCACCGGGGCCATATGTGAACTGTCTAGGCTCACCGGTTGTATCAACTAACCAGATGTGTCGCCTATACGTGTCTTCCTCGTAATCTATAGTGCTAAGCACGAACGCGATTTTTGACCCATCGGGGTTAATCTGGGGATCTGATACAAATTTGATATCTCTTAGATCCTCGATCTTGATCTTACGTTTAGCCATATTGAATAAGAGTAAATGGAGTGTAAAAATTATTTGAGATATTTATCGAACCAGCGCAGGATATGCCTGAACCGTTCCTCCCGGTGCTTGGGTTTACCGCTTCGGCTCAACTCATGGTTCTCCTCAGGGAAACGCACTAACTCGATATCAACACCCAGCTCCATGAGCGCTACGAAAAACTCCTCAGCCTGCTGAATCGTACACCGAAGATCGTTCTCGCTGTGTATCAACAGGGTCGGAGTCTCAACGTTTTCAGCGTATCTAAGGGGGCTCTGAGCTAGTAGCTTCTCCTCGTCTCTCCACGGGTAACCCATGTTTCCGGATTCCCCGTGTTTAAACCCATAATCACTGTATCCGTGATGGCTGTGGCGGTTGCATGTGCTTCTGCATGCCACTGCTGCCTTGAATCGAGTTGTCTGGGTCACTATCCAGTTTGTTAGGTATCCTCCGTAGCTTCCACCCGTAACACCGAGTCTATCCGGGTCTATGAAATCGAAACGCTCCAACGCCTGGTCTGTGAACCCCATCAAGTCCCTATAGTCTATTGTGCCATGTCTACCATTCAACGTAGCAGCGTACTCCTCATCGTAACCCGCTGAGCCCCTCGGATTAGTGTAGATCACCACGTACCCGGAGGAAGCTAATAACTGGAACTCCTGATAGACCCCGTCTCCATATATTCCCAGAGGACCCCCATGTATCTGAAGTATCGCTGGATATCTCTCATCCTCCTTATAGTCAACAGGTTTCATTACCCATCCATCTATTTTCTCCCCAAGCTCGTTAACCCATTTGAAGTGCTCAGGTTGGCTTATTTTCAGGTTCTCCAAGTGTTCCTCGTTGAAGGACGTGACTTTCATATGGTCCACATAGAGTTCGCATGGCTCGGTTGCAGTCATGGCGTTATATGCGATATGCTTGAAGTCACTTGAGAAGCTGAAACCGTCAACGGTGACGTTTTCGGTTAGCTTTTCTATTTTTTTCGAGTCAAGATTTACACCGTAGATGTTGCTATTCGGCACCACCCCAGTGGTGAAATAGATCTTTTTCCCTTGTGGTCCCCACACTGGACCAGTGGAGGGTGTGTTCATTCTGAGGTCGCTACCGATTCCCCTCTCGAGGCTGTGGTTAAACTCCTCTGTAACGTTAACCGGGGGCTCTCCCGGGTTCATCACCCATAGGTCTTTATCCGTGGCACCCCGTGCGTGGAAGTCGCTGCCAGTGTAGGCGATTCCATGTTTTGACCATGAGATATTGTTTATCTCGTGGATGCTGTGCGTGATCTTTCTGGTTTCTCCAGTTTCCCTTGATAGTACGTAGATGTCTTTGATGTGACTGGCATCCTGGTCTGGTTCCTTGTTTGTTACATAAGCTATCTCATCCCCATCTGGGCTCCAAGTATAGGCTGCTACATCATACTCCCCTCTGGTCACCTGCTCAGGGTCGCTCCCAGGTTTAACGGTGAAGAGATGCATCCGTTTCCCGGCGAATATCCCCACCCCGTTGAGCTTATACCAGAGTCGATTAACCACCACCACATCAGATTCCGGTTTCTCGGGCTCCCATACGCGGCTGCTGAATAATATGGTCTCCCCATCAGGACTCCACACAGGGTTAGAGATCCCTGTCTCAAGGGAGGCAACTAGTTTGGCTTCTCCGCCATCTGCCTTTATCACGTAGAGTTGATTCTTGGAATCCGGTTCCCTGCCACTGGATAAGAATAGGAGTCTTTCTCCATTGGGGCTCCAGCGGGGGTAAGTGTCTTTTCCATCACCGTATGTGAACTGTTTGTCCTCCCCGGCCTGGTTATCGTGTACCCAAATGTGTTTAATGTAGTCGTTTTCCTCATAGTCGATTGAGGTATGTACGTAGGCTGTTTTAGAGCCATCTGGGCTTATCTGGGGATCTGATATGAACACAAAGTCCCGTAGATCCTCGGGTTTGAATGGTTCTCCTGTCAATACTAATCATCCTAGTATTTGTTTAGAACAATATAATACCATCAATGCGAGTAAGTTGACTTTTTCAAAGGTTTTCACCTAAAACCACCCAAAAACATGTTAACTGGATCACTTGATCCATGCTTTTTTATAATTATTCACTGTTTTTTCATTAATGTCAATTAATATAACAAAGCCAGAGGATTTCTTCGGGCACCAGTTAGGGGCTGATAGGAAGCTGGCTCACTGGAATAAGATCGTTGAATATTTCTGGGAACTAGACAAGTCGCCTATGGTCAAGGTTGAAGAACTGGGGGAGAGTACGGAGGGAAACCCATTCCTCCTAGCCATAATCACATCTGAGAAGAACATGGAGAGACTTGATAAGATAAGGGAG
Source organism: uncultured Candidatus Bathyarchaeia archaeon (assembly GCA_964487465.1). Taxonomy (GTDB): domain Archaea; phylum Thermoproteota; class Bathyarchaeia; order TCS64; family TCS64; genus RBG-16-57-9. The sequence goes on from CAZAQI010000028.1 coordinate 6,178, forward strand.
ATGAGCTGGAAACTCGCCCACCCCAAGGACGTCTCAGAGAAAGAGATTGAAAGGATCAATGAAGAGGGAGTCGCCGTGGTCTCCATGAGTATGAGCATCCACGCGACCGAGGTAGGGGGAACACAGATGGCCCCAGAGTTAGCCTGGGAGCTAATCAGCCTACCCGAGAACAGGGAGATACTGGAAAACACTGTGCTCTTGATGTTCCCCTGCTTTAACCCTGATGGCCAGATAATGGTCACGGAGTTCTATGAAAAGTACCTGGGCACAGAGTATGAGGGATGCAGCCCACCGTGGCTCTATCATAAATACACTGGCCACGATAACAACAGGGATGCCATCCACAATAACATGGTGGAGAGCCAGATGGTCTCCGAGGTCATGTACCTAGAGTGGAGCCCACAGGCATACATAGACTACCATCACATGGGGAGTTACGGCGCCCGATTCTATATCGCACCCTTCGCCAACCCCATAGATGATAAGGTTGACCCATTAGTCTGGACCGAGCAGGAACTCTACGGGGGCTTAACCCATGTGCTCCTAGAGAAGGAAGAAAAGACTGGCGTCGAGTCGGCTGCTACTTATCCAGGTGAGTTTATGCCCACATTCAACTATGTACCCTGCTGGCATAATATCTGCGGAATGCTAACCGAGTCAGCCAGCGCCAAACTGGCTACACCACTGTATATTCATTATCATCAACTCAGGGAGAGCAGTCGTGGACGCCCAGAGTATAGGACCCAGATGGGTTTCCCTCATCCATGGGAGGGCGGATGGTGGAGACTACGGGATATCGTGGAGCAGCAGAAGATCAGCGCCTACGGGACGCTGGAAGCGGCTGCGAAGTTCAGACCCATGATACTGAGAAACATGTACAAGAAGGCCAGCAACGCCATAAAGAAGGGACGAGAGGAGCCGCCCTACGCTTTCGTGGTTAAACCAGACCAGCATGACGAGCAGATCCAGTACAAGATGATGCAGACCCTGATGGACATGGGAGTGGAGATAAGTAGAAGCGAACGAGAGTTTGAAGCCGACGGCGTATCATATCCACGGGGAACATGCGTCATCTTCGCCGACCAGCACTGCAGACCCTATATCGTTAGTCTATTGAAGAGGACATTCTACCACGTGGGTGCGTTCAGCGAGAAACCTGATGGTAAACCAGTGGTTCCCTATGATCTATCAACCTACACTATAGCTGAATTCATGGGTGTAAGACTGCATGAGGTTGAGAAGCCTTTCGAAGGAGCCTTTGAAACCCTCTCAAGCATCAGGTACCCTCGGGGAGATGTCGTTGAAGATGCCCCCAACGGATGGATAGTGAGGGGGGTAGAGAATGAGGCATTCCAAGGCGTAAACTGGCTTCTAAGAAAAGGGATCAAGGTTCACAGACTATTAAACGAGGTGAAGATCGATGAGAAGGTTTTCCCCGCTGGTAGCTTCTATATCCCAAAAGCGGAGGATATCTTCGATGAGATGGTGAAGGTATCTAAACGATGCCATCTGGTTTTTGAGGCTGCGCCTCCAGCGTTAAAGCATAAGCCCATCAAGAGAAAGAAGATCGGCGTCTATAAGAGGTATTATGGTGGTAACGCGGATGAGGGGTGGACAAGATGGCTTCTGGAACAGTATCGGTACAAGTACAGGACCATCATGGATAAGGATATACTCAGAGGAAGATTAGCCTCAAAATATGATGTGATTATCCTACCCAGCGATGCCAAGGAACTATTACTGGGAGAAGATATCGAGGAATACTATGAGAAACGGTGGGGCGGTGGATTCACATTACCAAACTATCCCGAGGAATATAGAAGCGGTTTCGGCGAGGAGGGAGTGGAGAAGCTAAAGGAATTCGTCCAAGGGGGAGGAACTCTGCTCTGCTTCGGTGAGAGCAGCAACTTTGCCATCGAGGAGCTTGACCTACCGGTTAAGAACGTTTTGAAGGAGGTGGATGACAAGGAATTCATCTGCCCGGGAAGCACACTGCATGTGGATGTGAATAAGAGTCATCCTCTCGCGTGGGGCGTACAGGAAGACCTCTTGATAATATTCCGGCATCACCCAGCTTTCGCAGTGAAACCCCGTGTAAACAACGATGATTATCAGGTAGTCCTGAGTTACCCCGATGAGCGCATCATGGAGAGTGGTTGGCTGACCGGGGAAGAGCATCTGAGCAATAAGGCCGCCATGATTGAGGCGAAGATGGGAAAAGGTAGAGTGATTCTCTACGGGTTCCAGCCACAGATGAGAGCCCAGACAGATGCAACCTTCAAACTGCTATTCAACGCCTTGATAGGTTAGCCTTTTTCCACTTTTTCAGTCGTTTTTTTCCCATATTTTTACTCTATATCGTAAGATCGAAGACGTTTTATAATCTGTTGAGATAGCTTTAGAGATTCGTGATCAAAATGGGAGTTGAAAAATTCGCGAAGAAGGAAGTCGCCGAGCTCATGGAGCGGGCGGGAAGCAGTACCCGGGCATCAGTAGGCCCTATAGAAGGTATGATTAATCTGGGTGCCGGTGACCCTGACTTCGATCAACCCGAGTTCATAAACAAGGCTGTCTACGAAGCCATGAAGGCTGGACACACTCACTACAGCTTTACAGGTGAGCCAGACTTTAAGGAAGCCATCGCAAAATACTATGAGAAATATGGGGTGGAGGTTGACCCCAAGACACAGGTGCTCATCACCAGCGGTGGAAGCCAGGCTATTTTCCAGGCATTCGGAGCCATACTGAACCCGGGAGATGAACTAGTCGTCCTCGACCCAGCTTATACAGGCTATAATACGCCCATCGCTTACTTCGGAGCAAAGATGGTTAGGGCAAAGCAGAGAAAGGACAGGAACGGTATATACAGGCCTGATTTCGCTAACCTAGAGGCGGTTATAACTGATAAGACCAAGGCTATCCTATTCTGTACTCCAGATAACCCAACGGGCACAGTCTGGACCAAAGAAGAGCTACAGAAACTGGCCGAGATCGCTGTGAAGCATGACCTCGTGGTAATCAGTGACGAGATCTACACAGAGTTCATCTGGGGTGACAGAAAGCATGAGACCATTATCGATATGCCAGGTATGTGGGAGCGTACCATGGTGTTGATGAGCTTCAGCAAGACATTCGCGTGGACAGGGTGCCGTGCAGGATACATTATAGCTGGCCCCGAGCTCATGAAGGTGATATCCTCTGTACCAGTTGGAATCTGCAGTGTTCCAGTGCCATTCCAGAAAGCAGCCGTAAAGGCGCTGGAAGATGGCTGGGACTTTGTAGCCAAGATGAAGAAAGAGTACAAGAAGAGGATCGACTTCATGACAGATAGGCTCAACCAGATAGAGGGAGTAAAGTGCCCGAAGCCTGAGGGTGCATTCTACCTGTTCCCTGATATAAGCAGCTTCGGCTTACCCAGCATGAAGTTCGCCATGGAGTTCTTCAAAGAGGAGAAGGTTCGCTGTGCTCCTGGTGCTGCTTACGGTGAGATGGGAGAGGGCCACATAAGGTTCGCTCTGGTTAGACCGGTTGAGGACTTGGAAGAGGTCTGTAAGAGACTGGAGAGATTCGTTAAGAATCTTCCACCACAGGCGCCTCCAGCGGTTCCTTAGACACTTTTCATTATTTTTTTCTATTTAATAAGCCACGTTTTTTACGTAGAACAAGAATAAGTTGTTTTAGAGAAAAAAGGTTGTTACTGGGATAGCAACGCTACCCTCTACAGGGATAGTTATTTGACGCGTTTTGCTACTGGTCTCATCCAGACGGGTAGGTCGAGTCTTATGGCTTCCGCTGGGCAGTCCATCATGCATGCTCCACAGTGCCAACACTCATCAGGGTAAGCGACCACCGGGGCGTCATCTCCTTCTCGTAGTATGTCTCCCGGACATATCTCAACACATTTGAAACAAGCGGTGCAGTTATCGTTGAACTTGGGTGGCATCTATGCTTCCTCCTTTGACGGATATTTGATACGAATGGGTTCTAGTCTGAATTCGGCTTCGCCATCCTCTAGCTTGCCTAGGAACCAGTTACCATCCTTGTACCTGTCTTTCTCAAAGGCCGCCTTGACCATGAGTATTCCTACATCTATGAGATTCATGACCTCGTTGCATCTTACCAGTTCATGGGGGTTTTCTGCTTTCATCTTGACCTTCTTAAGCTCATGTAACAAGTCCAGTGTGTTCTGCAATCCGATGACGCTCATCTCATCCTTCTTGCATGGGGGATTGAAGCCGGCGTAATACTTCTTGTACTCCTCCATGATCTGATTTAGCTCCACATTGACCTCTTGCCATGTCCTACCTTCAGCTAGGTTAATGGGTTCTGTGACACGCTTCTCCTCAGACTCAACCTGTTCAGTGTCCAGCTCGGATTCGGGTAGGTTCTCAATGTATTCGGCTGCTTTCTCTCCTGATCTCCATCCCAGCACCGTGTAGGTGGGGGCCGCGACCTCCCCGGCGAACTGGACCGGGCTGCACGCGAATAAGCCCTCAACGCTGGTCTTGCAGTTCAAGTCAATATAGGGGGCTAGGAAGCCCCCGGTGTTTCTCCCGGGCTCCTCTAGCTCTAACTCGATCATATGGGTTCTGAAGTCGATATCATGATCCTTCATGATCTCTCGTAGGGCCCAGCAAAGCCCCTCGTTACCATACGCCCACAACGCATACTCTATCTCTTCCTCAGATGCATCCGTCCAGTCTAGGTAGAAGGGGGTCTTGCCCTCGGATACGCTGTCCTCGACATTCTGCCTATACTTTCTCATAGGTTCACGTACCGCTGGGTGCTTGATCATGACCTCACGTTCAGCGTTCACAAGCCTACCCGCTGGGTAACAGGTAGTAGCCGCTGGGCTGCTTCTCATGATGTTTCTCCAGTACTGGAACCCGTGGTGCTGTGTCTTACCTGCTTGGAGTATGAATACCTCAGCACCCGCCCTGATAGCCATGGCTTCCCCATCCCCCGCAATATAGGGTGGACTCTGGCTGTTGAACCAGTTCCCGTTCCTTGGCTTGAAGAGGCGCCACTGATCCATACCTGTGGCTAGTATGACTGCTTTGGCTTTGAATACGTGGAACTCGCCGGTTCTCATGTGGACCCCTGTAGCGCCCACGACTCGTCCATCCTCGGTGAGTAGCCCGGTTCCAGCTACTCTGTTGAATATCTCTACGTCTCTTTTTTCGCATTGCTCTGTGAGGCGCTTCTTGATGTCTCGTCCATCATAGTTGAGGGTGTCCCACTCGCTCTGGAACTGGGGCACGATCCTGTATCGTTTATCATCCTCTGGGTCATCATACTGGAGGTTCCAAGGGTAGATCTTATCGTATTTGAACTGGACACCCCATGATTCTAGGCGTTCTACGGCTGCCTTTGTGCCCTTAGCTACTATCTCAAGGAGCTCTTGGTCCATTAGGCCTGCCTTGGTCTTACCGTATTCGCCGTCGAAGCTGATGTCTCTTACCATATCGGGGATGGTCCAGTCTCTTGGCTCATGTATCTCGGGATCGTAGAACCAGAAGTGGTCGTTGCCTGTTCCGGCTGCGCCGCTGCGCTCGGTGTGGCTCTTTTCCATTATGACTACTTTGGCGCCGTGATCGGCTGCGTTTATAGCTGCCATGCAGCCGCTGAGCCCGCCGCCGATTACTAGAATATCTGAGTTGATTGTTTTGGTCATACTTACCACTAATTTTTGCTACCCTATGGCGTGGATAATCAGTTAAAAGGGAAATGGACAGGTAGAACTACCTATCCACCATAATTGCACTGAATAGAAGGTGTTTTTAAATAAATCAGATCGGATTCAATGCGCGGTTTCAGGGCTTATTCAGAGTGTGCCTCTACCTCAATTAATGTATACGCGATTTCCGTGATATGCGTGGTTGATGTAGTAGCTTTTTCTTTTATCTCTAATATCGCGTGTATGAAGACATTACTATCAACAAAGGTGATTATTACGCCTCACCTGTGAGGAGTTCTTTTTTCACCTGCTCCCAGTCACAAATATCTGATTTTATTTCTACTGGCACCGAGTCAAAGAACTCTGTAATGTCTTTTTTCTCTATTGGGATGATGATGATTTCTTGACCCCTCTGTCTTATCAGCACCTTTTCTCCTTTCTTGATATATTTTTTACGCCACTCAACAGGCAAGCTTACTCTTCCCTGAGCGTCAATATTCCGTTCCTCTAAAAGCACTTCTCCCCATTTATTTGGCACTGCCCCAATTATATAAACAACCACCAAATATTGAAGAATTTGGAAGTTATATCGTGCTCAGCACTACAAGCATCTCGCCTTTTTTAACCGAGCAGTAACAGCGTCTCATCCCTATGATACCATCTTGTGAAGCTTTTATCTCCTCAATGATATCTCCGTATAGGTTCTTCACTGCTCCGAAAGGGGTCCCTTGCTCGACTCGCTGGTTTAGCTCGACGTAGCAGTCCCAGACCCCGTCATGGCCGCTGTAGATCTTGATCCTCTCCGGTGAGACAAAGCGCTGATAACGTACTACATCACCAGGTAAGATCTGAAAGTATCTAAGGAGATTCATCAAACCATCAATGTGGAAATCTACTGATTCCTCACGAACCGGGAAAGGTGTACCGGCCTCAGGCATTATGGAAGGTACACCATATAGTTTCTGGACTGAAATACTTAAACCGGGCTCGGCTGGGAACTGGTGTATGAAACCTGTATTGTAGCATTGGGCCATCTCAATGGAGACATTATTCAAGGCTTGGTCGCCGCTTTTTGCCGCTACCACGAAGCCCAATATATCCTCGTTGATGTCCCCCCCATGACAGTCAACGTAGGCATCCGATTCTTTGATCACCTCTGATAAGGTATAAGCGAGGCGTTTAGTGAAGGAACCCTTTGGGTCTCCGGGGAAGGAATCATTCAGATTAAGGTCATCCACTGGGCTTGTGAACTGTGTTCGCTCTCTGAACTGGGGGATATTCGCTACTGGTATCGCGATGACTGATCCATTCATCACTGATGGGTCAAGTGCCTCTATGAATCGTGTTACCGCCTCGATGCTAGCGTATTCTGTACCATGAACACCCCCTGTTACCACAATGGTTTTACCGGGGTTCAAACCGTTAACGACGACTATTCTTGGATTATAGTCTGGTTTATGATCACCGGGTACAGCCAAGACCCCCCGTTGCTTCTCACCAGGGGCTACAATTAGCTCCCCCACCTGAATAACACTCATACACGTACATGCCCTGATTCCGAATAATAAGACAAGCGGCTACTCCACGAGACGCTTCTCATTAAGCTCTCGTAACTCTTCCTCGAGACCAGAATCAAACAATGATATGATTGACCTATTTTTGAGTCTAACTAAGACAAGGATTAAACACCATGAAACCACTCCATATTTCATGATTGATCTCTCACCCATACTCGATAACGTCCCCCACTGGGACCTGTTCCTTACAGTAGATGAACAGAACGAGGAAACAAGGAAGCTAGCCGAAGAATATGAGTCCGTCGAGCTACTTGAACTCGGCCCATCCACGATGGGCGAACAGATACTCTGCCTTAAGATAGGAGAAGGCAGATTCAATGCATTCATACACGGATTCCCCAACAGCGAGGAACCTTACGGAGGAACCCACCTCACATATCTCAGCAGAGCACTAGCCGAGAACCCCGAAATCACAGAGAAACTCGATTACACATGGTACCTGGTTAAATGCAGCGACCCTGACGCAGCCAGACGAAACGAGGAATTCCAGAAAGGACCACTAGACCCATTAAACTTTAGCATTAACTACTACAGGACACCCCACAGCATCACACCAGACGGGTGCTTCCCCTTCCGCTACGGGCCCTTAGACCTCAATAACCCAACAGCCGAGACAAGAGCCATGATGAAACTCATCGATAACGTCAAGATGAGTTTCCTCAGCAGCCTCCACATGATGAAATGGGGTGGAATAACCTATATGGTACCCCACAGGTGCCCAGAACTATACGCAGACCTGCAAAATAGTGCCAAACGCTTCAACATATTCCTACGGAAACGCCCCGGAACCATGCTGGCACCCGGGATAATGCACGCCCAGTACCTCCAGCCGGCTAGAAACTGGGTACGCCACTATGCAGAAGGCAACAAGAACATTGAGCCCATACAGGGCTGTGATATCTACGAGTATGTACAGGTCTGGAATCCTGATAGCTTCATCATCATCCCAGAGTGCTGCCTATGGTACGAGCCACGTATGCTAGATGACAGAGAGAGCGACTCCACCCTCGGAGAGGCCCTGAGCTACGGGAACGACAAGATAAACGAGGCGAACAACTTCCTCCTAAAGCTATGGAAAGAGGGAGAACCCGTCCTAGATACCGAGACACCCTGGAAGAAGATGACATGGGAGAACATCAAGCCACTGATCGAGAAATACACCAATGTGAGCAACCCGCCCTTCAAGTTCAACCCCAAGGTCCACGCGAGGAAAGCCACAGTGGCCGAGAAGATCGGCATTGAGGGCCATGATGACCTCTACAGGATGTTCAATCTTGGCGGCATGTACAAGATGTTCGACGAGGAAGCAAAAGCCTCCGGAAATGAGAAAGCTGAGGAGCTAAAACAGAGAGCCTACGATAAACTGATCAATTACGACAAGTTTCTGCACAAGAACTATGAGATAGTTAATACGCCTATCCATAACCTAGTGGGTATGAGTATTGGGGCACTGCTTCATGCCAGTCAGTACACCAAGAACCTCGTCAGAAACCCCCTAACATAACCCCTAATTTCTCTTTTATAATCCGTTGGACAGAAATATCTGAATAACAATTTACATATGATAACATTGAATAAAGCATTATTAGAGAAACTCAGCAACGCATTCGGTCCACCAGGAGCAGAGGCCGAGCCAAGGAACATATTAATCGAGGAGCTCCAAGATTACGCCGATGATGTCCGCACGGATAAACTGGGCAACGTCTTTTTCACACATAAGGGAGATGAAGACGCTCCGGTTATCATGCTGGCAGCCCACACAGACGAGGTGGCCATGCTCATCACAGACATCGATAAGGATGGTTTCCTGAGATTCCACTCATGGGGCATCGTTGATAACGTATTACCTGGACAACGTATACAACTCAAGGGAAAGAAAGGACTCCTCTACGGTATTCTGGGCACCAAGCCACCGCATGTACTCAGCGATGAGGAAAAAAAGAAAGCCATACCAGCAGACGAACTATTCATAGACATCGGTGCATCCAGCAAAGAGATGGCTGAAAATAAAGGAGCCTACATTGGGATGACCGGGGTATTCGATGTACAGTTCAAGGACCTTGGAGATGGGTATCTCTGGGGTAAGGCATTCGATGACCGTGTTGGTTGCTACGTGATGACAGAGGTCTTCAAATGGGTTAAAGACAAGCCCTACAACCTCATCGCCGTGGGCACAGTGCAGGAAGAAGTGGGCTTGAGGGGTAGCAAGACCGCTGCCTGGCAAATAGACCCAGACTACGGTTTAGCACTGGAGAATACTTTTGCCATGGATATGCCCGGAGTGCCCAACCACAAACAGAGCGCCGGGCTACACAAAGGACCTGTGATAACCATAGCTGATCGAAGCGTTATAGCTCACCCAAAGGTACTTGGCAGTATAATGGAGGCAGCTGAAGCAGAGAACATCCCCTACCAGTTCAAAAAGATACCAAGCGGAGGCACTGACGCTGGAAGCATCCACCTGACGAAAGCAGGGATCCCCAGCGGAACCATTGCAAACCCCTGTCGCTACATACACGGACCCTGCGGAATAACAACAGAGGAGGATATAGAAAACACTGTGGCGCTGGTGAAGGCGTTCATCAAACGCATCAGTGTTTAGCGTTCCAGTATGAACTCCCGTGTGGGCGCCGTAGGCTTTCCTATACGTTTTCTCAACATATCCGCACCCACTTTTTCACCGATCTCCATGGGGCGTAGATCACCAAGAACTCTGATTGCGTTTTCCAGTTTCCCTTCTTTCTCAGCGTATACCCGGTATAATGGTTTACCTTCCTCCACTTTATCACCCGTCTTGGCGTAGAGCTTCAAACCAGCACCCATATCGTTTGGGGTACCCGCGGCTCGTGCTATCTTTACTAGATCTCTGTTGTTAAACCATAACACCATGCCGTCTCGTGAAGCTGGAACATCATGCGTGAATTCGCCGGGAACCAGATCTTCTGGTTTTACCGAGGAGTTTCCCCCCTGGGCATCAATGATCTCCCTCATCTTCTCCATGGCTTTACCGTTCTCAAGTAGATCCATGGCCATACGTTTTCCATCGTCATGCCCGACCATCTCAAATAATATTCCGGCTAGATTAGTTGCCTTATCCACTAACTCGTGAGAAAAGTTACCGTTTAGAGTCTCTATGGCTTCACGTGCCTCCAATATGGGTCCAATGTTGTAGCCTATGGGTTGACTACCCTCAGTTATCGCACACTCTATATCCATATCAAACCGACTGCCCAACTCAATGAAGTCACTAGCCAGCTGCTCCGCCTCGTCAACGGTCTTAATCTTCGCGGTGACCCCCATAGGGATATCTATCACCACATGAGTGCTTCCCATCGCCTTCTTCTTACTCATAATACTGGGCAAGAGTAAGGGGTCTATGCTCAGAGGATACTCCACCTTGATGAAAAGATCGTCTGCTGGCGCCAAGTCAATGCTCCCACCCCACACAATACAGGCACCAACATCGTTCACTATCTCCTTAATCCTTTCAAAAGTGATGTCAACGGGAGCCAAAGCCTCCATTCGGTCAGCGGTACCAGCTGGACTGGTTATAGCCCTACTACTACTCTTTGGAATACTATATCCTGCAGCCGCCACGATGGGAGTTACAAGCAGAGTAGTTTTATCACCGGGTACGCCCCCAATACTGTGCTTGTCCAGTATAGGACTTCGGTTGAAGTCGATCTGTTTACCACTCCAGATCATTGAGCGGCTTAAAGCCTCTACCTCCTCAATACTCACTCCATGAACATGCAACGCGGTTACAAAAGCCGCCAACTCTACATCACTCAGATGGCGCTCCACCACATCCCCCACTATGCGCTGGACCTTCCAAGGAGTAAGCCTCTGACCGTTAATCTTCTCCCTGACATAATCAAGGCTCTCAGGGCGCCTAGCCGGTTCCACGTACACCTCGGCGCCTTCAGGTACACCGAGACGATTCTTAACCTCGCCGTAGACGCCTAGTATCCCTGGTTCATCCTCTGTGCTGATGTTGAGGATACAGATGGCGTGCTTATCACCATATTTAACATAGAGTCTGTCGCTGCTGATAACCCCGAGATCCGCTGCATCCTTCTTGTTCATGACTACAATTAAGGGTCCACCTGCTTCGATACTGAGTATGTCGGTTTTTAGTTGCATTTTCCTTGTACACCTAGAATGAATAGAATATGTTGGGTAAAGGTAAAAATATAGTGGAAGAAATATGGAATATAGTTGATTATATGAGATACATTGACTTCGTAGACAAGAAATACAGACCCAAAGACAGCGACCTGATATGCATGTTCCACGTCGAGGCCCGAGACCAGCCCCTAGATGTCATAGCGGGAGGGGTCGCAGCAGAAAGTAGTGTTGGAACATGGACAGAACTCACCACAGAAGAACCCTACATTAAAGAGAAGGCAGCAAAGGTTTACGAGATCAATGGTAACGAGATCAAGATCGCGTATCCCGTGGATCTCTTCGAACCAAGTAACATGCCCAACATACTTAGCAGCGTCGCAGGGAACGTATTCGGTCTCGAAGACATAGAGAAACTGAGACTTAACGATATTCACTTCCCCGAGGAACTGGCAAAGAGTTTCAAAGGCCCCAAATATGGTTTAGAGGGCGTAAAAAAGCTCACAGGCGTCACAAATAGACCACTGGTTGGCACAATTATCAAACCAAAGCTCGGATTGAACACAAGAGACCATGCAAATGTAGCCTACGAGGCATGGGTAGGAGGCTGTGACGTGGTAAAAGATGATGAGAACCTGAGCAGCCAGAGTTTCAACCCATTCGAGGATCGGGTGATAGAGACACTAGAGAAAAGAGATAGGGCTGAATCTGAGACTGGGGAGAAGAAGGTCTACCTAATCAACATCACGGCATCCATGGAGGAGATGAAGAGAAGAGCGCAATTCGTCGAGGATCACGGTGGACGATACATGATGATAGACATAATAACCACGGGTTGGAGCAGCCTCCAAGCCATGCGAGACTTTGACTATGACCTGATAATTCACGCCCATAGAGCTGGACACGCCGCCTTTACTAGAAGCACCAGACACGGCATCAACATGGTGGCTTTAGCTAAGGTAGCTAGGTTATTGGGGGTTGACCAGCTTCACGTGGGCACAGCAGTGGGCAAGATGTCTGAGACCAGAGAAGAGGTACTAAAGAATAGAGACGCATGCATGAGCCCGATGTATGGCTTGAAAAAGGTACTACCCATAGCTTCAGGTGGTCTTCACCCTGGATCGGTGCCCAAACTTGTTGATATCTTTGGAACCGATACAGTGATACAGGCGGGAGGAGGCATCCACGGTCACCCAGAAGGAACCCGAGTGGGCGCAACAGCTATGCGGCAAGCAGTAGATGCAGCCATAAAAAAGATACCATTAAAGGAATACGCCACTGAGCACCCAGAGCTGAAGAAAGCCTTAGAGAAGTGGGAAATTCTATAGCATCCATGGATAGTGCCTGTGAATAGCCTCCAGTATACTGTGGGGGCTTATTATTCCCTCCTCGGTTATCAACCCGTGAACATAATCACGACGGGTCACATCAAAAGCAGGGTTAAGTATCCTTAAACCATCGGGGGGATTATCCCATATCTCATCTGTGTGCCGCTCCTCGATAGCCTCATAGCTACCGTGAATTGTTACTGGATCAAATTTCAGTAAAGTACTGACCACATAGAATGGTACTCGGGCCTCGTTTGCGGCTAAAGCCACCTGACTTGTTCCTATCTTGTTTATCACGTTCCCCTCACTAGTTATGGCGTCACTTCCCACCAAGACGAAGTCAATCTCCTTCATATAGTGACGGGCAGCCGAGTCAACGATCATAGTAGTATCTATCCCTGCTTCCACCAGTTCATGGGCTGTGATTCTGCCCTGATATTTTGGCCTAGTCTCAGTCTGTATTACCTTGAAATCCTTTCCCTGCTCTTTGGCTCTTAGAAGAGTGCCGGTTACCCCGCTGCTGTGACAATGAGTTAGTACGGTATCACCATCTTCTATACGCCGGGCTCCTACCTCTATCATCTGGTTTTTTCCCTCATTGAACATGGTAAGTATATGCACTTCTGCATCTTGGACTATTTCATCGCCGGGTGGTGGCCACGAGGACCGAATGGGTCATGGCGACCACC
>CAZAQI010000029.1:0-19259 GCA_964487465.1 uncultured Candidatus Bathyarchaeia archaeon
TTAGCAGCATATACACATACCACCACAATCCCAAAGACCCATTACTATGTTGAACGAGAATACGCCAGCATAGATGAAGGGATGAGTGGAGAAGTATCAGGTGGTGTAAAACAAGTGGCAGAGCAGATAACTGAACTAGGCTCCGAGAACTGTATTATATGTACAGATTTCGGGGTCTACACACTGCCCACACCAGTAGAGGGTTTGAGAGAATTCATAGCCTGTCTACTCGACCTAGGTATATCCCCAGAGGACATCACGGAGATGGTGAAATCCAATCCTGAACAATTACTTGGAATAGCCTAAACCACCTTTTAATTCAAAAACATTAAACCCGGTAAGCGTACATGATGGAATGTTATGTCTGATCCTTTCGAATGTGAATTATTGGACTGGGAATTATTCGATAGACTGGCTAAGACCTTGGCCAATAGTATCATTAATGATGGATACAAGCCTGACTTCATGGTGGGGCTAGCTAGGGGTGGCTGGGTCCTCAGCAGGGTTCTATGTGATTACCTCGGGATCAAGGATCTAGTATCCTTGAAGGTGGAGCATTGGGGGGTCACAGCTACTCCCGATGGTAAGGCTCAGATCAAGTACCCGTTTGATATTGATCTCACCGGGAGGGATGTATTAGTAGTGGATGATATCACTGACACAGGTGAGAGTATGATGATAGCTGTAAAATACGTCCAGTCAAAGAACCCTGACCAAATCAAGACGGCAGCACTCAGGCATATAAAGGGAAGCAAGTTTACTCCCGACTATTATGGTGATGTTATTGACTGGAGATGGGTGGTCTTCCCATGGAACTATGTAGAGGACATGTGCAATATCATACCAAAAGTCTCCGAGAACACAAACTCTCTTGATGAGATAAAACAACGCCTTAAGAATGATTACAACCTAGACTTATCACTAGATCAGATAAAGGAAATCCAGAGCGAGTTAGACCGACGCAGGAAATAATATAAATTGAAGTCTCCCCCGGAAAAGTCATTGAACGAACTGCTAGATGAACGCAGAAAGGAACTATATCGTTTGATGGCTGGGGGACTCAGGCATCTAGGAGTAGATAGTTATGACTTGCTGTGGATAGACGTAAGAGAATTGATGTCTTTGACCCCGGGACAGCTGTCTTTCTCGTGAAAACCGATACAGAACCGGTTTTAACTAAATCTGATATCTCATTTATAGTCAGAAACCTTGAGAATAAACACTATAATGTGAAACATATCGTGCAGAGAGACGGACGCCTACTTTTATTTATCTAAGGTATTTTATCAGTCTAATAGGTGTACATGTTGGTCAGGATATACTGGGATAAGGCAGTACCCGAGGGTTGGAATGGCGAATGGAACGAAGAGTACTTGACGGTGCCGGAGAAGACAGATTATACAAGAACTTCAACTCATATACAGTTGCTGGAGTATATATCCAAGCTAGCATGGAACACTGAGTATATGCATATAGAGCGTTTATTCATAAGTGATCTCCGGAGAGTAGCTCCCTTGGTAATACTAAGTAATCCAAGGGTAAAGACACCGGAAGAAGCCAGAGAGACGGGTAAAACCGTAGTCTACATCCAGGGTAATATCCATCCCTCCGAGGCCGAGGGAAAAGAATCAGTTTTAATGATCATGAGAGAGATCGCCCTTGGAAAACACCGTGATCTACTAGATAAACTCATCATCCTCCTCGCACCGGATTTCAACCCAGATGGCAACGAGGCATGGGAGGTAAAGAATAGTAGTGCTTTCAGTGGAACTCCTCACATTCAGAGCCTGAGACACAATGCTATGGATGCAGATGTTAACAGAGACGCCATCAAGATAGAGACCCTGAACATGAAGGGGTTATATGATAATGTACTCAATCGATGGGATCCCGAGGTATTTCTAGATCTGCACAGCATGGGTCGAGTCCAGCACGGGTATAGTATTCTCTTCGCTCCCAGCTACACCCCAACAGCTCCCCCTGAACCAAGAGAGTATACACAATACAAGATGTTACCCGCGATACGAGAGATGGCTAAGGAAGATTATGGGTGTATGTTCTTCACTCACGCAGATTATGACTGGGATGAATGGCCACCTAAAGTATGGGACCCGGTGGAGGGCGGATACAGTGTAGAGGCCAAGTTCATAGTGAACGCCATTGGCCTTAGGAACCGTATGAGCATACTAACCGAGACACCTGGTCACGTAGGCTTTGAGAAGAGAATATACGCATCATATGTTTTCACTCGCTGTCTTTTAGACTATGTTTACAATCACGGGAATGAGATCCAGGAAACATGCCGTAAAGCAGATCAGGATACTGTAAATATTGTTCTGGAAAAGGCTTCGAGCGGCGAATTAAGTAACTGGGTTGAGGGAGAGTATACTGAGCAGGATGAGGCCTGTGACCTTTATGCTTATCCGAATAGAAAGGAGGAGTGCATCCCGGGCACTAGTATCGTAAGTCACTGGATTGGTGAAGGTCAACCACAACTAGTTAAGGATGTAGTGGATCTTACCAAACCCATAGGTAAAAAAGCCAGTATAGTACCGAGAGGATATGTATTCTACGAGGAAGTTGAAACAGTTGCTGAGAAACTACAGATACATGGGGTCAAGATAGAACAGTTACAGACCCCTGTATCAGTAGAAGGTTATGAATATATCATTGATGAGTTCAAAGAGGTTCAGAAAGGCTGGATCAGGCAATACGAGATGACCGAGCTAACTGGTGGCTGGTTCAAAACAAAGAAGACATATCCAGCCGGCAGCTACCATGTTGATATGGCTCAGCCCTTGGCAAACGTTGCCTTTTACTGCCTTGAACCAGAGGTGGGTGATGGTTTGGCTGGTTGGAATTATTTCAATACCTACCTGAAGAGCAGGGGGGCTGAGTCTAATAGCGTAGTTTTCCCTGTGTTCAAGTATCTTAGATTATTGGAGAATTAGGTAGCTCGGTCTAAGTGGAGAAAGGAGACACGAACTACCCGCATATGGGCATTATTTATTATATAAAAATGATTGGAACATAGTTATTTTTACGTATAAATAAGCACTAATCGTAAAATGTATAATATTCTTGATGATTTAAAATAAATATGTCAGATGAGTTCCAGCAAATAGACTTGCTTGATCTGGAGATCGAGGAGATATTCAGATTTTTCATAGGGTTGACCAGTAACAAGGCATTACAGTACCTCGGAGTATCTCTAAAAGAGGGAGAGACCGTGGAGAAAGATCTGGTTCGAGCTCGACTATCCATTGATACCACAGACTATCTAGTAAAGAAAATGGATCCATACATGGAAGATGAGGAGAAAAAACAGTTAAAACAAATGGTAAGTAACCTGCAGTTTACTTATTTCAGGGAATCGAACTAAAGCTTAAGAGCCATCACACTGCTTCTCTTCTATGTGACCCCTTTTGAGCGTGGACTTAGAGACCTATAAGCGGATGGTGGAGTATAGCCCTGACGCTATACTGATAATGATAGATCTAAAGATTGTGTATGCAAACAAGACTGCGCTGGAGATCTATGGTGCGGACTCAAGTGATGAACTAGTAGGAAAAGATGCTTTATCCCTTGGTATACTCACCATAAGTGACCATGGACGAACCCAAGAACTGGAGATGAGGAGAATCCAGGGCTATCTAGAAAGCGGGGTTTTTGAGTTCCCAGCTACCCTCAAGGATGGAAGCAAAGCATATTTTGAGGTAAGTGTCAACAACATACCATATGAGGGTAAAACAGGCGCCCTCTGCATAATACGTGACATAACCGGGAGAAAAGAGATAGAGAACCGTCTTCAGACCCTACATGAGAGCACAGCTCTACTGGCCAAAGCCACGACACCAGATAAAGCCGCGGAAATAGTGCTTGAGACCATCTCGGAGACCTTCGAGAAACATTACTCAGCTATCGGCTTCGTTGAGGGTAATAAACTTGTTTTCCGGAACGAGCTGGGTGATAACCTAGTTAATGAGCTTCCACTGGATGGTAATGGTATCACTGTGAGGGCTATAAAAACCGGGGAGACTCAGGTAGTAAATGATGTCTTGAATGATCCAGATTTTATAAATGGGAAAATGGGTGATGAACCCAAGACACGCTCTGAGCTGGATGTGCCTGTAATGGTTGATCAAGAACCAGTTGCATTGATCACTATTGAGGAAGAGAAGCTTGATGCTTTTAGCATAGAGGAGATACAGATGGTGGAGATTCTGGCTAATCACTTCGCTAGCGCTCTAGGTAGGATCAAGCATCATGAGGATATGCTGAAGATGCGTGAATCCCACATGATGGAGCTTGTGGGCGGTCTGGATAAAATGTGTATGAGAGTAAGGGAAGACCTCAAGGGACCTATACATAGTATCCGGAACTCATCTTTCATAATCCGTCATAACCCAGAGCTTACCTCAGAGGTCATTGACAATATAGATAACAGCATTGAGTTGATGATGACCACACTGGAAGAGATGAAAGAGATCACAAACCCTACGGAACCCGAAAAAACATTAACCGATATCTATAGCGTACTTAACGCAGCGATCGATGTAAGTAATATTCCGAGGAATATTGAATTGGAAATGGAAGTGGATAGCGGCTTCCTAGCCATTAGTATAGATAAAGAGAAGATACAGCGTACTTTCTTTAACATTATAAGAAACTCCATCGAAGCCATGCCTAAAGGTGGGAAAATAACCATTGATCATGGGATACGAGATGAATACGTGGTCATCACTTTCAAAGACACTGGACCCGGCATCCCAGAGGATGTACTGGATAAACTCTATGAGCCTTTCTTCAGCACCAAACCACAGAGCCTTGGACTTGGACTGAGTTTCTGTAAACTAGCTGTAGAATCCAATGGCGGAACCATTGACATCGAGAGCGAACTAGATCAGGGAACGACCGTGACTATACGTCTCCCCCTCTAAACGATGATGTTTTAACTTTTGGACCACTCTTTTTTCTGATATACTTTGCCGAAGCTTAGGATTAGTTGGAATGAATACCGTAGACGTGTTGAGAGGCTCAGGGAGCATATGCGGGAGGAGGAGTTTGACGCCTATCTGATAACCAGTGGTGTCAGCATCTTTTATTTCAGTCATTTTTATCATATGGTAACTGAGAGACCCGCGGCTCTACTAGTGGAGCCTGATGGTAAACCCGTTTTCATGGGTCCCCTACTGGAAGCCGATCACCTCAGACTCCAGACCCCTTTAGTCGGGGATTGTTATACTTACTTGGATTACCCTGGTGAGAAGCATCCTATGGAAAGATTCGCCGACTGGTTGACAGAATTGGGCTACAATAAAGCCAGAATAGGTACAGATAACCCCTCGGGGGCCGGTGGAACAATGGGTTACACAGGCCCCAATCTAAATGATTTACTGGAGGAAGCGGAGATGGTAAAGGATGGTCAATTTATTTGGGATATGCGACTGATGAAGAGCAGTGAGGAAATCGAACTCATACGTGAATCATCTAAATGGGCTAACCTAGCTCATACATATTTACAGGAGTACACAGTTCCTGGACTCTACGATATGGAGATTAAACTATTAGCAACACTGGACGCAACATCCGCTTTGAAGAAAACCTTAGGATCAAAATATGAGTCAATTAAGGGCAAAGCTGTTTCAGCTGGGTTTAGGGGTCAAGTGGGGTGGAAATCCTCTATTCCCCACAGCATAGACCTCAGTCGCCCCGTAAAAACGGGAGACGTACTGGTAACGGGAGCAGGAGCCGATATAGGTGGTTACGGTAGCGAGCTTGAGCGCACCATGATCATCGGTGAGCCCACAGCCAAGATGGAGAGAATGTTCAAGGTGATGTGCGAAGCCCAGGAAGCCGCCGCTGATGCGTTAAGACCTGGTAATACCTGTGCTGATGTGGATAAAGCTGCTAACAAGGTGATCAGAAAAGCCGGGTACTGGAAAAACGTGAAACATCACACAGGTCATGGCATAGGGTTACAAGGGCATGAGCCCCCATATCTTGACCAAGGTAATGATAGAAAACTCAAACCAGGTATGGTGGTCAGTCTTGAACCTGGTGTATATGAACTGGGTTACGCTGGCTTTCGTCACAGTGATACTTTGGTGGTTACTGAAGATGGATGCGAGTGGATAACATATTACCCTAGGAACATAGAATCCCTAACCATTTTATAGATTCTCTTCAAGATAGGATAATACTTTTTCATGTAACAATATTCTGTGCTCACTGAAGCCATGATCTGCTTTGTCAACTAAAACCCATTTTTTCGGTGGCGTTGCTTTCTCATAGAGTTTCTGTACCTCATCTGGGTGTGTCACTGTATCCGCTGAACCCACAGTTATCATAATCGGCGCTTGGATCTCATCGATCTTGTCTATGGGATTCAGTTCCTTGGCTGCTTTAATCATATCCTCCTTATACTCCTCTAGAGGCTCAAAGTCGAGTTTTCCCTTCGCCATCTCCACGAAGATGGTAAAAATATTATCTATGATATCTTCTGCGAGCCACTTGGATATATCGCTGGCTGGTGACATTAGCACCCCTGTCTTGATTGATGCATCCTCGCTCATTACATTGGTTAACGGAACAGCCCCCATACTATGCGATATGAGTCCAACTCTTTCAGGATCAACATAGGGCAGCGACTTCAAATACTTCACCGCATCCACTGTACTCGGCACCAAATTACTGAACCTGTACTTTCCCTCGCTACCCCATGCACCCTGATAATAAAAGACAAGTGTGGCTATTCCGTTTAACGCTAATTCTTCAGCTAAATCCATGTTCTTTGTGTCCCCAGGGTACCCATGACAAATGGCTACCGCAGGGTATCGTTCCTCTCCCGCTGGTTGGTATGTTCTCCCCTTGAGGGTGTGTCCGTTACTCTTGAATGTGATATCCTCTACTATTATTCCCATCTTCACTCATCTCTCCTATCTTCTTCATACCTTAACTATTTTTAGCCCCCCCGATAAGTAGTAGAGTGATGGGCAAACGCATTACTAGCAAATTCAAACCAAAAAACAAGTGGGTCCGAGAGATGGTGGAAGGAGACCCACATGTGGCATCCACTTTAGACGTAACAGGCGATATGTTACGCTTGGAGGCTCCAAAACAGAGTCTGTGTAGTGTTTGCAAGGGTGGAAAGATGCTCTGTGGTAAGACCAGTTGTCCCATCATGGAGCGTCTTGGGGCCTTCAGTAAGATGTTCCAGAGTGTGAAGGGCACAGAGATTGACGGTAGCAGCCCACCAAGTGTTTTTGTGGGACGCCACGGTTATCCATATGTTCAGATTGGTCCAATGTCGCCCACATTCTATGGTAATACTGAGATTCTTGACGCTCCAGAACAGTGGTTCGGCAAAAGTATAAATGAAATAATCAACTACAGGAGCCAGTTGATACGGGGAATGACTCCCGTTAATGTGAAGAAGCCTTGGAAGGCTGGTAAGCTACTGGATCAGACTCGTGAGCTGAGCTTAGCTGAGCACTATGTGGAGACTGAGATGAAGCTCACAAAGAAACCCACTAAACGATTCTATATGAACGGAGATGTCCAGCCAATTGGACCTACGGCTCCACTGGAGAACGTGGATATAGGGTATATTAAATGGAATAGACACATGGAAAAATACCACTACGATACAGACTTGAAGGCCGCTCCAGCCACTATCAAATTATTCGAGAATGGCGTACCCTTAAACAATATCATGCGAGCTTTCAGTATGGGCAACTTCGGCATCGGTAAGAACAGACGCTTGGTACCCACCCGCTGGAGCATAACCGCCGTAGATGATCTGTTGGGCAAGCATCTTACCAAGAAGATCAAAGACTATCCATTGATCAACCAATTTGAGGTCTATGAGAGCAACTATATCGGAAACAGATTTGAGATACTGTTGATGCCTGATGCATGGTGCTATGAGGCATATGAAGCATGGTACCCCAGAACTCTCTGGAACCCGGATGAGGAAGAAGTAGCCATAGTAACCGACTGGGAGCCATACGATGGCCGAAGTAAATACGCCTCAATGGGAGGCTGCTACTATAGCGGCAAACTAGCAGTCCTAGAAGACTTAGATGATCGAAAACGACAGGCAAAGGTATTTATCTTCCGGGAAGCCTACCCGGATTACATATTACCGGTTGGTGTATGGCAAGTCCGGGAGAACTGCCGAAACGCCATGAGGCAGGAGCCCAGACGATTCGAGGCTATGAATGAGGCACTGGATTACACCATGAGCAGGCTCAGCATACCGATAAAAAGATGGATTGAGTCAGGTCCACTGCTCAGACACACATTGACGCAGAGAAAACTCACAGAATTCTTCCATTAAACCGTTATGAAGTAGGATCAATTTTTCTATTCCTAGTATCCAAAACCATGTTTCATTCGTTTTTCAGTTTTTCTATATAATTTCACATAATTCAGTCAATTTTTAAATCACCTATCTGACTCTATGGGTTAAGGTACGTGAGACCTATGAAAGCAACGGAAGTAGCTGCAAAGCTACATGAGAACGAACGCAAAGTACTCCACGCATTAAAAGAAGAGGGTACTGCTACCACAGAGAAACTGGCCAAGATGACTGGTCTTGGAAGAGACGCCGTGGAAAAGGCGTCGGATTGGGCTGCTACAAAAGGTGTAGTCGTCTTTAAAGAAGAGGTCTCACAGTTTTTTACCCTCACCGACGAGGGAGACGTCTACTCGGAGGAGGGCCTACCAGAGAAGAACCTTTTAGAAATGTTAAAGGAAGGTCCCAGAGCAATCAGCGATTTGAAGAAAAGCCTTGATGGATTAAATATAGCGCTTGCTTGGGTTAGGAGAAAAGATTGGGCCGATATAGAGAAGGGAGTTCTCAGCATCACGGACAAGGGAAAATCCGTAGGCGAGATACCAGAGGAGAAAGTGATCAAGAAACTGAAAATGAAGGATCCTAAGGTTAAGGCTGAAGAGTTCTCTGAATCCGAGATGGATGTACTTGATCAATTAATCAAACGTAAACTAGTGAAAAGCACTGAGACAGTCACCCGGTACGTGGCGATAACGGATTTCGGTGAAAAAGTCTTACCCAAGTTGGAAAACATAGAGGCAGAGAGAGTAATAACTCAGTTAACACCTGAGATACTCCAGACCGGGGAATGGAGGGGAGCCAGATTCCAAACCTATGATGTAACCCTACCGGTACCAAGCACTCACCCGGGTAAACGTCACTTCATTAGCCAAGTAATAGATTATATTAGAAGATTCTGGGTAGAGCTGGGCTTTAAGGAAATGAAAGGAGAATATCTTGAGCTAAACTTCTGGAACTTCGACGCACTATACCAGCCACAGGACCACCCCGCTAGGGACTTGGCTGACACGTTCTACATGAAGACACCTTACAAAGGCGAGTTACCGGACCCTGATATTGTGGAGCGAGTGAAACAGACACATGAAAACGGTTGGACCACGGGAAGCACAGGTTGGCAATATGAATGGGACCCAGAGTTCGCGTCGAGAACCGTCCTCAGAACCCACACAACAAGTCTTTCAGTGAATCAGATAGCCAAACTGGACCCAAAGGACTTACCGGGTAAGTATTTCAGTGTAGGTAGGGTCTTTAGAAACGAGACCATAGATTGGAATCACCTAGCTGAGTTCTACCAGACAGATGGGATCGTAATCGGAGAGGATGTAACCTTCAGGGATATGCAGGGGTACCTGAAAGCATATCTGGAGGGATTGGGATTAGAGAAATTCCGGTTCAGACCTGGGTACTTCCCCTACACAGAGATGAGTATGGAGGCAGAGGTTTGGATAGAGGAGCGGGGAGCATGGATGGAGTTATTCGGTGCGGGGATGTTCCGACCAGAAGTAGTCAAACCTCTCATAGGCATAGACGTACCCGTCTTGGCTTGGGGGCCAGGTTTCGATAGACTAGTTATGCAGAGCTACAAGGTAGAATCAATACGAGAATTATACAGCAACGATATTGGCTTGCTAAGAGAAGCCAAACTATGGACGAGGTGAAAATAGGTGCCAGTAATAGACGTAAATCTGGAAGACTTTAAGGAACTATTAGGTAGAGACGTAGAGATAACCGAATTAATGAATAAGTTACCCATGATGGGCACCAGCTGGGAAGGTGAGACCGATGAAGGATTCGCATTAGAGGTTTTCCCCAACCGACCTGACTTACTGAGCTTAGAGGGTTTGGTGAGAGCATATTCCAGCTGGACAGGGGAGAGAACAGGGCTGAGAGATTACTTGGTCCATGAATCCGATTATAAGGTCATCGTAGATGAGAAAACCCAGGAGGTGAGACCTTACTTCGTCACGGCTGTGATTAAGAACGTTTATCTTGATGATGCCTTGATTCGTTCTCTTATACAGATGCAGGAGAAGCTGCATATCACTCATGGTCGTAGACGTCGTAAAGTAGCCATAGGAATCCACGATTTGGTGCCAGTAGATTTCCCTGTAACCTATACCACTAAACCACCGGGGTTCGAGTTCCAGCCCCTCGGGGAAGAGGTAGAGCACAGTATCTCTTGGATTCTTAATGAGATGAAGACGGGTAAAGAGTACTCATGGACCGTGGAGGGCTTCAAAGAATACCCCATGATCCTTGATAACAAGGATATGGTTCTCAGCATGCCCCCCATCATTAATGGTGAGTACACGAGAGTCAACGAGTTCACGGGAGAATTATTTATAGATGTCACAGGTACAGACCTGAAAGCCATTACAGAGGTGCTCAATGTATTATGCACCACATTGATGGACAGGGGAGCAGAGGTATATGAGGTTCATAATTATTACCCAGATGGCACGGTGTTAACCACCCCTGAACTTGATCCATGTGAGATGGAGTTGGATAACAGATACGTCAATAAGACACTGGGCGTGGATTTCACCCCCGAGGAGAGTCAGGAACTGCTGAATCGGATGGGCTACGGGGCGGAGATAGTCTGGAACATACTCAAGGTAAGTATTCCGTCTTATAGAGCGGATATCATGCACCCCATCGATTTGGTTGAGGATATAGCCATAGCCCATGGCTATGATAATTTTGAGCCTAACATACCGCCAATCCAGAGCGATGCGGGGGAAGACCCGTTGGAGGTATTCAGCAGGAATCTAAGGAACTTCTTGGTCGGTCACGGCTTACTGGAGGTGGTTACCTTCATGATGAGTAACCGGAATAAACTATTCTACAGGATGGAGATGCCCGAAGAGCCTATCTGTGAGACCGAGAACCCCAAAATGGAGGCATATGATAGCCTAAGAAACAGATTGCTACCCAGCTTAATGGAGATACTTAGCTTCAACAAACATCACCCGTATCCCCAGAATCTCTACGAGGTAGACGACATAGTAGTAATCGATCCAACCACTGAAACAGGGGCGCGGACCAAGAGAAGATTATCCATCGTACAGTGCCACGCCAAAGCTAACTTTAGCGAGATAAAATCACTAATGAATAGCATCATGGAGAATCTTGACGTCAATGTCGATGTAGCCTCCGGTGGGTGGAGTTGCTTCATAGAGGGTAGACGCTATGTGGCGTCCATTGATGGTGCGCCTGTCTGCTGGGCCGGTGAGATAAGACCCCAGGTCTTGGAGAACTGGGAGCTTGAGATGCCTGTTGCTGCACTGGAAATTGATGTAGAAGTGTTATTCAAACACGTTTCCTAGGTGGGGAATAATTCCTTCTCTAAGGCTTTTTTCTCGTGATACAGTTTATCTATTTTTTCCTGATACTCCTGTAATTGCTCCCTATACCGTTTGATGAGATCCTCCATCTCAGGGCTATTCCTGCGGAGTTCAATCTTTCTATCTAGCTTCTCAGGTGTCCCTATCCTTACCTGGCGGCTGCCTACTGCGCTTGACTCCAATGTCTTCAGGTTTTTACGTAAATCTCTATACTTGCTATCATTTTCTAATCTCTGGAGTTCTCTGTCTATCTCCATTATACGCATTAGTCTTGAACGTCTTTTTGATGCCACAGTATATACAATATAGTGTATCTAAGTTATATATCCACTTGCTAATTTTAACTAGTGAAAATGGATGTTTATTTGATCTATTTTTTATCTTAGAATAAATATATTATTCTAGGTCCTATACTGAGTTCAGGGAATAAGAAAAACACTCTCATTACAATTCTCTTAATTAGGTCAATGTTCTTCCTCGTTCCGCTAGTTATCGGTCAAGATAGTTGTGAGAAGTGATTAATCATATTCTTTTACTATCTGTTGTTCCTTAGTTTTTTTATCTATTTCAAGAAACACTGTGGTATTGGGTTAAAATGCTCACCTAAACCTCGCGTCGAGGGTCAATAAATCCCATAAACAACTTATTCCTTAAAAAGTCCAGATCATACCTCAGTTCCAATGAAAAAATTGTATAGTGAAACTAGAAAAAGTGTCTAGGAGACTACTTTTCCAAGGGCGCCCAGCATATCCACGATATACTCGTCTGGGATCCACCCCATGTTACCGATTCTAAAAGTTTCCTGCTTCAATGCCCCGTATCCCTGAGCTAGCTCAAAGTCGTGTTCCCTCATTGCATTATAGACCTCTGGGCCACTCATTCCAGCAGGAGTCTTTACACAGCTCACAGTTGGACTCTCATATCCTTTCAATGGGTAGGTTTCCATCCCCAGTTTCTCTACTCCTTCCCGGATCAATCGGTTCCTACGCTTATAGAGAGCAAAGTATTCTTCTTTACCCCCCATCTCCTCGATCATTTTCAGAGCAGTGTTCAAACCCGCTACCTGTGGAATGGTACTTGTCATCGGAGTACCTTTACCACTTAAATGATTCTTCTCCCATACCTTCAAGTCAAAGTACCAGCCCTTACTAGGCATATCCTCTGATACATCAAGGGCCCGTTGACTCACCGAACCTACACCTATTCCCGGTGGAACACCAAAACACTTCTGGCTACTGCTAAAGCATATATCTATGCCCCATTCATCCACCTTAATATCGGTGCCCCCCATACTGGATACCGCGTCAACTAACACCAGCTTATCATATTTCCTACAAACCTCGGTTAGCTTGGGCAACTCATTGATCAAACCCACACTGGTCTCATTATGGGTGATAGCCACAGCCTCCACATCAGGTTCGTCCTCAAGCGCCTTTTCAAGCATTTCTGGTCTAGTTGGCTCCCCCAACTCCGACTCAACCAAAAAAACCTCTCTCCCATTCGCTGTAGCCACATCGGCGAACCGTTGACCAAAGCTCCCATTCACACAGACCATCATCTTATCTCTAACACAGTTACGAACTGCGGCCTCCATGAACCCTGTACCCGTGCTACTGAAGAGAAAAATGGGGTAATCTGTCTCCAGGAACCCCTGTAATTGTTCAACAGTCTCAAAATGTATTTCCTTGTACTCTTTACTCCTATGACTAACCATCTGCATTCCCATAGTTTCTAATACCCGAGGATAGCAAGCCACAGGTCCAACGGTAAATAGTTTCATAACTGAAATAAAATACGGTGAAGATAAAAATCTGTGCCCTAAATAATTATCATGGTATCCGACAAATTCGAGGAAGATGAAGCAGTACAGGCAATACTAGGCATTCTACGAGAAGCCGGTGAACCACTAACAACACGGGAAGTGGGCGAGGAGATGCAGAAACTTCAGCTTAGATGTCCTGATAGCACAATTGTTTTCCTAAACCGGTTACGAAGAAAGGAACTAATTCAGGGAATACTTAGCAAGGAGCGACGCGGCTGGATATGGTGGATAGACTAGATCCAGGTAAAGGTTCTTTCACATAGTTCCATTAACTTAACAAATTCAAGATAGCTTATTGCTTTAATCTTCTCTTTTGGGCTATCAAACTCTGTCTCAAAGGTATAGAGCTCCGCGAACTCTAACTTCTTTAGTACATCTCCACGACCAAGGTGATGAGTACCCCTCCCAGTGAATAATATATGAATTTCTGACCCGTCTTTATGAAGTTCCTCTGCTAGTCTGAACGCGGTCTCGGCGTGTGCTCTGCTAATCATCACTACCGTGTTCATTCTTTATCCCCTAGAAACTGGTTATTATGGTGCATTTCTTTGCCATCTCCGCTAACTTATCCGAGTCTATGATTTTCACATTAATACTGGGTTCAAGGTCATCTAACGTCAACTCCCGTTTAAAGAGTGACTCTTTTAGAACATATACTCCCACAAGGTCAGACATAACCATAAGATAATCCTTCAAATTATTCTTATAAACCGCATCAGGCAACAGGATTTCCACACCATTGTCCACAAAAACCACGTTAGGGAGATAATCCATTCCCAGCATAGCCGCGCTGAGCCTAAGCCCCTCCTCCACGCGGCCTCCCGGAATCAACCGTTTCCGCATAATAAGCATCGTCTCACCCATAATATTCACCCCAAAAACAGGGTTCTATCCTGCTCCTCCATCATCATAACCAGTTCAGCCATGCTAGTCATCCTCGCCCCGGGGATCAACTCATCTTCTTCGATTCCCACATGCTGGCAGGTGGTCTGGCATGCTAGCATATCCACTTCGAGCTCTGAAAGGAGTGGATACTGAGTAAGGAGTTTCACTGATTCCTCGTTGAAGAAGACCACTACTTTATGTCCACGTTCTTTGGCTGCACGCACTGTGCCCATTAAATGAACCAAGGTTCGTGGATTGGATACGGCTAATAATATATTCAAACTAGTCTAGATACCGGGCTATAGGGCTAAATACTTTCCCCGTTCAACGTTTTTGAACAAGAATCCCTGGGTGTTCTATTCCCTAGGATTATATCAATTCTAGATACTTGATATCTTGAAGAACTATGAGACTACCTGTACTTCAAGTTAGCATCGATACCCGAAAGCTCACGAGTTTTGCCTTGGTGGCGTTCATCCTCGGTGGGGCTCTAGGTGGGGTGCTCTGGAACATGGGTGGGGTGTATGTCCCCCGTAGCAATACGGATAGTGTGTTTGGGAGTATGCGTCAATTTACAAGCTACGATGAACTGAAACAATACCTCAACAAGTATGGGGATTCTGTTTATCTTACAGGTCGGGGTTTTGGCAACGATCTGATTTTTTGGAATCTAGCTGGAAGCGAGGTAACCCTGATGGAAGCCGATGGAGCAGCGTCAAGCCCCACCTCAAAGGATTACTCGGGAACTAATGTCCAAGTTGAGGGTGTTGACGAGGCTGATGTAGTCAAGACCGACGGCGAGTATATCTACTACGTAAAAGGCACACAGGTAATCCTTATCAAAGCCTACCCAGCAGAGGACGCAGGGATAATAAAACGCCTCGACTTTGAGCAATACGTCTCAGACATCTACATCACTGAGAACAGGCTGATTGTCTTCACCTCAGAAACACACTACTATTACTATTATGATGTACCTGAGAGTGAGGACACTGGGCCACAGACTACAATAACCGTCTTCGATACAACAAACCCAGCCGAACCACAGAAAATCAGAAAGCTGGGTATGGACGGCGGCTACTTCAACAGCAGGCTAATCGGCGACTACCTCTACTATATAATCACAAACCCTGCCTACATCAACGAGGAAGAGGTAGTACCATTACCCGGAATAAGGGAGAACAAGACATGGAGCCACATCGAGCCCACCGAGATATGGTGCCCAAACAACACCCGGGGCTGGATGCAGTACTACACAATCACGGGATTGAACGTTTCAGACCCTGAGAGCCAGCTAACTACAGAAACCTTCCTCCTTGACTCGGCTAGCACTATATACGTAAGCCCAAGTAACCTATACCTCACCAGTCAAGGCTGGAGCCGAGAGACCACGATCACAAAGATCAGGATAGAGAAAGGGGACATCACCTTCAAGGCCAATGGCACGGTGCCCGGCTATGTCTTGAACCAGTTCAGCATGGATGAGTCAGATGGATACTTCAGGATAGCCACCACCTCCCATGATAGAATGGATGGACTCAGCGGGAACAATGTCTATGTCATGGATGAAAACCTTGAGATAACAGGAAGCCTTGAAGACCTAGCCCCCGGCGAGGACATCTACAGTGCCCGATTCATGGGAAGCAGATGCTATCTGGTTACCTTCAAGAAAGTAGACCCATTATTCACCATAGACCTGAGCGATCCCGAGAACCCCACGGTGCTTGGTAAGCTCAAGATACCTGGATACAGCGATTACCTCCACCCATACGATGAGAACACACTGATAGGCATAGGAAAAGAGACCGTGGAAGCTGAGGAAGGAGACTTTGCATGGTATCAGGGTGTCAAGGTAAGCCTATTCGATGTAAGCGATGTCGAGAACCCAAGGGAGTTAGCAAAACTCGAGATCGGGGATAGAGGCACAGAGAGCCCAGCCCTGTATGATCACCATGCATTCCTCTTCAGCAGGACCAAGGACCTACTGGTGATACCCATACTGGAGGCAACCATAGATGAGGATGACTTCAGCGGAGAGGTTCCCGATAACTTCTACGGGGAGTACTCCTATCAGGGGGCCTACGTCTTTGACATCAGCCTTGATGGGATCGAGCTCAGGGGCCGTGTAACCCACCTGCAGGAGGATGAGCTACTACGAAGCGGCTTCTGGTTCGACTCAGAGTACGAGGTAGAGAGAAGCCTCTACATAGAGGATAACCTCTACACCTTGAGTCAAGGCATGATCAAGATAAATAACCTTGAGACCCTAGAAGAACTGGCGGCTATAGAGTTAGGTGAGTAGAAATGGGGGAAGCCAAGAGGATATACGGTAAGACGCTGGATGTCTATCTCTGTATCCTCACAGCCGAAGAAGGCATAGGGGTAAGGGATATTTGGAGATCCCTTGACTTTAGCAGTCCAAGCCTAGCCCAGTACCATGTGAACAAGCTACTAGATCTTGAACTCATAGAGACCGATCTGGATGGAAAATATAGGATAAATGATCAGGAATCCATAGAGGCACTTCGCAGCTTCTTATTACTAAGGGGTATGTTGATTCCCCGGTTAACCATCTACAGTGCATTAATACTAGGCTTGCTTGTAAGCTACGTAATGTACTGGCCCTGGAGAGGAGACTTCCGGGACTTAGTAACCCTATTCATAGGCTTATTCAGCGCAGGCGCCTTCCTGTTTGAGGCAGTAAAACAGTACCGTGGCTTAGATTTCATGAAAAAAGATGATTAATGGGATTTGAAGAACTCCTTTGCTTCTTCAAGGATTTCAGGATTAGCCAAAAGTTCCACAAGTGTCATCCCAAGAGCTTTAGCACCCCCATTTAATGCGTCCAAACCCTCCTCAGTCATGGTTGCCTCAGCGAGCTTTATGCTGTGTCCCGGGGTACCCTCAGTAGCTATTCCTATGTAGCTTCCAGCCGCGGGTGTTTTCTGTGATACATCACCGTAGTCGGTTGAAGCCATGGGCATGGCTTTCACAGACTCTTTCCAGTCCTTGACAGGTGCACCTAGCTCTTTATAGTTCTCCCAGAGAGTCCGTATCAATGGATAGTTGAGTTTCTTACTCGCGTAGAACCTGTTCTTCTCAATCTTTACCTCTACCCCCATGGCGTAGGCTGCTCCCTCACCACACCTAGCAACCTTGTCTACCATCTCGTCCAAATACTCCTGGTCACTACTCCTGACACCAAAGTCCAGCACAGCGCGATCAGGTATGATATTCATAGCCTCACCCCCCTCCTCGATTATACCATGAATCACAAGGTTCGCATCCCGCCGAGCCTCTTGTCTTAGCATATGCGTAGCCGTATAAGCTAGGGTAGCAGCATTCAAAGCATTCTTACCCAGATGAGGACTAGCAGCTGCGTGACTCGTCTGACCCTTGAATACCATCCTGCACTTACTAATACCTAGGGCTTGGTTTCCCACGCCCCAGCTGGTTGAGGGATGAAGCATGATTACGCCGTCAATATCATCAAAAAGCCCCTTGTTAGCCATGATGACTTTACTCCCGCCACTTGGACCATGACCCTCCTCGGCTGGTGTACCGATAACAAACACCTCACCGGAAAGGTCCTTTATTGCCTTACTCGCGGCTATCCCTGCACCGATTGCTGATGCTGCAATGAGATTATGTCCACATCCATGCCCCACACCGGGTAAAGCATCATACTCAGCTAGCACTGCCACTCGGGGACCATCGCATTTCCCCTTATAACCGGCGACGAATGCCGTGGACATACCATAGACACCCTTCTCCACAGAAAATCCATGATCCTCAAGAGTCTCCGTGAGAAGCTCAAACGCCTTAAACTCCTCACTACCCAACTCAGGGTTCTCATATAGATATCGAGCTATACTCTCCAGTAGATCACGTTTTTCATCAATAGTTTCCTTTACCTCTTTCTTCAATAAATCCAATTCAACCAAAGCGATCGACAATAAAACATGACTCCACGAATAAGGCTTTTCACTCATAACCCAGTTTCACACACCTCCCCCATGTACAGGTCAATGCGTTCACATTATAAGCAAAAAACAGACCTGAACCAATGAGAGCAATGGGAGAGGTAATTGAAGCCGGATCACTCGAAGGAGTGGCAAGCACAACCGTCAAAAAGCTACACAAAGCCGGACTAGTCACACTAGAATCCATCGCAGTAACTCCCCCCCGCGAGATAGTGGAACTAACCGGAATGGGTGTGGACACAGCCATAAAGGTAAACACCCTGGCGCGTCTCAAAGTAGACCCAGGCTTTGTCTCAGCCACGGAACTACTAGAGACTCGCAAGCACATGATGAAGTGTAAAACCGGCTGCAGTGAATTCGACCGCATAATGGGTGGCGGAATAGAAACAGGAGTAATAACTGAATTCATCGGCGAATTCGGCTCCGGTAAGACCCAGATATGCTACACTCTCAGCGTGCTCGCTCAACGACCGGTAGAAGAAGGCGGCCTAGGTGGACGAGTCTGTGTCATCGACACCGAAGGTACCTTTCTACCCGAGCGAATCGTACAGATAGCCGAAGCCAGAGGATACGACTCCCAAGAGATCCTCAGCAATGTGCTAATCGCACGCGCATACAATAGCGATCATCAAATCATGCTGGTCAAAAACCTACCCCAAGTAGCACAGGAAAATGACATCAAACTAGTAATTGTAGATAGCATGATCGGCCACTTCAGAGGAGAATACATAGGAAGAGGAAACCTAGCCGAACGCCAACAAAAAATAGGAGGTGTACTGGGAAACCTGCTCCGGGTAGCAGAAGCATTCAATTTATCTGTAGTACTAACAAATCAGGTTCAAGCAAAACCTGACACCTCATACGGA
>CAZAQI010000030.1:0-19172 GCA_964487465.1 uncultured Candidatus Bathyarchaeia archaeon
AATCCAGTAGGAACTCTGGTATATCCCATGTTAAAGGTATAGTGATGTCAAGATTAGTAATATCGGCGGTTAATTGATTCGATGAATCCAAGTAGACCCTTGCTTCCGCTGATTCAAGGTCAATGTTTAACCCGTTTACTCTTAGATCGAATAATTTCACTGTGCTGGTGGTTTTATCAACCTCCGCCAAACCCCAGAAAAGTTCTGTGGTTTCTGTTATCTGTACATAAGCTCTTAGCCAGATATCAGCTGAAATCCTTCCATCCAGATTAATCTTGTTACCGGGTTTAAGGTCGAAATTAAATTTCCCGAACCGTATAGTTGCCCCAAAGTTAGCCCAGACTCTGTCTATATCTATGTCTACATCAACCAGTCCAAGTGTAAGTGCGGCTGCAACCCAGTCAACTAGTTCATCCATCCAGTCCACGATATTTGGCATCTCAAAATCTTTGCTTCCCGTCTGAGTCAGTGACTTGGGGTGAATAGTCCTCTGCCACCAGAAATCGTAGACCCGGTGCATAGCATTTTCATTCACACCCAGACCGATATGATTTCCATCAGTGAAATCGGTTATAGAGCTAATGTTACCGCCATTGTAGCCAAGTAGATTTACTGCTCCTGCCATAACATTTTGGTTCAATACTTTTGTGTTTCCTAATCCTATTGAGAGCTGGTTTGACTCCCCGGCTGGCATGTAGGGTAGTTCAAGGCTGTACAACACTGGGCTTATCTCTAGCGTTGTGAGATCCTCAGTTAGATATTCCTCCATCGCGATGGCGAGTACCTCATTTAACTTAACGATAACATTGCTTGGAAGGCTATAGGTGTCATTAAGCTCAACATCATCAATAGCTGCATCCACGAATACTATGTGAAACTGTCTCGTAATCTGGTTAAAGCTAGGCACCACACCCACCGTGAACTCCGCTTCGAGTTCAAAACTTATTCCACCAAGCACCGTGAATTTTGATTGACCTCTAATGTTCAATATTATGCTACCTGTAGCCGTGAAATCAATCGTTGGAGCCTTATTTACTGAGACCTCGTATCCTATATCTAGGAACTCCTGTAATGATTCAGGGACATCTTCAATTGGTAAAGTGTAGACTCCCGTGAATACTGGGAATTTACCAATACAGTGCCCCATTCTGAGGAACTTGTTTAGAAGGGTTTCATTGATCTCAGCAACTATATCATAGCCACCGGTCTGCATCATTTAACCTCCTTCAAGGTTTTCTCGTATTCACCAGTTTCTTTATCGATGGTAACCTGTATCGTAATAGGTTCTTTAGCCAGTATTTTTCTCAGGTATCGTGTTTTCTCAGCCGGCTTCTCTTCTACTGCTTTTCTAAGATCGGATTTTATTGTATTCCTCCATTCTTTTCTTATTTTTTCCTCAAAATTTTCATCGATTTCTATACCTTGAGCTTCTAGTGTTCCTCTGAAATCCTGTCTTAGCTTCGTTTTTAGTTCTGGTTTTTTCTCTATTTTTTGTTTTAAGTCCTTGACTGGTTTGAACTCGAATCTTTCTAATCTTTTTTTATCAATCTTTACATGTTTTTTCATTTCGCATCATCCAGATAATTTTGGGTCAAGAATAAGTTTGATACATCATGCCTTAAGGGCGACTTGCATGAATCCCATGACCCATAATATGGACATCGTTTATGTTTATAATAGACTTGTGTACTATCAGTAAGAATCCACATTTCAATAATTGAAGTACATATTTCCCCTATGAACCCCAGTTATTATATATTAACGTAAAAAATTTGAAAGAAATAGATGCAGTCGAAACGTTTAATATTCTTTCCCTGATGATGAAATAGTTTTTCGAAAAAAGAATGCATCTTGACTGTATTCTTTATCCGCATTGAAGCTCTATTTTAATATCCGGCCCAGACTTTAGGGTATTACCAACATAACATCGTCCTGCTTCTTCCAGCAAGCCCTCCACTGTCGCTTGATCTAGATCTGCGTTGATCTTTATACTGGTTGTATACATGGAACACCTGCTGGGACTTTTCTCATGTTTATTGTTTACGGTGATCTCGAATCCATCATGCTGGATATTATTTTTCTTCATAAAGCTAACGAGATGCATTCCCGTACAGAGTCCAAGACTGGCAGCCATGAGTTTTCCGGGGCTCATCCCTTCGGCTGGACTCTCTAGATCGGGTTTACCACTGACTACTGTGAACCCGTCTGCTTCTGCTTTTAGCTTCCAGCCCTCGATCTGGGTTATTGTAACACTCATGTCACAGGACAGATATGTTGCGAAATATAGATTTTGATAAAACGATCACACCCTTCCTAAATGGGTTTAAGGAAACTCCAAAAATATAGGTAATCAGGTTATTATCATCGTTATGGTTGTTTCTATTTCTTTGCGTCGCCTTATGGTATAGTTGACAACTTTGTTAAGACCCTGTTGATCCTCTGCCTTAACCCTGAGTATAATATCGTATATTCCATAAACCGGGTACGCCTCTTCGATTTGTTCGTGTTCAAGTAACTCATCCAAGATATTACCTGTACCAGGCTTCTGTTTTACTAGTATGAATGCTTCCATTATTTTACAAGCCCCTTTTTCCTTGATCCTTTTTTGTCTGTAGCGTCTAGTATATATAAATGTTAAAACCTTAAAGCGGTTAATAATATATCTAATAAATACTCTGAGTTTGTAAAGCCCTAAAATAAGGCCATAGTAAACACCATCAGAAAATAATAACATTCAAATCCTGTTCAACCATTAATATACTCGGTAACAATGCCTGAATTCGGAAACCCCTTCTCTGGAAACGCCTTTGATCGCAAACTCACTAAAAGCGAGTTAATCAGGGCAATAAGATTCATGATATCAGCAGAATACGAGGCCATACAACTGTATATGCAGCTAGCTGAATCAACGGACGATAAACTGGCAAAAGAGGTCTTAATCGATATAGCGAACGAGGAACGCGTTCATGCTGGAGAGTTCCTGAAACTATTATACCACCTTGACCCCGAGGAAGAAGAATACTACAAAGAAGGCTTCGAAGAGATAGAGGAAGAATTTGGAGAATACCTATAATCATTTTTTAATATTAATAACCACTTAAAATATAGGTTGTTATTTAATGAAAAATAGGTTCTATCAATTTTACAGCCTTTTTATTACTACCCTTCCGGACTCAGATGTTATGCTAGATACACTACGTTTCTGAATTATTGATTTTCTTAGTGATGACCGCAGTTCCATGCAGCCTTTTTAAGGACACAAAGCATCAAACAGTTTAAACTTTTTCTCTCGATACATTCTAAACCTAGATAAGTGTGTTAATATTTACTATATATAACATGAAGGCATTCGTGCTAGTTGATACCGAACTTGGACAGGAGAAGCAGGTAGTCAAGTTATTAAAAAAGATAGATGAAGTTGTAAAAGTCTACATAGTATATGGCATTCACGATGTCATAACAGTCTTAGAGGCCGAGTCGCAAGATATACTGAAGGATATCATATTTAATAAAATCCGTGTCATTGAACAAGTCAAGAAAACCATAACCCTTGTGACTTATGGTGAACCTGTTATAAACCCATAACCTGCTAGAATCTCTCGTATTTGAAGACTTATCCTAGTCATAATGATGTTTAATTATCTCACTCTTATTTGATCTCTTATGGCTAAGGTTGAATTATCTGAAAAGCGTAGGTTACAGGTAGGTCCTACTGGAAACGTTGTACTAGTTACCTGTGGTTCTGGCGATAAAGCGAATATCATTACAGTGGGAATGTATATGCCGATTAGTATTCGTCCTCCCTATGTGTGCATAGGGATTTCTCCCCAGCGTTACAGTCATCAACTGATTGAAGAAACAGAGGAATTTGTAGTGAACTCACCGGGTATATCCATCGAGAAAGAGATGCATTACTGTGGAGTTAAATCAGGTAAAGACGTCAATAAGTGGAAAGAGACAGGGCTTACTGCAATTCCTTCGCTGAAAGTAGGTGCTCCACGAATAAAGGAGTGTTTTGGCCACTTGGAGTGTAAAGTAGTTGAGTCTCATGTGATGGGAGATCACACACTTTTTGTGGGAGAAGTTGTTGCAACATCTGCTGATGAAGATGTATTGGATGGAGAGGTACTTGATCCCTTAATAGCAAGGCCTATTGTACAGAAAAACCATGTCTATTACACAGTAACGGATAACAAATAACCCCATATTTTCTTTAGCGTTTTAACCGTAACACTAAAAATGGGGAATTATAAAAAAAAGTTATAGCGAAAACATTATGGACCTTTTAAGGATTATTTTGTTTTCTGTATGATTTTTTGGAGTTCTTGGTTAATCTCTCTTCGTAGATTAATTACCTCATGCTCCAAAGCAACGACCTTCCCCGGGTTGGTTTTATCTCTTTTCGCCTTTGCTAATTCTATTTGTTTTTCCACCAGTTTTTCACTGATTTTCTTAATTTTTTCTTCACTCATTTTTATCCACAATTAGTGTCTTTATTCCTCTATATTTAAAGATGAGCGAAACCAGTAGCTACAGTCTTTTTTGTTTCCTAAATTTTTTACATTACTGATTATTTATTATCAACGTGATTGTATGAAGACTTTTTCAGCTCTCCTCCTTGGATTACAGCCCAGTCAGGATATCATGGATCAGCTGCCTTTTGATATCTCGAATATTTCACCCACAGTTCTAGCTGTAGCTGGTTTAGTGGCATTAATTCTTGGTTACATGCTGATTCAGAGGTTACTTCCCGGTTTCTTGATCGGAGGTGTGTTTGCCTATGGAGCCACCTACTTATTGCCTATGTTAGAGATTTCCACTCAAAGCCAAACTGGGCAAATGATGATTATTGCTGCTGGCGTGATTGGTTTCATCATAGGGTTAAGAATACCTGTAACCCAGGTTGGTTATGATTAAACCCTACTTCCAAAAATAATTCAGGCAGTATGGGTCTGTTCATCTGTATTCTCTAACAATAACAAGGCTGGTATGGCGGGTAGGTTTATTGCGGCAGATATTAGAAAGATAGTGGAAAAAGCTATGTTTTCAGCCAAGTAACCTGCTAGTATACTGCCGAGGGTGGCACCTACGCCCCAGATACTGGACATATATGACATAGCTATAGATTTGTTCTCTGGGTTAACGGTCTTTGCTAGGGTTGCCCACTCGTTTACTGCTCTTGTTCCCCAGCAGACGCCGAAGAGGAAGAGACTCACTGCAAGTGCGTTGAAGCTCTTGACGTAGGCTACGCTGATATAGACTAAGATTAATGACGCGAAGGTTGCTAGCAAAACTTTTTTCGAGTCCAGTATGTCTCCAATGTATCCAGCGGGGATTTTTACTACAGCGTTGGTGAAACCCATGATACTAAAGAGAAGCGCGGCCCTGGACTCGGTGAATCCCAGTGTCTGGGTGACGTACACTGCGAAGAGAGTTGTGAACATGGTGTTTGTTAGGCTGTAGGTGGTTCTGATTAGGGAGAGTATCTGGATGTTTCGTATCTTGAGAACTTTTCTAAGCCCCCCAAGCGCTGGAGCTTCTTCTACTTCCATGGTTTCCTGGTTTTCATGCTGTGGGATGGTTTTAATGAATATACCTAGTGCGATTAAAGGGAATATTGATGATGTTAGGAAGAGTTGTCGATAATCCAAGTAGACGAGTAATGCGCTACTGATCAAAGGTCCGATAAACATACCAGTAGACATGATACCCATGTATCGCCCCAAGGCGTCGCCCTGTTTATCGCTTGTTACCATATTTGATGCTCTAGACATGGCCATCTGGTTGAAGCTACCTCGTGCGATTATCTGGTAGAAGGGGATAATGTAGAGCCAGTACATGTTAGGCGCATATGCGTATAATAGGGGGGCTGTGGCTTGAACAAGGAATGCTATTTTAAACATACGGTCCTCCCCGATTTTTTTAGACAACATAGTTAGAGGGATCTTGGATATAATTAGGAGAAAGCTCTGTATGCTTAGGATTAAACCTGCTTGGGCTAGGGTAGCTCCTACACTCAATAGATACAATGTGAAAACAGGTAGAACGAGATGTCTTGATAACTGAAACAGGAACGAGGATAAGGCTATGTAATATAGCCCAGATGGGAGCCTTTCATCGTTCAACCTATTCACTCTGGGCACATCAAACTGTGTAATTGATAAACATTATCCAAGTGACCAATAAAAGAATTAACTAGGTGTATTTAACCTCGTAAAAGGTAGAAGAGCATATCCATCTAGGGCCATGGGATGGATTTGTTAGACCTACAAGCATCTTTATCGTGGTTGTCTTACCAGCGCTGTTGGGTCCCAAGAATCCTAAGATCTCGCCTTACTCTATCTTAAAACTGATGTCGTCTAGTGCGGTGAGTTTTCCCTACGGTTTTGCTAAATTTCTAGCCTGTATTGCAGTCATTTTCTATTTCCTTAGATCAATTATTCCATGTTCAATAGCAACATACAGTAGTAGCCCCGCCGTGAAACCTAAAGCTATATTGAAGACAACGGAGACGAGAGCAGTAAATAAAACAATCCTAGAATCTATTTTCTCTATATTAAACGCGACTTTTCCTAGCTCCACTGCTGCCATAAATAGCATTACGCCGGTTATGAACTCGGGAAAAGCTGTAAAAATGTCGTGAATACTCTCACTGAAAAATAAGCCGAGTGTAATTTCAAGAACACCCTCCATCAGTATGGCACCTCCTGTTCTGGCCCCAAAAAGGTATTGTGCAGCTAACCCTCCAGCTCCATGACATAAGGGCATCCCACCCATAAAGGGTAAAGCAATATTCATGACCCCCATATTCGTCATGAGGTTTTTCGGTGTTATATCTTTTCTATCGGGAAAGAGTTCGTGTACAAGAGATGCTGTGGCTATTACTGCATTGGTTAGTGTGAGAAACAGTTGTGCAAACCCAGCGTAAATGAACCCATATACGATATCATCTAGATTAAATAGGTAAAGTTGGGGGAGACGGACACCGAAGCTTATGCTAGAGAGTTCAAGCCTTCCAGTATATATAGAGTATATGAAACCGAATAATACTAAGAATATGCTACTGGGGAGATACCTGTTACTTAGTAGTAGAAAACCTATGGCCAAAAAAATGAGGGCCAAAGATAGTTGAGGTTTCATAAGCTCGGCCCCTGTTAAGGCTAGGGTTATCGCGAGCCCAAGCTGAATCCCCCTGACAACTGGTTTAGGTGCCTTCATGAGGAGATCACTGATTTTTTGTGATCGTGACAGTATTATCCAGATTATTCCTTCTCCGAATCCAGTTCCAATTACTTGTGATACGGACCATGCTTGAGAGAGGGCGACTGAGCCTACGACCTTTTGAGGTTGTACGGGGAGGGGTATCCTGTAGGTGAGGGCCAAAAAGATATTTGTTAATCCGATCCCTAAGAGGAGCCCAGCGGGATTAAATCCACATATCACTATGTAACCAACGATAAAGGGTAACAAGGTACCAAAGTCTCCTAGACTACCCCCGAACTCTCTTAAACTGAACTCAAAATCCTTTAATTTCATGAAGGCTCGCCGATTTAATGTATATATGAAAGAGAAGAGTTATTCTTTTAGGTGTTGCTGAATTCCCTTCAGATTATTGTCTGCTTCCACTACTTTACCCTTCGCTATCAGTCTTCGCGTCGCCTCTATGTGGTGTGATGCGCATCCTTTTAGGTCATGGGCATAATTGCAGTCTTTACATGTGTTTTTATCATTCATTTTGTTTTACAGATATTTACTAAAATTTATAAAATTTTTGATAACATTATGATTAAATATGTAATGAACTGTAACCCAAATAGACCCTCAAATTGTAATATAGGAAGGGCAGAGAATTAATCTGGTTTCCCCAAATCAATCCTTGTGGTGAACATTTGGAAATGAAAGGGGAAACCAGTAACTAGTTAACGTCAAGAAAATATAAAATTTAGCATAGTTTTCGTGTTCATAATTCTTGGCGCTAAATTTCAATTAAGGGCATACTTAACCAAGTTTTCTTCTTTACCAAATTTCTGTGAGCGTTAACTAGTAGCGCCCAATGTAACCTAGTCTATCTAGGAAGAACGAAAATATTCTCTGGACACTCCTTTTATTCCGCCCATAGCATTACTCTCCATGTTCCAGTACATGCTAGCCTCGATGGAAAGATACTCAAACAGCGTACTACGTACCCTAGCTCATCGCCATGGAGCAGATCTAACCTTCACAGAAATGTCACATGTACAGGCCATCCTGAGAAAAAGTAAAGACACCCTTGAGAAGATAAGTGTAAAGGACCCTACCCCCGTCCAAGTTCAGATACTCTCCAGCAGTGAGAAGAGGCTTGAACGTCTCTTATCCGGGTTTCAAGAATATCCTGGGTTTAAGGGATTCAATCTGAATCTGAGCTGCCCAAGCAGGAATGTTATTAGACACGGGAAGGGAGCCGCTATGGTTAAAAGGGGTGCGAAAACACAGCGACTTGTGAAACTGATCAAGGATTACGGGTTCCCAATATCCGTCAAGATCAGGCTAGGGCTTAACCAATTTGAGAAGGAACAGAAGCTTTACCTGAATAACCTTAGAGACGTTGACCCCGATTTTTTCATAATCCACGCCAAACACGCGAGACAGGGCTCTGCTGAGACAGAGGATTACTCTGTCTTCCCGGAGTGCGTCCAAGAAGCGCGAGGTATTCCGGTGATAGCTAATGGGGGGATCGATTCATCCTATAAGGTTAGATTACTCCAGGAACAAGGCGTTAACGGTGTGATGATAGGAAGAGCCGCGTTAAGTAACCCCATGATCTTTGACTCACTAAAAAACGAGATGGGTGTGAACGATCCTCCTCATGAAATCCAGGGGTTGGATGAGTTGAAGACTGAGTATGAACAGATCCATGATGAACACGGCGCTGATGACAAATATTTAGTGAATTTTCATAAAGCTTTAGAGAATGGGTTTGAATCCTGGTACTAGGCATAATTTTAATTATGGCTGAAGGTATTGAAGAGTAGATTCTCTTATGTGTTCAAGGTCTATTGAAAATTATCTATCACGGGAAGAAATAGGGTTAATCACTGCATTTCTAGAGCATAGTATGAAACGATTTGATACCTATGATGGGCGCGTTAGGATGGCTCCACAGAGGTTTAAGACAGATGGACTACAGAAACTATATATAAAAAAACTTGATGAATGGGAGAAAGCTGTGGAAACCCAGATACCTGACGCCTCATCCACATATCTTGATTTATTGAGAATGAGCGAGGATTCTATACAGTGTCCGATTGAACGTTTTCTGAAAGCTTTGATGCAGATTATTCAACAGGCAATACCACCGAGTAAACACAAAGACATGCTACAAAAACTGGAAACAGGTTTAGTAAAATGTGAGTATTCATGTCCATGTCCAGCTGAGTCATAAACAGATCCATATGGAAGGTATTCCTGTCAACTGTATAAACTAGGCCTGATTATCTTCAACTCAAAGATTGTTAGGTGTTGAAAAGTAGTGGGGGTTTATATGGAGGGGTGTATATGCATTGTTAGATTTATTCTAAG
The DNA here is from genome assembly GCA_964487465.1 of uncultured Candidatus Bathyarchaeia archaeon. Classification (GTDB taxonomy): domain Archaea; phylum Thermoproteota; class Bathyarchaeia; order TCS64; family TCS64; genus RBG-16-57-9. Next base: position 9,559 of record CAZAQI010000030.1, read on the forward strand.
GTGAGGTGAAACAGTTGGAAGGTATAGTTAAAAAATGGCTTGATAGAGGCTACGGCTTTATTGGCGTTGAGGGAGAAGAAGAAGATGTCTTTTGTCATAACTCAGCAATACAAGGAGCTTTTGAGCTTCGAGAAGGTCAGAAGGTAGAGTTTGAAATTGAAGACTCTCCTAAAGGTCCAAGAGCTGCTAATGTTAAAGTAGTGGAATAGGATTAGGTTTTGCCTTATCTTTTTCTCGGATATTTTATTATTTTTTTATTTAATCGTCTTATTAACTAATATAGGGATGATACGGTCTGTGATTAGGGTCCAATTATTTAGTGATGTGATATGTATCTTAATGTTTTAACCATAATGGGCTTCACAGTTATCGTTGCGGTTATTGGCCATATTCTCTTTAATAAGATCGGTGTACCTGAATCAGTTTTTATGATAATATTCGGATTAATCCTTGGACCTTTAACTGGGATCATAGGCCTTAATGATTTCTCGGGATTAATTAACCATGTTTTTACACTCAGTATCATTATTATCTTACTGGAGAGCGGCCTCACAACCGATATTCATGAGGCACTTATAACTATGAGAACATCTACTATTTTTACGGTTATTGTTCTAATTATTACGAGTCTGATCTGTAGTGGTTTTTTATGGCTTATACTGGGGTGGTCACCTGTGGCCAGTCTTATTCTTGGGGTAATTTGTAGCGGGACTTCAACTCTTCCCATTATGTATTTTACACGTAAATTGAATCTGAATCCGGTTGTTTCTCAAATGTTGGTGTTTGAGTCTGTCATTAATGATGTAACCATAATCACCACGGTGGCATTGATTATTCAAGCCGTTACAATTAGTTTGAGTCCAAGTGTGGCCATACTGAATATTCTTCAGTATCTAGTAGTTGCGGTTGTATTGGGTTTCGTATTCTCCATTGGGTGGACTCTTTTACTGGTTTACGTGCGAGAGGAACTTTCTCTAAAGTATTTGATAACACTGGCGGTCTCAATTATATTGCATTCTCTAGCTGAATCCCTGGGGGGTAGCGGTGTAGTAGCCGTACTGGTTTTTGGTATTATGATCGGTAATCTACCTGAATTTTTCAGGACTCGTTTATATATACGACGCAGGGTCCTACGTTTTTTCACGGCTATGGATGTGATGCAGGATGAGGTTTCTTTTCTGGTTAAGAATACCTTCTTCTTTTTACTAGGTGTGATGTTTAACCTTGAGACGGTAACCCTTAGAGTTCTAGTTATTGCCTTGGTTTTAACCGGTTTGATGATTGTGAGCAGGTGGCTTAGCTACAGGGCCATAGGATTTTTTGATAATAGATATGTTGATGATGCTTTGATTGTCTCATTGATGGTTTCTAGGGGTCTTACCGCGGGGTTAACCGCTTTTATACCCGTGGAGCAAGGCTTACAGATGCCGCCTATTACTGATATCGTGATCGTGATGATCTTGTTCACGAATCTCGCTGCTACGGCTGGATTCATGATAATAAATAAAGAAAAAAATAAGTAAATAATTTTTGTTTTCTTCTATACCAATATTTTATAAGCTGGTTTCTATGTTCAAATTAGACATAAGTTCTTTGTATCTATTTCTTATGGTCACTGAGGTTACCTGGGCTTTCTCTGCTATATCCTTCTGTATTCTATTCTCATCCATGATGTTGCACGCGATGTAGATGATAGAGGCAGCCATACCACTAGGACTCTTCCCGTTTGTTAATCTTAATGTACTTGCAGTCTCCAAAATATCTAGGCTGATTTTCTCTACCCTACCTGAGAGCTCTAGTTGTTGCACCAGTTTAGAAATGATTTTCCCCGTGCTGATCCTAGGGATATCCTTGTCTAGTAGGTTTACAAGATATCTATAGTCTCGTGCCAAGCTTTTCTTATCATTGTTGGTCATGGCCGCTATATCTGATAGGTTCTTGGGGATCTCGCAAACCCGGCAAGCTATATACAAGCTTACAGCGGCTATTCCCTCGATGGTTCTTCCCTTAATACAGTCTTTTTTTAGAGCTTGTCTGTAGATAGTGGCACCAGTCTCGGTTACGTTCCTAGGCACCCCCAGTTCGTTGCCTATTTGGGATATGTGACCTAGTGCTTGTGTGAGGTTTCTATCTGAGCTGCTTGTTTTCTTACTTCTTCGATTCCATTTTCGTAGCCGGTAGAAGGTGTTTCTTTGTTCGGGTGCCAGTTTTCGCCCTGTGTGGTCTCGGTTCTGGTAACCTATGTTAGTGCTTAGCCCCCGGTCGTGTATTGTCTGTGTTAATGGTGCTCCGACCCGGGTTTTTTCTTGTCTCTCTTTTAGATTAAAGGCTCTCCACTCGGGGGCTGTGCTAAGCATCTCTTTTTGATATACGTATCCGCAGCTATTGCATATTGCTTCACCTGTTGTAGGGTCTTGAAGTATCTTGCTGGTTCCACATAGGGGGCATTTATTGTTGTCTTTGGCTTGCTGCTTCATATAGGGATATTGCATCAGGGTAGATTATATTCATTCTTTATCTCCGTTCGGTTACTTGTCTTTTTTCTTATCAGCTGGCTTAAATAAGTAGAAAGAGTAAGGATTTATAGTTATATTTTACAGTTTAAAAGAATTAAAACTGAAGTATCCTGGTATATATTTTAATTCAGGTTACTCCGTTCTATTTTATATGATGTTTTTTATTCACAAAGTTTACTAAAATCGTCTTACAAAATAATAAAATAATGTTCACCCATAAGCATCCATTATATCTAAATACCAAAATCGATTGGATTCGGTAGGATACTCCTAATGGCTTATAATTATAGTGTTCTGTTTCTCTACCCTCAAGGTGATGTAGCTGGGGTCTCTAAACTAATAACTCATCTAGAATCCTACACAGAAATTTCACCGGTTAAAGCTTATTATAAAGAATGGGAACGTTTAGCCCCTAGAGAACCTGACTGTGTAGTCCTATATAATGCACCTAATAAAAAAGAAACATGGTACAAGTGCATCCAAAGCCATTTTGAAGCACTCATTATTCTTGTGGAACAAACAGAGAATAAGATGAGAATTGGATGTTATAATGAAAACCAATTAGATGAAGTTATATGCCGGGGAAATTCATACTCCTCAAATCAACTTTTCTTAGACTATTTAACGGGTTTGGTTATGCGCCATAAGAATCACGTTAACGAAAAAGAACGGAAATATGAGTTACAAATTGAAGCTCTTCATAGGAACGCAGCGGAACTAGCCCAGACTGAGAACCTAGTCCAAGTAGCAAATATTACCCTGAATACTGTGGATAGAATATTCGGATTCTCTGCAGCAACCTTTGGAGTCATAAAGGAGAGGAAAATACATTTCATAAAATCCTTAGGGGGGTCTAAAGAGAAGATTAAGCCATTAGCCCTAGATGGATCGGGAATCACTGTCCGTGCAGTGAACTCCATGACAACTCAACTTGTCTGTGACACTAGTCTAGACCCTATGTATGTTTCAAGATACGCAGAGGCTAGAAGCAAAATTCACAGATCAGAACTGGATGTACCGGTAATCGTTTATGATGAAGTAGTTGCTGTGATTAACCTTGAACATGAACGGGTAAACGCGTTTAACTTGGCTGATGTTCAACTCTTCAGAATATTAGCTCAACATGTTGCCTCCGCGGTTACTCGAATAAAGGCACAGAATAGTCGCATGGAGTATCTTAAGGGCTTGGAGGTGTTACATGCTCATGCTTCCCGTCTGCAGTCCGCGGATAGTTTGTCTTTCGTGGGGGAGATTTCCTTTGATATAATTGAGGAGGTATTAGGGTTTAATGTGGGCGACTTTAATATTATAGAGGATGACTGCGTTAAGGCAATCTATGTACAGGGCCTAACCTTGGAGGATTATAGAGATCTGCCCCTCTCCGGTCCAGGGATAGTGGTTCGAGCCGCGATGACAGGGTTAACCCAGTATGTGCCTGATACTAGACTTGATCCAGATTATGTGACCGTTATGGTTGATGGAGCCCAGACCATTTCTGAGTTGGCAGTACCTGTGAAGAATCGAGGAAGAGTTGTTGCTGTTATCAATCTAGAAAGTGAAGTACCTGATAATTTCTCGGAAATAGACCGGACTCTAATGGAGATAATAGCATCACATGTAGCATCCGCAATTTCAAACATTAAACAACTGGATCATCTAGAGGAACGGGTTCGACAGCGAACTAGGGAGATTGCTGAGAGTAACCGGAAACTGAAAGAGTTAGATGTTCTAAAGTCTCGTTTCATCAATAGAGCCACTCATGAAATTAGAACCCCTCTTACCTCTATACAGGGTTATACCGAGTTGGTTAAATCGGCTCTGAATTCAGGAGATCTAGATTCCGTTAAGGAGTTCTTCGATGTTATTTTGAAGAATGTTCATAGGCTTATTCGGTTAACAGATGACTTACTGGATCTTCAACGTCTTGAAATGAATAAATTTGATCTACGTACCGAATCAGTGAATATCAGAGACTTAATTGATGAGATCCAAGTTGAAGTTAAACCGGTTCTTTCCTCGAAAAATCAGAAGTTATCATTTAATCTGGGTTATGAAGGTACAATATTTGCAGATAGAGTTAAGCTATTTCAGGTATTTTTGAATCTTCTAAGTAATGCATCAAAGTTTTCGTCAAAAAAGTCAACGATCTTGGTTGAGTCTCGGCTTAAGGAGGATTATGCTATTTTCAGTGTTGCTGATGAGGGGAGAGGTGTTTCTCAGGAGGAGGTTGAGAAGTTATTTAAGCCATTTCCCGGGATAGTGAATGAAAGTGTGCCTGGAACTGGATTAGGCCTCAGCATCTGTAAGGGTATTGTGGAAGCCCATGGTGGGAGAATATGGGTTGAATCAAGTGGATTAGAGGAAGGATCACGGTTTAGCTTCACAATTCCTATTGAGAGATAACAACAGGTAACGATCGAAGAATAATCGAGTGTATTAAGTAATATCGTGACAGTACTTTATGTGGTTCTCTTTTGAAGAAAAAAAGCGGTTCAATGCATAATGGAAAAAAGTTTCCTCTTGGTAGCGGTGTTCCATGCAGGATTCATGACTGTGTAGCGTGTTGCATAGAAACAAGAATGCCCCTCACAGATGAAGATATTACGAGAATTATTGAACACGGATATAGTTTCACTGATTTTGTGGTTAAAAGAGGAGACGAGTTTTATCTAAGGAACCGTAGTGGAAAATGTTTTTTCCTAGAGGCAACTGGATGCGGGATTTACTCCTTCAGACCTGAAGGGTGTCGATTGTATCCATTAGTGTATAATGAACGCCTAGAGGAGGCTGTCCTTGATGACTTTTGTCCTTTTGGTGACTGGTTTGAAGTTTTAGCTTCCGATGTGAAGCGTTTACGTGACCTAGTCAATAGGCTCTCCTAGAATACCTGATATTTGATTACCTAAGCTTTTTCAGATCATTGAGTCAGATTGAAAATATTAGACACTTAAGAAGATATAAGTAATTCTCGTTAGGTGTGACGAAATACTTGTTTTAAATTAGCGATAATTTCGCTTAAGTGATATGTGCTTAACACCTAGCTTTATGTTTAATGGTTTATTAATTATGATCTACCACAAATATTAGATAAGATTGAATAAAGACAGAATAAAAGTAAGGACCCATTGTTTACGCTGCGGTGCACAGATCGAGGTTGAACAGAAAATATACAAGGGAAAAGATCTTTTTAGCGATACCTTACTAAAAAAAGATGAGCTACATTCCGATGACCTCTATACATATGTCCACTTGCTCTGTGAAAAATGTGACATGATGAAGGGTTTTCAAGAAGAAGCAGATAAGACATCAAATAGATAATGGATCCAGTACTTTTCTTGTTATTAATACACAGTTAAACAGTGTCGGAATCAGTCACGTGTGTTTTTCATATATAAGGTATTAAAGTTTCTATGATAATATTAATTCGTCTAAAGTAGTCACGTTCTTCTCCGTTTGGATCCTAGATCTATCTTCTGATGGTATCGACTCCAGTGCAAAGTTTTTCAATGTCTCAGTCATCCACACCACTCTCTTGTATCCTCCATCAGCCTGAAGGAATTTGGGTGAGCGGAGATACTGCGTAGCAATAGTGGCTGCTCCATCAGGGTATTGTCTACCTGCCACAAGGTTAGCTAACCGAGTCCATGTCATCTCCCCTGGCGCTATACCCTTGTATCCTCTATCCATTATGGCTATCCCATCAACTTTTGGAATATAATAAGCAACATTCTGGAAACAACTACAAGCCGTATGAGGATATCCAAAGATACTATGAAGATAAACCCTATCCACCACACCATTCGTCCTAGTAGCTGTAGATTCATTTACTCCTTGATACTCACCCTTAACGGGGTCAACGCATTCACCTTTTTCAATAAGAGTACATGGATTGTATGTGTCACCTGGAGAAAGAACGGCGTAAGCCTTCAACATATACCATGGTTTACTACATTGGGCAGGTCTATCCGGAGTAACAGTACAAGCGTGCCCTAAGGAAAAGCTTCTACACCGGGTACACCCATAAAAAGTATCTAGAGTATCCTCAGAAACAGATTCAATTAGGTTTTTTCTATTATCTCTATAAACATCTAACTCTGGACGGAGCCTTTTCTCAGTCTCCTTATCAAGGAAAAAGGATACTTCAACAGGACCGATCTCAGAGAACTCGTTCCGTAGCTCGGTTATTATCATTCCCCCTATATGTTTCAGTGTTACGTCTGATTCTTGTGCCTCCTTTGTCATCTGGAGCATAACTCCACCCCGCCTCGGCTCTGTATCTTTACACCTTTCGCGTATTTAGAGACCCTCTTGATAATAGCTTCCACCCAGAGGGTTATCGGGGGATCTGCCATTGGGTTACCTAGCTCTACTAGGAGACTGAAATCCTGAAGCTGTGCTTATTTGACCCTTTACATGAACTTCGTCATGAAGTATGTTACCGGGTCTACATACCATGAAGCTATTTTCTGATCCCTCTAAATTGACGGCGATTATATCATCTGTTAATGTCTCTCTCCGGTAAATTGGTCCAGAGAGGACGGGTAAATCCGGAGAAGCATGGGTAACGAGTCTAGCCCTAATATTAGGGAGCTTCCAAGCTATATCCATCATCTCATTTAATGATTCAACACAATGAATGTGCCCCACTAGCCCCAACTCTCCCGCACGGGAAATAACAGGTACACCTAAACCCAGTAGCCCTTGTGCGAATCTTATGCTTTCATCGCTAGGTTCACCGAATAATAGGGTTACACCGGGAGCGTATTCCTCTATAGAGTGGGATACCTCATGTGGGTCCCCGCCTAAGTCTCTAGCATATATAAGAGCGTACCTGACTAATAGTTGAGCAAAGTATATGGCACCAGAGTCTCTTGGCCCTAAGTCAATGAACGGGACACCCGCCTGTTTAAGTATTGATGCTGTTTCTCCGTAAGCAAATGCCTTGAGTTTCCTAGAGTTCAGTCTTGATGTAATCCCCTCTACCTGGGAGGCATCTAGATTCATTAAGAGGGCCCATCCGTTTGATCCCTCGTTTAATTCCACACAGAGGCTTCTAAATGAGTCATCTGTTATGAAGTAGTTATCGCGATCCGGCTGCTTTGCCTCTTCCAGTTCAGTCATCCATAGCTCGTCAATGTGTTGTGTATTTTTGGAGGCACGCCTATCTTCTTTCCTTAGTTCACTTGGGCTAGTTGCTCCTTTTACAGCATATAGAATTGGATAATTGAATTCTGTTCCCTTGAATCCTGTTGAGTTATCATTTTGCTTATTGTTCTCATACATCTCTGTACGCCTTCTCATGGGGTTATGATCGCCTAGGTTCTTTACTATTCTAAGATTCAATGGAATCACCGGGTATCGTGATCCAATGGTTGATGTTGTACCAAGCGATGTTTACGGAAAACAAAGCAGGGAACTCTATTATAGTTTAGGGTAAGAGAAATATATCTTGAGTTTCTTGCTCTAATTACATTTGGAAATCATATTGAGAAAAATACGAGGAAATATCGGGTGAATTCTCGGAGAGATTTTCAGTATTCTTCATGGTGTTTTTTTCTTCTTACAATTTCTCCGAGCCTATGTGCGATAATCTCTGCCCTTCTATAGGCATCGGGATCAATGATTGGTAGATGATAGTCCTTTATTTCATCGAGATATCCGTGTTTAGCAACAACAGATCCTGCAGCGCATGTGTGCCCATAACCACATTGGTAACATTGTGATATGCCACTGAGTTTCAGGACACCTATGGGCTCTGCCATATAGTTACTGCGGAAAATTTTTCGGATATACTTCTCGGCGGGGTTATTTTCCTGTGATCCTGTAGCCACTATGACATTAAGTTTACCCGAGAGGGGGAATTTTTCTCTGTGTCTTAGGCTGAAAGTGCGTTCAAGAAATGCGTGACCAAGAGCATTGATGGTGCCATAATAATTAGGTGCGCCGAATACCAGAGCATCTGCCTTGAGTAGCGTGTCTCTGGTTTTAGCCCAATCATCATCTATTACACAAATATTATCCTTAGCACATTCAAGGCATGCTTGACATCCTTTTATCGTTTTGCCACCTAGGCTGATAAACTCATAGGGTTCACCTGTCTTCTCAAGGATATATTTGACCATCTCCTCGTTTACTCCTTTGATGAGCTTACCGCCCTCATCTCGACGGGCTTGTCTTCCACTGGCGCTGATTCCTAGGATCATTTACCACACCATAGGCGTATAGCCTTGTTTGATAAAGTCGCTGATGATACTTCCCACGTATTCTACTTTAATTCCCATCTCATCCATTTTTTCACTAATACTTTCTCTATCGCTTATTGCTTTACAGGCATAGGTTTCAGATTTGGCTGCTAGTTCTATAGCAGCGTTAGCTAATTCTTCGTCAGTGGTCATTAATTGCTCGATTGGCCCAAAATAGATTACTTTAACGTCTTCTAGCCATTCATTTCGGATAGCGGCTCCTGCATACATTAAGGCGGTTAAAGCCTTGGGCTTGTTTTCGGTGGCGATTATTACGAGTAGTTTGTCACTCATTGAATTACCCCTATAGCTGGCTTGGTTTTGCCACGATTTCTTTTACTACCATATTGAAGAAGTTGTGACTGGGGGCCGCACGAAGTATAACTGCTGTGTCCGCCCCTCGACCAGAACCCGCGACAACAAGGACGTCCTTATCTACTGGGATCGCCCCTGCATCTGCTGCCATAGCAGCTATCTCAAGCACAACTTTCATTCCCTGTCCAAACATACGCAGTGTCTGAGCGATTATACCTGCCGGGTACATGGTATCGAATTTTGCCTGAATCGCCCTGTCGATTCCGCTGAAGGTGTGAGCTGCTATAACTATTGTTCCACCTTTTTCCTGTATCTCGTTAGCAGCTTCCTGTGAGAGTTCCTGTTTACCGGGTTCCCTGAACCCTGTTACGTGGGGAACAACGACTACGTTGTAATCTTTGAAATAATCTACCGCATGTTTTCCAGTATCGCCTCTTGTACTAGCAACTACAAGGTCCTTGATCCCTAATTCGTCGGCTCTTTCTTTTGCGATTTTTAGAGTCTCTTCCCTGTTGGCTTCACCGGTTTGGGTAAAGTATAG